>JADFPO010000006.1 GCA_022562295.1 Gemmatimonadota bacterium
GAGTGCGGGCTTGTTTCGCGACCGCGAGGATCTCGCGGCCACCGTCACCCTTTCAGATCCCTTCACTGATGAGGATCTACGGCAGCTCATCGAAGCTGCCAACGGTCTCGCCGGGCCAGCGGCCTAAGAAACGAATGCCGACTGACGGCGCTTGGCAAAGTCCTCTGCTTGAGCCGGGATAGTGAGCACCGGATCTATGCAGGTAATCCAACCGCCCGCCTCAAGCCACCCCGACCACTGTGGCGGCTGCGGCTCGGGATAGTCGGTCCAACTGTAAGTTGTACAACACGAAATAACCAAGATACGACACGCTTCCTGCCTCTGGTCCCGGGAGGTAACTTTTGAACGCACCGTTCATGACCTGACTGAGCACCACCTAGGAGAACCCGAAACCTTAGAAAAGGACAAACCGCCACCGCGTGATGTAGATCACAACACGAGATACAGGAATAGCTCAATGTATGTGAAATACGGGATATTGGCGGACGCTGCAGTGCAAGGGGCCGGCGGCAAGTGGAATCTGATCGGCACATTCACGAACATGTGGATTGCCCACTTCCCAAAGACTTGGCCCCGCTTCAGCGTTCTCGTCCGCCTGGAGTTCGACCGGCGTGAGGCTGGTGACCATGTAGCTCGCGTGGATTTCGTCGGCCCGACTGGAACACGGCTTGGAGGCCCGCCCGAATTCTCCTTTAAGGTTCCGTCGGACACCGCTGATCCCAGCATGCCAATTGTCGTCGAGTGGGCGATGGAGGTGAACAACCTCATAATCCCAGGGGAGGGCAACTACGATTTCACGGTGCGGGTTGACGGCACCTATTTATACAGCATCCCGCTCTACGTGCGCGAACGCCAACAAACGGGCTGATCCCGGTGTCGCCGAGCCGGAGAGCGGAAAAACAGATGGAAAAGCTCCGTGCCTCAACCGCTGGGTGGTCCCCGGCCGCGCTCGCGCAAATCCTTGAGGGGTATGAGTTTACTAGAAAAAAGGAGGCTCGTCATGGAACATTTTTCGAGCATCCTAGTTATCCAGAGTGGTCTACAGTTATCATTCCTAGGAACCGAAACCTAAAGAACTGGGTGGCGAGGCAGGTATTAGAGAAAGTGGAACGACTCATTGAGACCCGAAAAGGAGGAAGTCCGCTATGATGAAGCGTGACCTCGCCTACTATCGGAGTTTGCCGTACACTCGCCGCAGCCAATTCCATGTGGAGGGCGAGTCCCGTTATTGGCTTGCGTGGATCGACGAGCTTGAAGGGTGCGTGGCAGAAGGATCGACTGAAGTGGAAGCTTTCGCAGTGCTTGAGGAAACGTTCGACGATTACATCGCGGCGAAGCGGGAGTGGAATAGCGTCATTCCAGCACCGGATAAACCGCCCTTGGTCGATGCCACGCCGGAATCACCCACCGTCGACGAGGTTGTCAGAATCGTTCATCTTCCTCCTACCCCAATGGATGTGTTGTTTGACAGGGCAGAGGACCGAGAGGAGGAGTTCGAGACCGCCGGAGGGGCAACGGTTCTGATCTAGATTTGACATCCCGTTGAACCACCAATGCTAGCTCCCGGGGAACCTCCTCGGGAGCTTTCTTTATGATTATGCAGTGGATCTACAGCGAGTGGGCTCACGCCGCCCGATCGCAGCGACTCGAGCCCCTTCTTATCCCTGGCCGGAAGACTGGCTAGGTCGAATTGTGACGGAATTGTGACGTAGCCATCCGTTGTACCGCGTCGTTTGGCTGTGTTCGGTGCGGGTGCTCTTGAGCCTTTACCCGCATTGCGTCTACGTTTAACGACGTTTTGCTACGCGTGAGACACGGGGTTGGCGGGGTTCGATTCCCCGCGCCTCCATGCCCACCCACGGGTTCGGCACGCTGTGTCGGGCCCGTGTTCTTTGGAACTGACACGCACCATCGGACGGTGCGGAGCGTGCGGGCATACTGATGAAGCGAATCCTCATAACCGGTGTGACCGGCCTCATCGGTCGTAGCTTGGCCCACGCACTGCGCCGGCGGGGTGATGAGGTTTGGGGCCTGAGTCGTTCCGCGGACGGGGCTGAAAGCCAGATCAGGCGGTGGGATCCTACGGCCGAGGTTCTGGATCCCGACAGCGTGTCGGGTTTCGACGTGGTGGTCCACCTCGCGGGTGAAAACATCGGCGACGGTCGGTGGACACGGGCCAAGAAGGAGCGTATCAAGCACAGCCGGATCCACGGCACCAGAATCCTGAGCGAGGCCCTGGCGCGCGCGCCAGCCAAGCCGCGTCTGTTGGTGGCCGGATCTGCGGTTGGGTACTATGGCAACCGCGGATCGGAACTGCTCTCCGAGAGCAGCGCTCCTGGAACCGGTTTCTTGGCGGAGGTGGTCATTGGGTGGGAGGATGCAGTGGCAGCGGCGCGCGATGCAGAGATTCCGGTGGCTACCCTACGCACGGGGCCGGTGCTCAGCACCAAGGGCGGCGCACTCGCCAAGATGCTCCCGCCATTCAGAATAGGACTCGGTGGTGTCGTTGGGTCTGGGCGTCAGTACATGAGCTGGATCGCGTTGGGTGACGTGGTCGGTGCGTGTGCGCATGTCATCGACGGCGAGATATCCGGCGTCGTGAACGTGGTGGCTCCCAACCCCGTCACAAATGAAGAATTCACACGTGCGTTGGGACGAACGATCCGGCGTCCAACCATAATTCCCCTTCCAGCTGTGGCGGCGCGCGCGGTATTGGGAGAGATGGCTGACGAGCTTCTGCTCGTCAGTCAGCGAGTATCCTCGGCGCGGTTGGAGCAGAGCGGATTCCAATTTGAGCTTCCCACCGTGCAAGAGGCGTTGGCTCACCTACTGGCCACGCAGGAGTGAGTAGCGTCGGGCTCCCTCGGACGAGATTCTGAGGCTGCCCCCCCGTCAGGTTTTGCGCTGGTGCAGCGTCGCCTGCGCGGCCGCCAGCCGGGCAATCGGAATTCGGAAGGGTGAGCACGACACGTAGTTCATCCCAGTTTCGTGACAGAAAGCGATGGACCGGGGATCGCCGCCGTGTTCTCCACAAATACCGATCTTCAATTTGGGGTTGGTTTCCCTACCCAGCTTGACTGCTGTTTGAATCAGCGACCCAACCCCGTCTCGGTCGATGGTTTGGAAGGGGTCGTCCTCAAGAATGCCGGACTCGATGTAGTGTGGAAGAAACCGGCCGGCGTCGTCGCGCGAGAACCCAAACGTGGTTTGGGTGAGGTCGTTCGTTCCGAACGAGAAAAATTCGGCGGTCCCGGCGATCTTGTCCGCGGTCAACGCGGCTCGAGGTAGTTCGATCATCGTGCCGAGCAGGTATTCGACTCGGCGTTTTCGTTGCGCGAAGACCCGCTCCGCCACCTCCCGCACCAGGGCGGCTTGCCGTAAAAACTCTTCGTTGTGGGCCACCAACGGTATCATGATCTCCGGACGTACATCCACGCCACTGGCGGCGACTTCGCAGGCGGCTTCGAAGATCGCTTCAGCCTGCATTTCGGTAATCTCGGGGTAGGTGATACCCAGGCGGCATCCACGGTGGCCCAGCATCGGATTCACTTCGGTCAACACCTCGACGAAGTTTCTGAGTCGCTCGAACTGCGCGCCGATCCGCTTGGCCAGCTGTGCAATCTCGTCGTCGCCGTGCGGCAAAAACTCGTGCAGCGGCGGATCGAGCAAGCGCACGGTAACCGGCCGTCCGTCCATCACGCGGAAAATCTCGGCAAAATCGCCCCGCTGCATCGGCAGTAACTTGGAGAGTGCGGCACGCCGCCCCTCCAGGTTGCTGGCCACGATCATTTCCCGCATCGTGTCGATGCGGTCGCCCTGAAAGAACATGTGTTCCGTGCGGCAAAGGCCGATGCCTTCAGCGCCAAACTCGAGCGCGCGCAGAGCATCCTCAGCGGTGTCGGCGTTGGCGCGGACGCGCAGCAACCTGAACTTGTCTGCCCAATGCATGAGCTGGTCGAAGTTTTCGCCATGATCTGGAGTGATCAAGGGGGCCTTGCCTGCGATGACGCGCCCATTGGATCCGTCTATGGTGATCCAATCGCCCTCGTTGATTTCGCGGCCGTTCACGAGAAACTTTCGGCTTGCCTCATCGACGTGGATTTCTTTGGCCCCCACCACACAACATTTTCCCATTCCGCGAGCCACGACCGCCGCATGGCTGGTCATCCCGCCTCGCTCCGTCAAGATCGCCGCTGCGGCTACCATGCCATGGAAGTCGTTCGGATTGGTTTCGCGGCGAACCAACACGACCGGATCTCCCGTGGCGCCTCGGGCCACGGCCGTGTCGGCATCGAACACGGCTTGACCGACGGCAGCCCCGGGAGACGCGGGAAGCCCCACCGACAACACGTCTAGATCGGCCTCGGGATCGACGGTGGGGTGGAGCAGCCGATCGAGTTGAGCGGGATCGACGCGTGCGACGGCATCACTCTCCGTGATGAGGGATTCCCTCACCATGTCGACCACCACGCGGACGGTGGCTTGAGCCGTGCGATCGGCGGACCGGGTCTGCAGCAGGTACAGCTGACCGCATTCGACGGTGAACTCGATGTCCTGCATATCAAGAAAATGGCTCTCGAGTTTTTGGGCCGTCTGGCGAAGCTGCTCGTAGGCTTGCGGGCAGGACACGGCCATCGTGCCGATCGGTTGCGGCGTTCTGATGCCGGCAACGACGTCTTCGCCCTGCGCGTTGGTCAGGAACTCGCCGAAGAGTTCGGGTTTGCCCGTGGACGGATTACGGGTGAATGCGACGCCGGTGCCGGAGTCCTCCCCCATATTGCCATACACCATCGCGACGACGTTGACGGCGGTCCCAAGATCGTCGGGAATCCTGTGCACGCGGCGGTACTCGATGGCCCGCTTCGTCTGCCAACTACGGAACACGGCCTCGATCGCACCCCACAGCTGGTCCCACGGATCCGTCGGAAACGCCCGGCCGCTCTGTCGCTCGACCACCGACTTGATCGTGGTGACGAGCTCGCGGAGATCGTCTGGCTCGAGGTCGATCTCGCGTTCCACCTTGCGGGCGCGCATCATGCGTTCGGTGGCGGTCTCGATGGGATCCGCGCCGATTTCCGGTTTCAGAGCGAACACGACGTCCGCGTACATATGGACGAGACGCCTGTAGCAGTCGTAGGCGAAACGATGGTTGTTCGTCTGCTCGCCTAGCGCGCGGGCTGTGACGTCGTTGAGGCCGAGATTCAGAATCGTGTCCATCATCCCCGGCATCGAAACCGGGGCCCCGGAGCGGACGGAAACGAGCAGCGGGCTCGTTGCGTCGCCGAAACGCCGGCCCGAGGTAGCCTCCAGCCGAGCCATGGCCTGCGTTACTTCGTTGCGGAGGCTGGCCGGCAGTGTGTGCTTGGCGAGATACGCCTTGCAGAGGCGTGCCGAAATCGTAAACCCCGGAGGCACCGGGATTCCGAGTTGCGTCATCTCGTGGAGATTGGCCCCTTTGCCACCCAACACGGCACGCATTTGTGCGGAGCCTTCGGCGTGTCCATCTCCGAAGGAAAAGACGTGTTGCTTGGTTTTCGTCACGTAGCGACGGCGGGTATCGCTGGGTTGACGTGGAGTTGCTCCGATCGCTCTCCCGGGGCGGCGGTGGGGTAGGCTCCCGAGAAACACGCGTCGCAGTAACCCGGCTTCCCGGAGATTGCGGCGTCATGCATACCTTCGAGGGACAGGTAGCCGAGCGTGTCGACTTCCAGATGCGCCCGAATCTCCTCGACCGAGTGCGTGGAGGCGATGAGTTCCTCGCGTGTGGGCGTGTCGATGCCGTAGTAGCAGGGGCCGGTAATCGGGGGGGAGGCGATTCGCAGGTGGATCTTCGTGGCGCCGGCCTGACGAATCATGCTAATCAGGCTCTGCGATGTGGTCCCACGCACCAGCGAGTCGTCGACTACAACGACTTCCTTTTGGTCCACGACGTCCCGCACGGGGTTGAACTTGATGCGCGCCTTTTCGATGCGGGTCGACGGGCTCGGATTGATGAAGGTTCTGCCCACATAGTGATTCCGGATGAGTCCATGCTCCAGCTTGATCCCACTCTCTTCCGCATAACCCAGCGCCATGGCGTTGGACGAGTCGGGGACGGAGAACACACAATCCGCACCGGGGCTGGGGTGCTCGAGCGCAAGGCGGTGGCCTAGGTTGCGGCGCACGCGGTCTACCGACTCACCGAACACCGTGCTGTCCGGTCGGGAGAAGTAGATCAATTCGAACACACATCGTTTCGGCGGGCTGGATGGCAGCGGCGGTAACTCCTGAACCCTACCGTTCTCGATTCGCAGCCACTCCCCCGGGTTCAGTTCCTTGACGACTGACGCTCCGATGATATCGAGAGCACACGTCTCGGAGGCTACCACAAAACCTGCGCCGAGCTTGCCGAGGACGAGCGGGCGGAAGCCTCTTGGATCCACAATCGCGTACAGCGTCTTGCCGATCGTCATGACGAGGGTGTACGCGCCCTCGACGCGCTCGAGCGCGTCGAGAATCTGATCTTCGGGTTCGCGTGCCTCAGAGCGTGCGATGAGGTGAACCAGAACCTCCGAGTCCGATGAGGTCTGGAAGATGGATCCCTTGCGAACCAAGTCTGCTCGCAGTTCGGCTGCGTTGGTGAGGTTCCCGTTGTGAGCCAACGCGAGGGACCCCGTGTGGTAATCGACCAGGCAAGGTTGTGCGTTGCTGAGCTCGGAGCTACCAGTGGTAGAGTATCGTGTGTGGCCGATGGCAACTTTTCCGGGCAGGGAATCGAGCACGGCGGGCGGGAAGATGTCCTCCACCAATCCCATGCGGCGATGGCCGTGCGTCGTTGCGTCGTCGTCGACCGACACGATCCCGGCAGATTCCTGTCCTCGGTGCTGGAGCGCGTAGAGGCCGAGATAAACGTGGTGGGCTGCGTCAGAAATATTTGAAACGCCGAAAACGCCACACATGGCTAGTTATCCGTTGCCTGAGGGTCCATCGTGTCCATTCGCCCGGGAATGGCGTCGAAATAGGTCTGGTGTAGCACGGCGGTGTCCACCTCGATGCGTCGGCGCGCCAACTGGATCTGAAAGATATCACCGTCACCTCCCACAGTCCCAATCTGAGTTGCAGGGACACCAAATTCCCGAGCCTCGGTGAGAACTATCGCGGCGTCTGCTGGCGAGGCCGAGAGGATGGCGCGGCCCTGATCTTCTCCGAACAGCACTTCCGCGTCGGTCAAGTTTCCCTGAATCTCTCGAATATCCACGATGGCTCCAATGGGTGTCGCCTGGTAGGGCGTTCCGATACATGCCTCCGCCAGTGCCACCGCCAGGCCGCCATCGCTGACATCATGACAGCTGTGAGCGAGGGACCGGCCCGCGACGTGGAGCAAGAGCGACTGTAACGCCTTCTCGTCGGCGAGGTCGACAGGCGGTGGAGATCCGACGACCGCGTCTAGCACATATTCCCAATAAGCGGAGGCTCCCAAGTGCCCTCGGGTGCGGCCAAGCAGCAGGATTGCGTCACCGGGTGTGGTGAACGACGAACGGAGCACGTTGGCAACATCGTCGAGCACCCCTACCATCCCGATCACCGGTGTCGGGTCTATCGCGCCCTGGGGGTGCTCATTGTAGAAGGAAACGTTTCCACCGGTCACTGGCGTGCCCAGGGCGCTGCATGCCTCGGCGATCCCACGGCACGCTTCGCGGAACTGAAAGAAAACATCGGCCTTTTCGGGGCTACCGAAGTTCAAGCAGTTCGTTATCCCTATCGGCCGCGCTCCAACACAGGCCACGTTGCGCGCCGCCTCCGCTACGGCCGCTTTTCCTCCCTCGTAGGGGTCGAGGGCTACGTAGCGAGAGGTGCAATCGGTGGCCACCGCGATACCAATCGATGTTCCTGGAATCCGCACCACTCCAGCGTCATGCCCCGGGCCGTTCACGGTCGACGCCTGCACGGTCGAATCGTACTGCTCGAAAACCCAGCGCTTGCTCGCAATCGAGGGTTCGTCCAGCAATGTCAGCAGCGCTGTTTCGGGGGGCGGGTCGCGCTGCTCGGGTGTTTGGCCTCGAAGAGTCGCCCGCAGCGGGTCTTCGGTGGCTTCGGGATGGTACACCGGGCATTCTTCGATGAGCTGTCGGCCTGGAATCTCCGCCACGATAACGCCGGCGTGTCGGACCCTGTACATGCCGTCCTCAGTCACCTGACCGATCGGCACGGCTTCCAACTCCCACTTGTGCATGATTGCCTCGACGTCCGCCACGTGATCCCGCAGGGCCACGACGAGCATGCGTTCCTGAGATTCCGACAGCAGGATTTCATACGGCGTCATGTCGGGTTCCCGCGTGGGCACGCGTGCGGTGTCGATCTCGATCCCTACTCCTCCTCGTGCCGCCATCTCGGCTGACGAGGAGGTCAGTCCGGCCGCCCCCATGTCCTGAATAGCTACGATGAACCCCGAGGCGATCAGCTCGAGGCTGGCCTCGAGCAGGAGCTTTTCGGTGAATGGGTCGGCAACCTGCACCTGCGGCCGGCGCGCCTGGCTTTCCTCGGTCAGTGCCTCCGAGGCGAAAGACGCGCCGTGAATACCGTCTCGCCCGGTACGCGCCCCCACGGCCAAAAGCACGTTGCCTGAGCCCTCGGCTACAGCGCGAATCACCTCGTCTTCCCGGACGACACCGACACACATCGCGTTGATCAGGGGGTTACCCGCGTAGGACGGCGAAAATGACACCTCGCCCCCTACCGTCGGAATCCCAACACAGTTGCCGTAGTCACCGATTCCACGCACGGCTCCGGCAAAGAGATATCGATTGTGGGGATCGCTCAACGGACCGAAGCGCAAGCTGTTGAGCAGTGCGATAGGCCGGGCACCCATCGTAAACACGTCGCGAAGAATGCCGCCCACGCCGGTGGCGGCTCCCTGATACGGCTCGACCGCGGTAGGGTGGTTGTGCGACTCGATCTTGAAGGCTACCGCCCAACCGTCGGTCAGGCGCAACACGCCTGCATTCTCGCCGGGGCCCTGCAACACGTTGGGACCCTCGGTTGGAAACAGCTTGAGAATCGACCGTGAGTGTTTGTAGGAGCAGTGTTCGCTCCACAAGGCCGAGAAGATGCCAAGCTCGGTAAACGTAGGCTCTCGCTGGAGAATCGACTTGATGGTGTCGTATTCTTGCGGCCGGAGCCCGTGCTCGCGAACCAGGTCGTCGGTGATTGCGGGCTCGCCCGGCAGGACTTCGGCCCGCGTCGCCGTCATTCGGCGGTGTTGGCTTTCTTGCCTCGGACGCCACGGACCACGGCGTCAAACACACTGGCCAGGATCCCTTCTTTTCCGTCACCGGCGAGTTGTTCGGCCTCGCCGGCATCGAACCACACACCGTTGCAGTTGGTGCACCGATCGATTTCGATTCCGTGGTACTGCTCGACGGTCAAGTCGTGCCCGCATTTTGGGCACTTCATGTAGTGGCTCTGGTGCTCGGCCTCTATGGAAGTCCGTTCCGCCTTTTCCCGGCGGGCCTTTAACAGCTCGGCTTCCTGCCGGGCAAAATACTCTTCCTCATTACGGCTGGGTTTTTCACTCATCCGATTATCCCGCTGGTGTCGGTGGGTGATGCGCTGGGAGTAAACTCTGCGAGCCGGCCGGGTGGCGACGACGACACTCCCGCATAGGTGTGACCCGTTCCTCGAACAATCGCATCCACAACCTGATCGCGCTCCAAGATGACGAGGTCATACGTTCCACAGGCGCGTTCGCACCCGTTGCGGAAGTACATATATGTCCAGTCACCGACCGACCGCTCCAGCACGGGATCTCCCCACACGGAAACCACGTCTTCCGCGGTCCATCCAGGTTGGACCGTGCCGGTATCGGTGGGAAACCAAGGCTCTTCATCGATGGCCGCAAATGGCGAGACAACGGGCGGTGGTGTAACCCCGGGCTGCGGCGAGGGCAGCGTGGGGGTGGGCTGCGCTTGCGTCGTCACGGTGTCTGTGGGCGGTGCAGGTGCTGCCGTATCCGTTGTTTGCAGCTGCGCTGCGGGCGCCGCGGCCGGTGGGTCCGGGTCGCTGCAGGCCAACGCTGCAAGAGCGGCAAGCGTGGCAATCGCTCGATTACGCCAAGTCATTGCGGTCCTCCTGAAGAGTGAGCAATGCCGGCAAGTACGGACTCGAATACTCTGGCCCCCTCGGTTTCGCCCAAGGCGGGGTCGGCGGCGCGCTCGGGGTGGGGCATCATGCCAACGATGTTGCCCGCCGGATTGCACACCCCGGCAATTTCGTTGACCGAGCCGTTGGGGTTGTCGTCCACGTAGCGCAACACGACCCGCCCCTCGCGCTCGAGATCCGTGATGACGGCGTCAGAGGCAACGTAGCGTCCTTCGCCGTGCGCGACCGGCATTCGAAAGATAGCACCGTTCGCGTACGCCGTCGTGAATGGAGTATCGGTGTTTTCTATCCGGACCGTGACCGGACGGGAGAGGAATCGCTGGCCTGCGTTCCGCATCAAGGCGCCGGGCAGCATCCCTGCCTCACAGAGGACCTGGAATCCGTTGCAGATTCCCAATACCGGTGCTCCGGCGTCGGCTAATTTGCGCACCGCTGCCATTACGGGACTGAACCGTGCAATCGCGCCGGCGCGGAGGTGATCTCCATAGGCAAAGCCGCCCGGGACGATGACGGCGTCCGCGCCGTTCAGCGTGGTTTCGCGATGCCACACGTAGAATGCGTCCGCTCCGGCTTGGCGCGCCGCCCGTACGGTATCGGCGTCGCAATTCGACCCGGGAAATCTGACCACCGCCACCCGCACTAGGTGGCACCCTCCACGACAACGGTAAAGGCTTCGGTAACGGGGTTGGCCAAGAGACGCTCGCACATGGCTCGAGCGTCCCTTTTCGCTGCGTCCTCGTCAGGCCGGTCGAGCTGGAATGTCACCGCTTTGCCAACACGTACGTCGCCGATGCCGGCGAACCCGAGTGCGGTGAGCGCCTGACCGACCGCCTGGCCCTGCGGGTCGAGCAGAGTGTCTCGCGGCATCACCTGGACGAGTACGTCAAATCGGGTCATGGCGAATTCCGGCTAGAGTTTGCGAGGAGACGCGTGGTGGGGGTCGGTCGTGTCGTGCAGCACGAGTTCCGGTTCTTCGACGGTCTCGTCGTAGTCACGGTCGTCGTCCCCCCGCCCGAGGATGGTAATAACCCACCGTACCAACCCATATGTGACGTAGGCGATCGCCAGGGGGAAAAAGAAAATATCCCGACTGAACGCCGAGAACCACAAAATGATAAGGTAGACTCCGATGCCCGCCAGTCCTCGGGCGGTGCGAACCCCGATATGAGGCAGGCGCGCGTACTCCACGTTGCTTACCATGGCGAGGCCGAGCGCGATGACGAGAAAGATCATCATTTGCGACCACGGGAGGGTGGCGAGCTGAACCTGGTACAGCGCCGTTTGGGTAAATGGATAATACCATGCGAGCGTCACGCCGGCGGCGGTGGATGGCAGGCCTGTAAAGTGATGTTCGTGCGGCTCTGCGGTCTGGGCGTTGAAACGCGCCAGGCGCAGCGCCACGCACACGGCGAACGCGTAAGAGAACACCCAGGCAAACGGTCCCTGCGTGGCGAAGAGCAGGCTGTACATCAGCACTCCGGGTGCGATTCCGAAGCTGACCATGTCGACCACGGAATCCAACTCGGCTCCGAATGTGGATCCGGTTTTGCTTACACGTGCGGACAAACCGTCCAACACGTCGAGGACGGCCGCAATGACGATCCACCAACTGGCGCGGTAGAAGTCGCCTTGGATCGACAGCACGATCGACCAGACACCAAAGAACAAACTGGCGAGCGTGAACAGACTCGGGACGACGACTACGACGCGTCGGACTTTTTCTCTGCGCGGTTGCCGGCTCTTCACTGTGGCCACTCCGCCAGTATCGTTTTCCCGGCCACCGCCGTGTCTGACACGCGGACTTTGATCGAAACCCCTGGCGGCAGAAACGTGTCGACGCGCGACCCGAATCGGATCATCCCCAGCCGCCGACCTTGGTGTACGGCATCTCCGGGCACGTGGTCGGTGACGATCCTCCGCGCCACGAGGCCTGCGATCTGTCGGATCAGCACGGGGCCCCGCTCGCTGCGCACCCCCAGAGACATGCACTCGTTATCGGCACTTGCCTTGTCGAGAGTGGCATTCAAGAATTTCCCCGGCCGGTAATCGCGGTATTCCACCACTCCGGTGACCGGGTGGCGATTGACGTGCACACTGAAGATGTTCATGAAAACGGACACGCGGGTTGCCAATCCCCCCATATAATCCGGCTCGTGTACCTGCTCGATACTAACAACTTTGCCGTCTGCCGGGGCGAGGACCAGCGCGGGACGCGGCGGTCCGGTGCGGACCGGGTCACGAAAGAAGACGGGAACCCAAACGGCCAGCGGGGTCCACAGGGCCACTCCGATCCACCACAGTCCTCCGAAGGCAGCGGTGCCGGCCAGTAGGCCGCCGAGCACGGCGGCGCCGATGAGTACGAAGGGTCTGCCTTCGGGAGCCAACTTCACGGTGCCGTCGGCAGCGATTGGCCGGTGACCCGCTGGTAGGCGTCGAGATACCGATCGCTCGTCGCCTGAACGATCTCGGCGGACAGCGTCGGTGGTGGGGGGGTCGCATCCCACTTGCCGGCTTGGCGAAGCTCGTCGAGATAGTCACGCAGCGGTTGTTTGTCGAAACTGACCTGACTCCGGCCGGGTCGGTAATCGTCCGCGGGCCAGAAACGTGACGAATCGGGTGTCAGGAGCTCGTCTATCACAAGCAGTTCGCCGTCGTGCGTGTGACCGAATTCGAACTTCGTATCGGCGATGATGATGCCGTTGGCGGCCGCGCGCTCGCGGCCCGCCAAATACAATGCGAGGCTGCGAGACTGCAGGGTTTCGGTCAACTCGGGCCCGAGTGCGTTGCTGACATGATCTATCGTCACGTTCTCGTCGTGGCCCGTTTCAGCCTTCGTGGCCGGTGAAAAGATCGGCGGATCGAGCTTGTCGCTCTGCTCGAGGCCGCTCGGCAGAGGCTCGCCGGCGAGCGTGCCGCTGGCAGAATACTCTTTCCAGGCTGAACCTGATAGATACCCCCGCACCACGCACTCGAATGCCACGGGAGTGGTGCGTTTGGCTAACATCGCCCGTCCGGCCAACAGGGCCTCGTAATCGGCCAGGGCGGGAACTTCTTGGCAAATCTCGCGCGAGTCCGCGGTGAGGTAGTGGTTGGGCGCGATCGATGCGATGGTACGGAACCAGTAAGCGCTCATCTGCGTGAGGACCGCTCCCTTGTGCGGAATGGGCTCGTTCATCACGACGTCGAATGCGCTTATCCGGTCGCTCGCCACCAACAGGACCGTTGCTTCGTCCACGTCGTACACCTCCCGGACCTTGCCCTTCCGCAGCAGCGGTAGCGGGAGCTTGCTTTCCACCATCGGCCCGACAGTCAAACCGTCACCTCCGTTTTTTCCACGGTGAATGTTTCGATAGAGCCGAGCAACGCGGCAAGCGGACCTCGTATGAACTCCACCACTTGCTCCGGGCATCGCCCAACATAACCGGCCGGATCCAGCTCGGCCTCTAGCGCCGCTCGGTCGACCGCGGCAAACGACTCGTGTCCCGCCAATCGATCCAGCAGGTCGTTGTCGGCTCCGTGCTCCATCGCTTCGCTGACCGCCCGGCTCGCCTGCCTGATCACCTCGTGCAACGCCTGCCGGTCGCCTCCGGCAGTGACGCCCAGCAAGAGCCAGCGCTCGGTGGCCATGAAGGGCATGACCCGCTCGACGTTTCGGCGGGTCGTGGCTTCTCGCACCTCGAGACCCTGGGCTACGTTGGTCAGAAGGATGAGCAACGCATCGGCAGCCAGGAATGCATCGGGGAGCACGAGTCTCCGGTTGGCGCTGTCGTCGAGCGTGCGTTCGAGCCACTGGGTGGCTGCAGTGTACGCCGCGTTGTCTCGCAGCGCGATGACATATCGGGCCAACGCGCATACGCGCTCACAGCGCATCGGATTGCGTTTGTAGGGCATCGCACTCGATCCGATCTGATCCGGTTCGACCGGCTCGAGCACCTCTCCCTCGTGTTGCAGCAGCCTCAAATCCGTGGCCAGCTTGGATGCGGACTGTCCGATGCCCGATAACACGTCCATCACCCTACTGTCGATCTTGCGCGTGTAGGTTTGCCCGGTCACTGCGATCGACCCGGCGAAGTCGAAAGCTGCGGCGACGCCGCGATCCAACTCTCTCACCTTGTCATGATCCCCACCAAATAGCTCGAGATAACTTGCCTGCGTGCCCGTGGTGCCCTTACACCCTCGGAAGGGCAGGGTGGCGACGAGATCTCGCATCGATTCGGCGTCCATCATGAGGTCTTGCAGCCACATGGTGGCTCGCTTTCCCACAGTGGTCAGCTGGGCGGGCTGGAAATGTGTGTAGGCGACCGTCGGCCGTTCCCGATGCTCGTCGGCAAAGTCACGAAGCGCGGTGAGGACGGAGACGACCCGCGCCAGCAAGAGCCGAAGCGCGTCCCTCATGACGACGAGTTCGGCGTTGTCCGTGACGAACGCGCTCGTCGCACCCAGATGAATGAATGGGCGGGCGGTGGGCGCCTGATCGCCGAAGTGGTGGATGTGTGCCATCACGTCGTGGCGAAAGCGTCGTTCGTACCCCGTTACCGCGTCTAAGTCGGCGTTGTCGACTTGCGCTCGCATCTCTGCGATGGCGGTGTCCGGTATATCGACGCCGAGACGGCGCTGCTGTTCGGCCAGCGCCACCCAAAGCCTGCGCCACAGGCGCGCGCGGCTCTCGGCGCTCCACACCTCCTGCATTTCCGCGGAGGCATAGCGCGTCGTGAGCGGAGACTGGTACTGAGCCGGGCTCGTCATCGTAGAGAGAAGTCCGTTCGCTGCCGTACCGCGTCTTGCGGGACCGGCACCGACACTGCTGGAACGGTTAGCTGCGCCCTATGGTTGGGCTGCGGTCGCGGATGCCAGCATGCTACGGTGACGAAGACGCTCAAGGCGACGATCAAGCGCGCATCCGTGGCCTGGTAGGAGCGCATCCCCCGGGTTGAAGGCTGGGTATGCCCCACCCCGCGTTGGGTCTCTCGACTCGCGTGCAGGAACGGCCTCCGTTCTCACTGTCGGTTGACGAATTCATTGATCTGTTGAAGTTCCGGTTGAGGATAGCGGGGCCCGACCATGTGGAGCCCTTGGGCCGGCGCGGGACTGCTGGTCCGCCGATTGTCCGTGCTGGCCAACAGCATCTCCATGTCGGTTAGCGGGCGGCGACCGCGGGCTATGTCAACCATGCTTCCCACCAGGAACCGCACCATCCGATGCAAGAAACGGTCGGCCTCTATAGTAAAAATAAACCCTTCGTCCGCCGGCCGCTCCCGCCATTCCGAAACTGCCACATTACACCGATAATGCGGTTTTTCCTGTCCTACGGCCGCAAACGCACTGAAATCGTGGGTCCCCACGATCAGCTTGGCGCTCGACGCCAATGCTGCGAAATCGACTTCCGCGCGGAGCGCCCACTCGTATGGGGAGCGGAACGGGGAGGCTGAGGCTGGATCGCATCCAAGGAGGAACCGGTAGCGTCGCGCCGAAGCGTGCTTCCTGGCGTGAAACCCTTGTGGGGCGACACCCACCTGGGCGATCCACAGATCCGCATCCGTTACAGCATCGAGAGCACGTTGGAGCTCGTCCGACCGCCACTTGACCGGTATCTGGAAGCTCACCACCTGGCCCCTCGCATGGACGCCGGCGTCCGTGCGGCCGGCCGCGTGCGTCACCACGCGATGCCCGACTATTCGCTCGAGCCCGTCCTCGACGACCCCCTGGACCGTGCGTTCGTTGGGCTGGCGCTGCCAGCCGGCAAAATAGCGGCCGCTATACTGAAGGATCGCGTAACGGGACTGGTTTGCCATGTGAGATGATACTACATATGAGGCGCCCTATCAACAATCACCACAATGGCTTACGATGTCTGCGCCGGTTGTCGACGGTTTCAGTACTTGCGGATCACCCCCACGACAACCCCCTGGATAATGAGATTGCTTTCGTGGGTTCTTATGGCTGGTAAGTCGCCGTTGGCTGGCTGGAGGCGGACCCATCCGCCACTCTCGCGATAGAGCCGCTTCACCGTGGCGGAAGTGCCATCCACCAATGCGATGATGGTTTCGCCGTTATCGGCCGTATTGCGGCTATTGACCACGACATAATCGCCGTCGCAAATGTGTTCGTCGATCATGGAGTCGCCCCGCACCTTGAGCACGTAGCTCGCCCCGCGGCGGGGGATCAAGTCGTTGGGGACGGCAATCGTCTCGGAAGTGGTGACCGCTTCAATCGGCTCGCCTGCCGCCACCTCGCCCAGCAGGGGCAATTCGGTCGCGCTCGCGTGACCGGGCTCGGGCACCAGCTCGATGCCTCGGCTCTCGTTGTGGTTGCGCCTGATAAACCCTTTTTGCTCCAGGTTAGTCAGGTGTTCGTGCACCGTTGCGAGGGAACTGAAAGAAAAATGCGCGGCAATTTCCTCAAACGAGGGCGCATATTGATGTTCCTCGATGTAATCGGCGAGGTACGTAAGGATTTGGCGTTGTCTGCGAGTAAGCGGCATGGCGCGTTGCCCGAAAGAAGTCCGAAGCCATTATACCCGAAGACATCCCGAAATGCAAGGGAGGGGTAAGGCGGCTTGACCGTCTGGGCCACAGGAATTGTGTGATTGCCGACCGGAACAGCGCAAAGTACGGCGGTTATATTAGGGCCGTCGCATGATTAGGGAATCTCGGGTGCGACTTTTCTGCTCCACGCATAGCGCGCCCGCACTTGGAGGACATCCACCGCGTGACCGACACGGCGACAACTGAGGCAGCGGTCCAGCAGGCTGTCGGAGATGTGGTACACACGATCGTGAAGGGATTACGGGCCGTACAGCTGTACTTGCCCAATAATCCGATGTACGAGCAAGCGAAACAGAAAATAGTCGAGTCCTTCCGGGCCGCATGGCAAGTGACGCAGGAAATCGAACTCGAGGTGACCGACACCGAGATCCGCTGGCAGGGACAGCCCATGTCGTCGCAGCCGGAAGAAACGGAGCAGATCGCGCGTTTGCTCTTCGAAGACGGCATGCGCGAATTGCGATTCCTAGAGGGGGTCGAAGAGGAAGAGATCCTCAAGTTTCTCCTCGTGTTGACGAGGGTCCGCACGTTGCCACCAGATGCGGAAGACGATCTGATGACCCTGCTGTGGGATGAAGATTTCATGTACGTCCGCTACGAGGTCATCGAGTTGGGGGACGAAGAAGGTGACAACATCGGGCCGGCCACGAGTTCACCGCCCAACGCCGGCAAGGTGCGAGAAGAGGTTGCGCAGGAATTGGCCGAGGCGGAGCAGTCCTCGGAGGAGTTTACGTCCATCGAGACCTCCGATTCCACCCTGTACGAACTACAACCCGATGAAGTCGCCTACCTGAACCAAGAAATCGAACGCGAATACGATATCGACCTGCGGGCCAACGTCCTGGCCATACTGTTCGATATCTTCGAGGTACAAACGGGACACGATGTTCGCCATGAGCTGATCTCGATCCTGGAAGGCTTTCTGCCGCACCTCCTCGCCGCGCGTGACTTCGACTCGGTCATTTACTTGCTCCGCGAGGCGAGGATCGTTCGAGGGCGGGCGAAGGACCTGGTCGTCGACCAGGGGGAGCGCTTGGGCTCGCTTCCAAAACTGCTGCTCGAACCCGACAAGTTCGGACAGTTGCTGGAGGCGGTCGAACTGCGCGAGTCGAGCGCCAACGAAGCCGAACTCGAGCGGCTCTTCGGGGCGCTGCCGACCAATACGTTCGAAACGGCGTTGGAGTGGCTTCCCCGGCTCAAGATGGAGAGAACGAGGGACCTGCTCGAGGATGCCCTCCTTCAGATGGCGATCGCGCAGCCTGAGCTCGTGAAATCGGCACTGACGTCAAACAGCGAAGACGTCGTTCCGATGGCCGTCCGGTTCACCCAGACCTTAGGGCTTCCCCTCTTTGTGCCGAACCTCGGGGCGCTGTTGGTGCATGAAGACCACGAACTACGGTCGCAAGTCGTCACCGCGCTCGAGGTGATCGGTACGTTGGACGCGTTCAAGGAATTGGTGAAGGCGCTCGACGACGGCGTCCGCGACATTCGGATTGCCGTGGTGCGAATCCTTTCCGAGCGCAAATACCAAGGCGCGTTCGACCAAGTGTATGCACGAGTGGTTGGCGGTGAGATCAAGGACGCTGATCTCACGGAGAAGAAGGCCTTCTTCGAAGCATACGGCGTGTTGTCTGGTCCGGACGGTGTGAGCCATCTCGTGCCCATGTTGCTGCCGCGGGGGTTCATGAAGCGGAAGGAAGACCCTGAGATCCGCGCTTGCGCCGCGATGGCGCTCGGGAAGATCGGGACACCCGATGCCGTCGCCGTCCTCGAGCAGGCGGCTCGTGACAAAGATCCGTTGGTGCGCAACGCGATAAAGCAGGCCATCCAGGAGGTCAAGTAACGTGACCGGCCCCGAACGTGCTTCGCTCACGACGGCCGTCGATCATATCGAGTCGGTTCACCGGCTACAGGGGCGTGAATTCGTCGCGCATTTCGGAGCCACGCTTCGAATCCTCAAGATGTACCCCCTCGAAAACGCACAGGCACAACGGGCACTGAGTCAATTGGCAGAAGCTGCACGGAAGCTGCTTCAGGTCGATGCCATTCTGGAAATGCAGGTAACCGGGGAGTTCGTCTTCATCAATCGCACCAGACTCCGCTTGGCGTTGGATCAATCCGCTTCGCTCGGCAACGTGCTGAACACGTTTCGTCAGGGGGGGATCGGCATCATGACGATCGACGAGGCGGTGAGCCGAGAGGAATGGCAGGCTCTAGTGACCGTGCTCGTTGGAGTGCAACCGCGGGAAGACGATCCCGATTATGTGGGGGAACTTCAGGAGCAGTTGGCCAGTAAGGAAGTGGAGCATATTACCCTGGGAGCCCCGACCGCTCCACCGGAAGAAGAGGGGGAGCAACTCGACGCCGAAGAGCGGGCCAAGCAACTCGCGAAGCGGACCTACCAGCGATCGGTTGCGGTGTCCAAGGCCGTGGTCAACAGCGTGCGGATGGGCAAGAGTGGTGCGGTCCCCAAGATGAAACGGGCGGTGCAGGGAATCGTCGACCAAGTGCTGAACAACGAGTTATCGTTGGTCGGGCTCACCGCCATTCGTGACTACGACGAGTACACCTTCACGCATTCCGTCAACGTCTGCATCTTCTCTGTAGCCATCGGGAAACGGCTCGGGTTGCGTAAGCGCCAACTCTACGATTTGGGCATTGCCGCGTTGATGCATGACATCGGCAAGAGCAGGATCCCCCTGGAGATGATCACGAAGGCGGGGGCGCTCACGGAAGAAGAGTGGCAGATGATGCAGAACCATCCGTGGTATGGCGTGCTTGCGCTTTTTGGGATGCAGCGCGGGCGGGAAATTCAATACCGCGGGATCATCACGGCCTACGAGCACCACATGAAGGTCGACGTCACCGGGTACCCCAAACCCGTGCGCCGACGCAACCTGACGCTCTTCTCGAAAATCGTGGCGGTCGCGGACGGATTCGACGCCGCCACAACTCGCCGTTCGTATCAAGATCCGATACAGCCGGACGATGTGTTGCGGGAAATGTGGAATAACCGCCGACGCGGGTTCGATCCGGTGTTGGTAAAGAATCTGGTGAACCTGGTTGGTGTGTATCCGGTGGGTACCTGCGTCATCCTCGACACACGAGAAATCGCTGTTGTGCAGGGTCGCGATCCCGATTCGGAGCACATGGACCGGCCGGTGGTGAAGGTGGTCCTGACGGTGGACGGGGAATATTTGAATCCTGCACCTTCCGTGGACCTGTCGGAGCTAGGGCCCGGCGGCCGGTTCAAGCGGTCGATTCTCAAGGTGACCAATCCGGCAAAGTACGATATCAAACCCGGTGACGTGTTGAAGTGAGTCACTGACCGTGTTCTGGTAGGGCGGTCACACCTCTGCATCGTCCTGCAACGCGATACAACGCCATCGAGAGCGAGCCTCGATATGACCCAGGACTGCATTTCGCTGAAGGCGATGCGGTTTCATACATGCGTCGGTCTGCTTCCCCACGAAGAGCACGTGCCGCAGCCATTGGAACTCGATCTCACGGTTTGGCTCTCATTGCGACAGGTGGGCGAGACCGATTCTCCTGACGCCCTGCTCGACTACCGGCGTCTCTACCAGATGGTCGCCGACACCGTCGGGGAGAGCCACCATACGCTGCTCGAGGCGCTGTGCGAGAAGGTGGCCGCAAAGGCGTTAGAGATGGGCTTGGTGGAACGCGTGCGTATAGCCGCCCGCAAACCGCATGCACCCATCGACGGTCCGCTGGATTACGTGGAGGTCGTCGTCGACCGAGTCAACGATTCCGCCGGTGCTTGAGTGGGCGTTCGTAGCGCTGGGTTCCAATCTCGGTGACCGGTTGCACAACTTGGCCCTGGGGCGCCGCAAGCTGGCGGGGCTTGTCGGCACCGCGGTGGTCGCTGAGAGCCGGGTTGAAGAAACCGAGCCCGTTGGCGGGGTGGCACAAGGGGATTTTCTCAACCAGATGGTCTTGCTGCGCACCGAGCGTTCCGCCGAGGAACTTCTGCGCGCCGGACATGAAGCGGAACGCGAAGCCGGGCGCGTCCCCTCCGAGCGGTGGGGCCCGCGAGCGCTTGACGTGGACATCGTGCGGTTTGGCGAGCACATCATCCGCGAACCCCACATTACCGTGCCACATCCGGAGCTGCCTCACCGGCCGTTCTGGCTTCGGGAATTGGCGGAACTGCTGCCACACGTGACGCAACTCGTCTTGCCCGTTTGGGCCCAGGTCGGGCCCAAGCGACGCGGACATATCCTCCGTGTGGCAGCGCTAGTAGAGACTTGGGCGATCGCGATGAGCCGGACGCCCGACGAACGATCGCGTTGGGTGCGTGCCGCACTGGGCCACGACGCTGTGCGCGATGCTCCTCCCGAAGATTTGGCGCGCTGGGCCGACGGCAAATGGGGCATACCGGCGCTGTACCATGGCGCCGCGGCTGCGCATGTGGCGCGAGACCACGGCGAAACCGATCCAGGCGTGCTGGATGCAATGACGTACCACAGCGTGGGGTACGTCGGTTGGGACGAAGTTGGCCGTATGCTCTTCATGGCCGATTGTCTCGAGCCGGGCCGCAAGTTCAGGCGGCAGCGCCGCGCGGCACTCGCCGCACAGGTTCCGGACGATCCCGCAGGCGTGCTGGCTCACGTCGTGCGAATGCGCTTGAAGTGGGCGTTGAAGCACCGCCACCCCATCCTCCCCGAAGGAGCGGAGTTCTGGAACGACGTCCTCTCGTCGTAGCTCTGGGTATGACGACCGCCATCCTGCTCGTGGCCGGAACCTGGTGGGCCACCCACAGGACGCCGATGGAATTCCGTGGCCCGCGGATACCGGGAGACGAGGCGGAGCACCATGTCACCGTAGAGGTGCTGAACGGCACGACGATCGACGGACTAGCGAGCCGTGTGACTCGCCAGCTGCGGCAACAGGGGATCGACGTGGTGTTCTACGGATCGGCCGGTACGACCGAAGCCGGCTCGACGCTCATCGTGGCACGCAGGGGGGACATGACGGCTGCCCGCGAAGTACGCGACGCGCTCGGCCTAGGCACGGTGTCGAGCGATCCGCAGGCTCAGTTGCTGTTGGATGTCACCGTCATCCTCGGGCGCGATGCAGATTCAGTTTCTCTTTCGACCCGCAACTGACCGCACGCAGCGCTGATATCCATGCCTCGACTGCGCCGCACCGTGACCCTCACGCCGAGGTCGCGCAGCCAGCGAGCGAAGCGCTTGATGTCGGCAGGCGGGGATGTATTGAACCCAGGCGCCCCACCGGGGTGGAGCGGGAGAAGGTTCACCAGGGCACCGACCTGGCGGGCGAGTTGTGCCAGTGTTGCGGCGTTCTCTCTTGAGTCGTTGACGTTTTCGATCATCACGTATTCGAAGGTCACGCGTCGGGAAAACGCGCTCAGGGCCGGGATCAGGTGATCCAGCGCATATTTGCGCTCCACCGGCATGAGACTCGCCCGTAGCTCGCTCGTAGCCGCGTGCAATGAAATCGCGAGCCGAAACTGCTCAGGACGGGCCGCGAGGCGTGCGAGGTTCGGGATGATTCCAACGGTGCTGACCGTGATATGACGTGCGCCGATGCCAAGTCCGGATGGATCGTTCAGAATCGTGAGCGCCGTGTCGACGGCCTTCCAGTTGTGGAGCGGTTCGCCCATCCCCATGAAAACGACGTTGGTCGGCTTTTCGAAGTCCGGCATCAGCCGCAGCTCTCGCAGTTGCGCCGCAATCTCCCATGGGTCGAGATTCCGCGTGAATCCCATGCGCCCTGTGGCACAAAACACACACCCGAAGGCACACCCTACCTGGGAGGATATGCACAGCGTGCGGCGCCTTCCCTCCGGGATCAAAACGGACTCCACGGACGAGCCGTCGGGCAATCGCCACAGGAACTTCACCGTCCCATCGGACGAGGTTTGTCGCGTGTCGAGCTGGAGACGGGGAATCGGCGCCGCCTGGCCCAAAGCCGCGACCGTCGAGCTAGGAAGGTCAGTTGCATCCTCCCAACTCGCGACAGGCCGCTGCCACAGCCACGGGAATATCTGTCGCGCGCGGTAGGCCGGTTCTCCGCGTGCGGCGACCCAGGTGGCTATCAGTTGTTGCGCTTCGGATGGCGCGACATCGAGCAAGTTCACTGTAGCACGACGTCGAGTGCGAACCGGTACAGGGCACCCAGACCGTTGAGCCCGTTACTTCTCGCCGCAGCGATGGAGTAGCGTCCGAGCCCCAAACCGATCTGGAGCGCGGGACGCCAAGCGGCATCGCCAAACGCCACCTCCCTGGTCACCGCGCCGTCGACCGTCAACAGATCGGCGATCAAGAGCCCTCCTCCGAAGGAGTGCTCCAGTCCATGGGGATCGCGGTAACTGGCGCCGTAGCGCGTTGTGACCTTCGTTCCATAGCCCCACAACGAGATCTCGGCGGTGCGGTATTCGAGGGCCCCGTAATAATCGGTGGTGTTGTCCGCCCGGAATGTCACCGGAAAGAAATGCGTGGCACCTGCTATGATCATCCGCTCTGAGGGCGCGAAGCGAAACCCAACGTCGACGGTCGCACCGGTGCTCCGGACGGCGTCGAACCTCGACTCGTGGCCTCGCAACGCCCCGCCGGCGCTCAAGGCCCCGAGTCGGACACCGACGTGTACCCCGGCGAGTTGCTCGTATACCGGAATGGATCCCAGTTCACTCAGCGGAGACGCGGTCGTTCGCACGAGGTCGCTCACTTCCACGCGGCCCAAGATGGCACCCACGAGCACCGCCCCATTCGCCTGGTGGCTAATGCCCGCAAGGATGCCCGACAGCGCCAGGGCATCGGGAGTCTGAAGGATCTGGATGCCGACCCGCGTCGAACCGGTGGAGACCTGAGGTGCGGGGTTCCAGAATGCGCCGGTCGGCCCCCCCTGGAGCGCGGCGGGTGCCGCGAGTGTTGCCGTCGCCACTCGCCACATTTCGGCCGACAGTGGAGCCTGCGCCCGAACCGGAGCGGCCCATACCACGACTAGCACTGCCAATTTCATCACGTCCGAAGCTCGATGGACCCCGCTCACGTGTCAAGCAGGATCGTGGCTGTCCGGCCGCGATTCGTCACCACCGCTTGGTGGAGCGGCACCGAAGGATCCCCGAGCTCACCGGGCATCCCGCTAACGGCTTGCTGGCTTTTCTGAGGGCCATTATGTTGAAGCGGTTACAGAACTTGGCTGGCCCCGTGGTCCGAAGGCTTCCCCGGCGTCGGACCAGAAAGCGTTAGCGTACGCAGATCATAGCTTCGAGCCGAACTCCCTGGCTCCACGGCGGCATATTCCGCGAACGGTGGTTCGAGGAGGCAGGGGATATTCGGTCCCCGTGCAGGCCGTGACGCAACAACCCGCGATCATATGAACACAACCGCGATGCGGACGCACCTCTGTGGGGCGCTCCGTATGAAACATGTGGCTGAACAGGTACGCTTGGGAGGTTGGGTGCATCGGCGCCGTGACCTCGGCGGCATCGTCTTCGTCGATCTGCGGGATCGAGAGGGGATCGTTCAGGTCGCGTTAGGCCCCGCGTGGGCGGAGCCGGACGTCATCGCCACGGCGCACGAGATTGGTGCGGAAAATGTTGTCGTGGTGGAGGGCACCGTCGCTGAGCGTCCGGAAAAAGCACGCAATCCAGACATGGCCACCGGCGACATCGAGGTGCAAGCATCGAGTTTCCGCGTGGTCGGCCCCGCGGACACGCCAGCCATCCCCGTGTGGCGCACCAAGGGCGAACCCCCGCCATCGGAAGAACACCGCCTGGAACATCGCCACCTCGACCTACGTCGTCCGGAGATGCAACGGAACCTCGAACTCCGGCACCGGCTCCTCCAACGGGCGCGACGTTCGATGTCGGACATGGGATTTTACGAGATCGAGACTCCGATCCTCACGCGGCCCACTCCAGAAGGCGCCAGGGATTACTTGGTACCTTCGCGCGTGAATCCGGGTCAGTTCTTTGCCTTACCTCAGTCCCCTCAAATGTACAAGCAGGTTTTGATGGCGTGTGGCATGGACAGGTACTTTCAAATCGCCCGGTGTTTCCGTGATGAAGACCTCCGTGCCGATCGGCAGCCGGAATTCACCCAGATTGACATCGAGGCGTCGTTCGTGAGCGCGTCGGACGTGCATCGGACCGTGGAGTCCGTGTTGGTGGACCTGTGGGAGGAGGGTGGTCAGGTGATCGAAGCGCCCTTTCCAACGATGTCGCATGCTGATGCGATGGAGCGGTACGGCACGGACAAGCCCGACTTGCGCTACGGACTCACCATCGAAGACCTGGGCGCCGAACTAAGCGGGCGCGGGTTTGCGGCGTTCGACCAGGCGATCGAAGAGGGTGGGCGCATACGAGGTATCCGCGTGGAGGGTGGTGCGGTGCTGTCGCGCAAGCAGTTGGATGTGCTCGCTACCGAAGCGCGCAAGGCCGGAGCAGGGGGGCTTGCGACCCTCAAGCGCAAAGACGACCAGCTCAGTGGCCCGCTGGCCCGCCTCGATGGAATGGCCATCGAGAACTGCGGGCTCGATGAGGGTGGTTTGCTACTCGTCGCCGCGGGCGCCGACCAACTGACGTCCGTGGTGCTCGACCGCGTGCGCCTTGGTTTGATCGACCTCCTGCAGCCGACCCCGCGCACCGACCACGCGTTCACTTGGATCGACGAGTTCCCGCTGTTTGAGGCTACCAAAGACGGCACCGGCTGGCAACCGGCTCACCATCCGTTCACCGCACCCCGGGAGGAAGATGCGGAGCGGCTGCGGGCGGGTGAGGTCGCCGGACTGCGATCACAGCATTACGACGTGGTGTACAACGGGAACGAACTCGGGAGCGGATCGATCCGTATCGTTGATCCCGAGCTTCAGCTATGCGTGCTCGAGGCCATTGGGATGGGGCGCGAGGAAGCGTCGCGCCGGTTCGGCTTTCTCTTGCGCGCGTTGCGTAGTGGCGCACCGCCGCACGGAGGTTTCGCACTGGGTTTCGACCGAATAACCATGCTGCTGGCCGGCGCTGACAACCTGCGCGACGTGATTGCCTTTCCCAAGACCACGGCGGCTCGTGCCCTGTTCGAAGACACCCCCACCGCGGTGTCTCAAGACGAGTTGCGCGAGTTGGGAATCCGAGTGTTGCATGAGTGATCCCGTTATCCACCGACTCTCGGTCGAAGGAGCCGATCCCCTGACATTGGTGGGCGTGAACGACGCCAATCTGCTTGCCTTGGAGCGTGTCACGGGTGTGCGTGTCTCGTTGCGGGGCGATCAGTTCACGCTCGCTGGCAGCGTCGAATCTGTCGAGAACGCAACATGGATTGCGTCGGCCATGATCGACGTGGCCCGGATGGACCGGCCGTTGACGCCTGAGGACGTCGAACGGTTGGCGGCCAACGGCGACAGACAGCGCGAGGTGTGGAGCGACGGAGTCGCCGCCGGAGGACCCAAGATCGTCCTTCCGGGCATGCGACGGGCCGTGCAGCCCAAGACACCAGGGCAGGCCGCGTACCTCAAGGCGATGAAAGAAGAGGACATCGTGGTGGGGATTGGACCGGCCGGCACTGGAAAGACTTATCTCGCAGTAGCAACCGGCGTCGAGGCGCTCACCCGTAAACACGTGCGCCGCCTGGTGCTTGCAAGGCCGGCCGTCGAAGCAGGCGAGCGGTTGGGATTTCTGCCGGGGGATCTGCAGGCGAAGATCGACCCGTACCTCCGTCCGCTGTACGATGCCCTCGAGGAAATGATGCCGGACGGACGCGCACAGCGCGCGATCGAGAACCGGACGATCGAGATCGCGCCGTTGGGATACATGCGGGGCCGTACGCTGAGCGACGCGTTTGTCATTTTGGATGAGGCACAGAACGTCACGAGCGGTCAAATGAAAATGTTTCTCACCCGACTCGGCGTGAACTCGCGGGCAGTCGTAATCGGCGATAAGACACAGATCGACCTCGACCCCCGCGAGGAGTCAGGCTTGGTGCAGATCGAACGAATTCTCCCCGGTATTGACGGCGTGAAATTCTGCTACCTCGAAGAGTGCGACGTGGTCAGACACCGGTTGGTGCGGCATATCTTGCGGGCGTATCACGACAACAGCGGCGGATGAATCAGCAGCCACTCGCCTCTGACGTGCCCAAAGTGAGGCGGAACCGGGGGAAGCGTGTCGCATACCACGCGGCTCGATGGCTGCCCTTGATGGGTATCGCGGGTCTCACGTATGCGCTCTTCCCGGCGGCTCAGGGACTAGAGGTGTTCGTCCCCGAAGTCGATAAGGTATCGGCTGTCGAAGTGGTCGCCCCGTTCGATTTTCTCGTAGTGAAAACGCAATCCGAGCGTGATCAAGATGCCGACGTGCGTGCGGCCCAGATCCGGCCCATTTACGAATATCAGGAGGGTGTGGCCGACTCGATCTTGGCGGTCGTGGACGCGCTGTTTGCGGCCCTCGATACCGCCGACCTCGCCAGCACAATGCTCGAGATCGCGGAGGAGTTCGGCGTGCGGCTCACCGGAGAGGAGGCCGGTTATCTGCAGGAAGGGGACGCGCTCAGCGCGTTCCGGGAGTCTCTCCGTCGGATGGTGCGGATCCACCTGGCGGCAGGCGTCACGGCACAGGGCGTCGTGGAAGCTGAGACCAACGACGAGATACTCTTGCGTCGAGGAGACAACGACACCCGGGTGAGCCGCGACTCGATCATGACGCAAACTCGCTTTTTCGAGCTTGGTTCGTCTGAGCTTCCCGATCCGAACTCTGCGGTGGCCGACCAGCTCTTCGTCAAACTGCTGAGCGAATTCTTCCAGCCGACGATCTTGCCCAACGAAAGCGAGACGGAAGCCCGGCGGCTGGAGGTGCGCGCTGCCACGGTGGATTCGATCAAGGACCGAGTGCAGCGAGACGAGCGGATCATCAACACACACGAGATCGTGACGCCACGAGTCCGCGATCGCCTCGTGACATTACAACAAGAACTCCTCGACCGCGGGGGGCCCAACGAAGGAAGCGTACGAAGCGTGATCGGCCAGGTGTTGACGAATGGTCTCGTCGTCTCCGTGTTCTGGCTCTTGTTGATGATATACGTCCCGCAGACTTATGGGGAAATGCGGCACATGATGGTGTTCACCGCGCTGTTCGCGATCGTGATCCTGGTGGCATCGGCAAACCACCGGTTCATCCACCCCAGCGCCGAACTCATCCCGATACCTTTTGCGGCGCTCGTGATCACGGTGCTGTTCAACGGGCGCATCGCCATGGTAGCCGCCATCGTTCTCGCCGAGTTACTCGGTTCCCAGGTGGCATACGGTGGTCAGGACGCAATCTATGTCGCGCTGCTCGGCGGCGTCGCGGCGGCGTTGAGCGTGCGGCGCATCAGCCGCCGTACCGGGATTCTCGGCTCAGCCGCGCTCGTGACCGCTGCCTTCGCTCTCGCCGCGGGAACCGTCGGACTTCGAGTTGGGTTGCCGCTCACCGAGGTGGGTTTGCGTGTGGTGCTCGGGGCCAGCAACGCCACCGTGTCGGCGGCACTCGTGTTCCTGGTTCTGCCAATCTTCGAACGCTGGACCCACATCAGCACCGACATGACGCTGCTGGAGCTTTCGGACCCCAATCAACCGCTGTTGCGGCGGTTGGCCACCGATGTGCCGGGGACCTATGCGCACAGTGTTGCGATGGCTAGCCTATGTGAAGGCGCCTGTGACGCCATTGGGGCGGATGGGTTGTTGGCCCGTGTGGGTTGCTATTACCACGATATAGGCAAGCTGAAAAAACCGCTGCACTTCGTGGAGAATCAGGGAGTCGGCGGCAACCCTCACGATCGACTGCCACCGGATGTTTCGGCACAGATCATCCGAAACCACGTGATCGAGGGGTTGGCGCTTGCAGAAGAGCACAGGCTCCCGCCGTCGATCAAGGCCTTCATTGCGGAGCACCACGGCACCGCTGAGATCTCCTATTTCCTGGATCGCGCCCGCAAGAACGGTCCTGTTTCGGAGGATGCGTTACAGCTCTTCAGTTACCCTGGTCCGAAGCCGCAGTCCGCTGAAACCGCGGTGTGCATGCTCGCTGATGGTGTGGAAGCAGCGCTGAGGGTGCTCGAGGAACCGTCGATAGAAAAGCTGCGCGGAGCGATCGATCACGTCGTCAAGCAGCGCATGGACATCGGCCAGCTCGACGAAGCACCGTTGACGATGGGCCAACTTGACCGCGTGAAGCAGGAATTCGTGCACCGACTGAGCGGCATGTATCACAGTCGACTAGAGTATCCAGAGGAGACAGGTGGCATCACGGCCAACTGGGGCGACGACTCCGGGGCGTGACATTCGGGTGTGCTATGCCGGTGACCGGCGGGCCCTCTCTCCAGCTACCGTTCGACGCGTGGTGCTCGCGGTACTGGACGGAGAGGGAGCCGGCGAGACGCGAATGACGGTAACATTCCTTTCGTCTGCCAAGATGCGCGCGCTCAATCGACGGACTTTCCGTAGAGACCGAGCCACTGACGTTATCGGGTTCACCCTCCCCCACCCGGGCGCATTGGTGGGTGACGTGTACGTGTGTCCCGGTGTGGGGCGCCGCTCGGCGGTGCGATTCAAGGTGCCCGTGCAAGAGGAATTGATACGCTTGGTCGTGCATGGCACCCTCCATGTCCTCGGGTACGATCACCCGCCCGGTAAGGATCGGATCGAGTCTCCCATGTGGATGGCGCAGGAGCGCTACGTCGCGGTGGTGACTGGGAGTGCGGCATGACGATTTCGGCCCTCGGTGCCACTGCACTGGTGATCTCACTGCTGGCCGCGTCATGGGCGGCGCTACTCTCGTTGGCGGAGGAATCGCCCAAGGTTGCGCGGACCTTGGTCGATACGGGCTCTGCGGAGCCCCATGAGCCGACGCGGTACCGGGTGATTCACGTGAGCCGCCTGGCGCTGTTGCTGATCGCCGCTGCTGCAGGCGCGGAGGCGCTGCAGTGGTGGCAACGCCCGTTGTTGGAGGGACTGGTCGCGTCTGGGATCGGCATTGGCTTTCTGTTCATGATCGCCGAAGCGCTGCCGCGTGCCGTAGGGGTTCTGGCTCCCGAAGTGGCCGCCGCCGCCGCCCCGACAGCGGAGCGGAGTGCGGCGCTGTTTCGTCCCCTCTTGGGGATCGTTACGGCGGTCGAGCGTTCCGTGCGCGCCGTTCTGCCGTCCACGCGGAGTGGGGACAGCGGGTTTTCGGCTCAACGCAATTTGTTGCTGGGTGTTTTTTCCCTCGGCGAGACAACCGTCGCCGAAATCATGACGCCGCGGCTCGACGTCGTGGCGCTGAACCATCGCGCCACGTGGCGGGAGGTGGTGGATCTGGTGCGGAGGAGCGAACACGCGCGCATCCCGGTCGTTACCGATACGCTCGACCACGTGGTGGGCTGTCTGAATGCGAAGGATCTGGTACCGGCCGTGGCGGGGGTGGCCTCCGTGCCCGATCGCTGGCAGGCGCTCATTCGGCCGGTGCAGTTCGTTCCCGAGTCTAAATCGCTCACCATGCAGCTACGCGATTTTCAGCGCGGGGCGTCGCATATCGCCGTGGTAGTCGATGAATTCGGCGGAACGTCCGGGGTGGTGACGCTGGAGGATATTCTCGAGGAGGTCGTTGGGGAGATTCACGATGAGTACGATGTCGATGAGCAACCGGACATCGTGCGGGAGGGAGCGGACAAGTTTTGGGTGGATGGCAAGATCACGCTCGACGAGCTGAGTGCGTTGCTGCAGACCGACATTGAGAAGCCGGAGGTCGGCACCGTGGGAGGGCTGGTATACGCCGAACTCGGTCGGGTTCCCGATCCGGGAGACGAGTTCCGACTGGGAGAATTCCGCGTCGTGGTGGAGCGCGTTACGCGGCGTCGAGTCCGGCGCGTGTATTTCGAACGAGCCACCGTGCGCGATACCGATCAGAGCGGAGCGGCCGGATGAATATCTGGCTGGCCATCGTTGGCGGGCTCACGGCGGCAGCTCTGGGTACGACGGTGGCCGTGGCGGCGGCGGCCGTCAGCCGATTGGAACTGACGCGCTGGATTTCACAGCGCCTCCGGGGTGCAGCAGTGGCCAGTGCCACGATCGCCAAGCCGGGAAGTTTGATGCGCGTTGCCTCTGCGGTCGCCGCGGTCGGAATCCTTACCGCGGGGCTCGGGCTTGCAGCCCTGGTGCGCGACCTATCCGGCATCATGAAGGTGGGACTACTGCTGTTCGGCGCCGTGCCGCTCGTGGCCGTGGTGTGCTACGCGGTGCCGCGAGCCGTGGGGCAGCAGTGGTGCGAGCCCATCGTGCGGCGCGCCGGACCTTGGATGCGCCGGTTGGCCGTGGTGGTCAGACCACTGATACCGGGGTCGTGGGAGGATAGAGCGACGGATTTCGCCGACATGCTCCGAGCCGGCAGTGCCGAGGACTTCCTCGAACCCGAGGAAGTTTCGATCATCAGCGGCGTGCTCGACTTCACCCAACGGCCGGTCCGCGACGTCATGACGCCTCGAACCGATGTGGTTGCGCTGGAAGAGGGGGCGTTGCTGTCCGATGTTGGCAGGCTCTTCGATGAGTCGGGCTATTCGCGGCTGCCGGTATACCAAGACTCGTTCGACCATATCGTGGGAATGGTCTATGCGTTCGACCTGCTCAAGGTCGAACCGGGCGGGCAGCTTCCCATCCGCCCCGTCGCCGTCACGCCTGGTTCCAAGCCGTGCGCGGAATTGCTCGTGCAGCTCCAGCGGGAGCGGCGCCAGCTGGCAGTCGTGCTCGACGAATTTGGCGGCACGGCAGGCATCGCGACTTTCGAGGATCTGCTCGAGGTGCTTGTTGGGGACATCTTCGAGGAAGGGGAAGGGGCGTCGTTGCCGCCGGGATCGTCCGCAGACGTCGTCGAGTTGGACGGCTCGACCCTCAGCTCCGACGTGGCCAACCGTTTCGGCATCCGCCTCGCCGCAGATGTCGAGACGATCGGTGGTCTGTTGGCACGTGAGGCCGGACGGATTCCGAACGCCGGCGATCGCTTCATCTTGAAGGGGTTGGAGTTCGACGTCTTGGCGGCATCGCCGACCCGCGTAGAGCGGATCGCCGTGAGGCGTGGCCCGGTCAGGACCGAGAGGTTGACGTCCGGAACGCCGGACTGACTTGCCAACCCTGTAGCTGATTAGTTTCCATTCCCGTCGTTTCGAGAACCCCACGTCCAACGGAAGCTCGACGAATGACCGAACCGCGCATCCTCGTGGAAGAACTCACGCGCATCGCAGAGGCTGGCGACTTCGAGATGTTCCGCGAGCGAGCAGAACGGGTCCATCCGTCCGACTTGGCCGACGCATTTGCCGCGTTGGATGAGGACCTGAGGGTTCGGTTGATCGAACGGTTGCCGCCGGAACTCGTATCCCCCGCGTTGGCCGAGATGGAGCCGGAAGAGGGACCCCTCGAGGTGCTCGAGGCGCTGCCTGATGAGCGTGCGGCAGACATCGTAGAAGAACTGGCCGCAAACGACGCTGCCGACGTCATCGCCGACCTTCCTCCCGAACGGGCCGATACCATCCTCAAGCTGGTCGACGATCGCGAAGAGATCGAAGACCTGCTGCGCTACGACGAGGACTCCGCCGGGGGCATTATGACGACGGAGCTCGTGTCCGTTCGTGACGACGCCACCGCCGGAGAGGCGATCGACGAGATTCGAAGGCAAGGCGAGCGGGTCGAAGACTTTTATCAGGTGTACTGCGTCGACGCCCAGAAGAGGTTGGTCGGGTTGTTGCCGCTCCGTCGTATCGTGTGCATCCCACCGGACCGGCCCGTGACCGACGTGATGGAACCCGCCCCGGTGGTCGCACAGCCGGATTTGGACCAGGAGGAGGTCGCCAGGTTGATGTCACATTACAACTTGGCGGCCGTGCCAGTGGTGGACATTGGCGGACGACTCATCGGGCGGATCACCTTCGACGATGTCATCGACGTCGTCGAGGCCGAGCAGACCGAAGACCTGCTCAAATTCGGAGGTGCGTCGGGAGACGAGCTGCTGGGTGGTGAGTGGACAAGTTCGGTGCGAAAACGGCTCCCGTGGCTCTTGGTGAATCTGATCACCGCGTCGATGGCTGCGTTCATTATTCTCCTGTTCAAAGACGCCATCGAAGCAATCTTGATCCTGGCTGTGCTGGGACCCGTCATTGCCGGCATGGGTGGCAACGCCGCCACGCAGGCATTGGCGGTCACCGTGCGTCGGCTGGCGCTGGGCCAGATCCCACGCGAGCGGGCCGTGCGGGTCGTGGGGAAGGAATTGTTGGTGGGATTGACCAACGGCTTGGCTGTTGGTCTCATCGTCGGTGTTGTGGCCTCCTTTACCGGCAACGGCTACATGCTCGGCATTGTCGTCTTCCTGGCGGTGTGGGGCAACATCATGATCGCCGGCATTGCCGGCGCCTCGATTCCGCTGATGCTCGATCGGCTTGGACTCGATCCCGCCGTCGCGAGTTCTGTGTTCGTCACGGCGTTCACCGACATGTTCGGCTACTTCCTTATTCTTGGTCTCGCATCCGTGATGATTCTGTGACCGGCGGCCGGGGTCCCCGACCCATCCCTCCCACCCGGATTCGCTTTACGGATTCCGCCGGTAACGATCCCGTCCGGGAATCTGTCTCATGACCGTTGACACCGTCACGTCCAACCTGATTGCCGAATTCCGGCGCGGCAGCACCGCTGCGCTAGCGCGGATGATCTCGATGGTGGAGAACGGTGAGCCCGCCTCCGAGCGGATTCTGGCCGAGGTCCAATTCGGTGTAGGAGCGGCATACCGGATCGGCATCACCGGTGCGCCTGGGGTGGGAAAGTCGACATTGACGGGGCGAGTGATCCAGGAGTACCGCCGCCGCGGCATGACGATCGGCTGTGTCGTGGTGGATCCAACGAGCCCTCTCTCCGGGGGGGCGCTGCTCGGGGATCGTATCCGGATGGCGGAGGTGGCGACGGATGAAGGGGTGTTCATCCGTTCGATGGCGACGCGGGGAGCGCTTGGCGGCCTGGCGAGTGCCACGCGTCAGGTGTGCGATGTTCTCGATGGGTTTGGGTTTGATAGGATCATCGTCGAGACGGTCGGTGTCGGTCAGTCGGATCTGACGGTGACCGAAGTGACAGACACGACCGTGTTGCTGTTGGTCCCGGAGTCCGGGGACAGCGTACAGGTTCTGAAAGCCGGTATTTTGGAAGTGGCCGATCTGTTCGTCGTCAACAAGGCGGATCGCTCGGGCGCCGATTATTTGGCAAAGGAGTTGCGTGGATTGGCGGAGATTCGCGAGGCGGCGGCGAGTCCCCCTCGCCCCGGGGGAGGAAGGAACCCCCAGGTGTTGAAGACGGTTGCTACTGAGAACACAGGCGTTGTCGAGCTGGTTGACGCGCTGGAAACTCTCCGAGAATAGTCCGTGGGAGCGCGCCACACGAGAGCCGCGGGGGACGGGCGGACTCCCATGCCGACGTACCAAGGCCGCGTCAGCGATCTGAGGCTGTGAGACTCGGACTGTTCCACCAGAACAGCTTGTCTGCCCCAAAATGCGGCACTAGCTTCCCGACACGATGGGGACGAATGCGACAAACAATACGCGCGTCGATCAAATCGACGGGCCCATTCGGGTCCTGGTGGCCAAACCGGGACTGGACGGCCACGATCGGGGGGCAAGAATCGTCGCCACGGCGCTGCGTGATGCAGGAATGGAGGTCATCTATACGGGGCTGCATCAAACGCCCGAGATGATTGTCAACGCTGCGGTGCACGAAGACGTCGATGTTGTCGGGCTCTCGATACTGTCGGGGGCGCACATGACATTGGTACCGCGAATCCGGGAACTGCTCGCCGACGAGGGGCGGGAAGACGTGTTGCTGGTTGTCGGAGGGATCGTGCCCCAAGATGACGCCGAGCGCCTCGAGCGAAACGGTGTGTCGAAACTCTTTGGACCGGGCACGCGAACGGGAGAAATCATCGAGTACATCACGAATTGGGCGGAGCAGCGTCGCCGGTGACCAGCGCCGCCAAGACGAAGAAGAATCGGCTGCGAGATCTCACGGACGAGTATCTCGAGTTGGCGATCCGCCTGCGCCAGGGTGGCGGCGCCGCCAAGATCGAGAAGCAGCACAAAGCGGGTAAGCTCACCGCGCGTGAGCGGGTCACCGCCCTACGTGATCCAGGCAGCACGTGGCTCGAGATCGGCTTGCTTGTGGCGTACGACCAATACGATGGCAACGCGCCCTCAGTAGGCGTGGTGACGGGCGTGGGAATTGTACACGACAGGCCAGTCGTTGTGGTTGCGAACGATGCCACGGTGAAGGCCGGTTCGTGGTGGCCCGAGACGATCAAAAAGATTTTGCGGGCGCAAGAAGTGGCGATGCGTCAGCACATACCAATCATCTATCTAGTGGATTCGGCGGGAGTGAATCTGCCGTATCAAGGCGGTGTGTTCCCTGGTCAGTACGGGGCGGCCCGGATATTCTACTATAACTCCATCATGCGGCGTTATCTGCACGTTCCCCAGATTTCGGCCGTCATGGGGCCGTGCATTGCGGGTGGCGCGTACTTGCCGGCGCTGTCCAACGTCATCTTCATGGTCGATGGCACGTCGTTCATGGGTTTGGGCGGACCAAACCTCGTCAAAGGCGCTACAGGCCAGGATGTCGATGCGGAGGCGTTAGGGGGCGCACGCACTCATACGACGAAGAGCGGGGTCGCCCACTATCGGGCGAAGAGCGACGAAGATTGTATCGAACGAATTCGTGATTACGTTGCTCGGCTGCCACCGGGCGGAACCGGCGACGCGACCCGCCCCCGGCACTCCATGCCGGGTCGTCCTGCATCAGATCTCTACGACATCCTGCCGTCGGACCACCGCATGGCCTACGATATGCGTGCCGTACTGGCCTGTCTGCTCGACGACGGCGTGATCGACGAGTTTCAGCAGGACATTGGCGGCGAAATGCTGTGCGGCCACGGCGCCATCGAGGGCTACACCGTGGCGGTCATAGCCAACCAACGAGGGATAATCAAAGGACGGGACGAGGAGCCTCCTCGGTCTGGCGGCATCGTGTACACGGAGAGCGCCGAGAAGGTGGCGTATTTCATCGAAACGGCCAATCGAGAGGGGATACCTATTCTGTTCGTTCAGGACGTGAGCGGATTCATGGTCGGTCCCGAGGCCGAACACTCGGGGATTATTCGGGCAGGGGCGCGGTTGGTAGAGGCGATGGCAACGACACTGGTGCCGAAGATCGTCCTCACGGTCAATCACGCATCCGGTGCCGGATACTACGCCATGGCGGGACAGGGCTTCGACCCCGACTTCATCTTTTCCTGGCCAACAGGCCGCATGGCAGTTATGGAAGGTGAATCGGCGGTTGCGGCGGTGTTCGGCGAAAAGGTGGACGACCCGGAATTATCAGACGATATAGAAAAGATGCGACAAGACTACGAACATCAGCTCGACGCGAAGTTCGCCGCCGCTCGCGGTTACGTGGACGCGATCGTCACGCCGGAAGAGACACGCGATCAATTGGCGCTGGCACTCCGAGCGGCGGCGCAATGGTCGGGCCCGCACCTCGGGGCCTTCGTGCTGCCACCTTTCGACCGACGGCAACCATGAAGTCAACTCCTCCGACCAAGCCCTACCTGTTCTGGCTCGTGATGGTCCTGCTCAGTATCGGAGCATGCGCCAGGCCGGGAGCCGAGCCCACAGATCCCGCGCCGATAAACGGTGAGGAAAACGAATCGGCCGATACACCAGACGAATCCGAAGAAGACGAAGAGCCGGCCCCACGGCCCACGGAGCCGTTCCTGCCGGCTCGTACGGCGCAGCTGGCCGGCCTGATGCCGCTCAGGAGCACAGGTGTCGAGGCGTTCGTGGCCGAAGATTCCACGTACGACGGTCGAGGCGTCCTGATCGGCATCCTCGACAGCGGGCTCGATCTGGGCCTGCCGGGTCTCGCAACCACGACCACCGGCGAGCGAAAAGTACTGGACGTGCGGGACTTCTCGGGCGAAGGCCATGTGGAACTGGAGGAAATCACCGTTGCCGGAGATACTGTTTCGTTCGGCGGCGCCACGCTTACCGGCTTTGGGCGTGTCGCGAGCTACGCGACCCCTCCTTTCTACGCAGGCTTGTTTCGGGAGCTTCCCCTCGGAGACGTTCCCGCCGCCGACGTGAACGGCAACGGCACCAACACGGACGAGTTGCCGGTGTTCGTCGTGAGAACACCGACCGCGTGGGGTGTAGTGACTGACACCGATGGCGACGGCCGGCTCGACGATGAGGTGCCGACGCACGACTTCGCGATTGCTGCCGAAACATTCACGTACGGACGCAAGGACGGCGACCACGATGGCGGCCCGATTACGATCGCTGTCAACCTCCAAGAGCGCGACGGCCGACCGGCGCTCACGCTGTTCTTCGACAATTCCGCGCACGGGAGTCACGTTGCCGGTATCGCAGCCGGCCACAACATGTTCGGCGTCGACGGGTTCAACGGCGTTGCCCCGGGCGCCAAACTGATCAGTCTAAAGATTGCCAACAACGCGAGGGGCGGCCTGTCGGTTACCGGCAGCATGCTGCGCGCCATGAACTATGCCGCCGACTTCGCGCAGCAGCGGGGGTTGCCGCTCATACTCAACATGAGCTTCGGCGTCGGCAACGAGGTCGAGGGCCACGCCGCCATCGATTCGCTCGTCAGTGAGTTCGCACTCAAGCATCCCGATGTGCTGTTCGTGATAAGTGCGGGCAACGAAGGCCCCGGCGTGTCGACACTGGGATTTCCGGGATCGGCGGAGCACATCTTGTCCGTCTGCGCGCTGTTCCCCGGCGCGTTCTCCGGGCCTCGCCCGCCTGGTTTGGCCATCGACTCGGATGTGATCGCCGAGTTTAGCTCCCGGGGCGGCGAGGTCGCACGACCAGACCTGTGTGCCCCGGGATTGGCCTATTCCAATGTGCCGAAGTGGAACCTGGGCGAGGAGATATCGGGTGGGACGAGCATGGCCGCCCCGCAGGTGGCAGGTGCGGCCGCGCTGCTGCAATCGGCCATGCTGCAGAACAATCGGGTCGCGCGGGCAACGGATTTGCGGCAGGCGCTGATCGCTTCCGCGCAGCCGGCGCGCGGAGGCACGTTTGTCGATATGGGAGCCGGCGTGCCCTGGGTTCCTCGAGCCTACAGATGGTTGATGGCGGGTCATCAGGCCGGCGTGTACTCAATAAGGGCCCAGCCCGACGGTGGCAACACGTCAGTCTCCGACGGAGCCTACCGACGCAACGGACTGCAATCCCCTGGAGATACCATTCAACGATTCGTAGTGCGCTCGGTGGCGGGGCAGCCCGCTGCGCGCCTGTGGCTGAAGTCCGATCAGCGGTGGCTCCGCACGCCGGAGTCGGTGGAGTTTGCCGGCGGTCCGGCAACGATCGAGTTGACATACGATGCCCGGCGGCTCCGCACGCCTGGTCTGTACGTCGGAACCGTGTCCGCCACGCCGGCGAGCGACACGTTGGCGGGTCCCGCCTTTTGGCTCAGTAACACGATCATCGTTCCGCAGCGTCTCGACCAACCGTTCGTCGAAGGAAGGGACCTCGGCCCGGGGCGTCTGCAACGGTATTTCTTTGACGTTCCCGAAGACGCCGGCGGGCTAACGGTGGAGATGGAATTGCGGTACCAGATGCAGCGCGGATCGTTATTCCTCTTCGAACCGGATGGCCAGCCGTTTCGTGGCGGAAGCAAAGAAGATGCGGGCCGCGGATCCAGCAAAGTCATCATGGTTGTCCGCGGAGAAGACCTCGTTCCGGGTGTGTATGAAGCGGTCATCGCCGCGCCCTCCACGAGCGCGCTGACCTATGACATTCGAGCCGGATTGCCGCGGTTTACGATCGATCCCCCGAACGCGGAGCCTCGCGTCACCATTCGAAAGCGGGAGGGCGCGCCAGAACTCATACAAGACGCCGCTGTGTTCCAAAAGGAAGCCAAAGATTCCACGCGCAATGACGTGGATGATGTAGAGGTGTCCGCAAGCGATATCGGTGCGGTGCGTACGGTTCGGGTGTCTGGTGAGGCGTCGGTGCCACAGCACATAGCGGTGCCGGTACCGGACTGGGTGGGTGACATGGTCGTCGATGTGGAGCTTCCCGAGGGCACGTGGAGTCAGATGACGGACTTCGGGGTCACGCTCTTCGATTCCGCCGGCGCACAGGTTGGGCTGGGACCCTTGACCTACGGATTCGGCCGACACGAGTTCGAGCTCCGCCGCCGGCACCGCGGCCAGACACTCGACATCGAGCTGTTCCCGGCGTTTGCCCACATGGAGGCTCCACCAGCCTGGAGTGCCGTGGTCACAATTTATCTGATAGCGCGCAGAGCGACCGATCTCAAATCGCCGGCCGCCGACAGCTCGGGAGTTGTCCGCACCTCGCAAGACATCACCGAAGTCGTCTTCGTCCTCCCCGAGGAAGAACGCGAGATGCCGGATGGGTTTGAGCGGCTCGTCGAGATCCTCGCGAGCCCGGCGGCGGGAGCGTCCTCACGACGGTGGGCGCGGTGGGGGCGCGGGGCCGCTGGGGCACGGGAGCGCTGACCCTCACCTCACGCAGCTGACCGGCGCCACGGTCCTGTCCGCCGACCCGCCCCAAATCTTCATCGCCAGAGCCGCGCGGCACGCGCGGGTCTCAAAGAGGAAACATTGCCCTTGAGCCAGAGGCGTAGCATCCGGACCAACCTGCGGAGGGTCGAGGCGTGAAGCAAATGGTTCGCATCGCTTCGGGGCAGGGTTTTTGGGGTGACTGGCTCGAAGCGCCTGTCCGCCAGGTCGAGGGCGGAGCCATCGACTACCTCATGATGGATTATCTGGCCGAAGTGACGATGTCCATCATGCAAAAGCAGCGCGCCCGCAACCCCGATCTGGGATACGCCACGGATTTCGTTCCGCTGATGGAGCGGCTGCTCCCACTGCTGGTTCGGAACGGCGTCCGCGTCATCGCAAACGCAGGCGGAGTCAACCCGCGCGCCTGTGCGACCGCCGTGTGCGATCGTGCGCGCGAGCTCGGTCTCGGGGGCGGGGGGCGGGGACGGGGGCGGGGCCGGGTCAAGATCGGCGTTGTGACAGGAGACGACATACTGGAGCGATTGCCCGACTTGCTAGCGGCGGGGCATTCGCTGGCGAACATGGACACCGGAGAGCCGCTCGAGGCGGTGCTAGGGTTGGTGCAGAGCGCCAACGCATACCTCGGCGCGTGGCCCCTGGTGGCCGGGCTGCGCTTGGGTGCCAACGTTCTCATCACCGGCCGCGTCACGGACACGGGATTGACCCTGGCTCCCATGATCCACGAGTTCGGTTGGGCGAAGGACGACTGGAACAAGCTCGCCGCGGGCACGGTGGCCGGACATATCAACGAATGTGGAGCGCAGTCCTCGGGCGGCAACTGTATGTATCAATGGGAGCGGATTCCCGGGATGGACGACCCCGGGTATCCGATTATCGAGGCTAGCGCGGACGGATCGTTCACGGTGACCAAGCACGCTGGAACCGGTGGGCGCGTTTCGATACCGAGCGTCACCGAGCAACTGCTCTACGAGATGGGCGATCCCGAGAACTACATCACGCCGGATTGCATAGCCGACTTCACGACGATTTCGTTGAGCAAGGCCGGCAAAGATCGTGTCAGGGTGTCGGGCGTGCGGGGGCGCGCGGCTACGGACTCGCTCAAGGTGTCGGTGTCGTATTCCTATGGATACAAGGCCGTGGGCACACTCGTGTACGCGTGGCCGGACGCGGTGAAGAAAGCGAAGCGGGCGGATCGCATACTGCGCACCCGGCTGGAGCGGCTCGGATTGACCTTCGAGGAGATCCTCACGGAGTTGGTGGGTGTTGACGCGACACATGGCCGGCTTGCCGGCAAACCCGATCCGGAGATCGCCGAGGTGCAGCTACGTGTCGCGGTGCGCGCCCGTGATGCGGCTCCCGTCGAGCGATTCTCCCGCGAAATTGCACCGTTGATTTTGAACGGCCCGCCCAGCGTGACTGGTTTTGCAGGTGGTCGGCCCAAGGTAGAGGAAATCGTGGCGTACTGGCCGGCGTTGATTCCGAGGACCGAAGTCCAGTCGTCGGTGGAGATCATCGAGGTATAGGTGGAGACGAAGAAGAAAACCAAGAAGGTCCAGCTCGTGAAGCTCGCGCACGCCCGGAGCGGTGACAAAGGGGATACGGCCAACGTCGGACTGATCGCCCTGAAGCCGGAATTCTATCCCTTGCTCGCCAAACAAGTCACGGCGGCTCGGGTGGCTCGGCATTTTCGCGGGCTGATCCGTGGTGGTGTCGAGCGGTACGAACTACCCAACCTCAACTCGCTCAATTTCCTGCTCCATGGAGCGCTGGGGGGCGGGGGCACGATTTCGCTCAAGACCGACGCACAAGGCAAAGTGTTCTCGACGGCTCTGCTCAGAATGGAGATCGCGGTGCCGAGAGGTCTCCGTGTCTGAACGGCTGGTGGTAGGCCTCGGGCCGGACGGAGTACTGACCGTCACACTCAATCGGCCGGATAAGCGGAACGCCATCGATTCAGAAATGGTAGGTGCTCTGTCAGCGGAGTTGGAGCGCGCCGAGTTGGATCAAGATGTGGCGGTGGTCGTGATACGGGGCGCCGGCAAGGACTTTTGCGCGGGCGCCGATTTGGCGGAACTGCTCGCCTCCGTGGACCAGACGCTGGAGCAGAACAACGCAGATGCGGCACGTCTGGGAGCCGTGTTTACCAGCTTGCGCAGTTTGCCGAAGCCGGTCGTCGCGGTGGTGCACGGGCGTGCGCTGGCCGGCGGCTGTGGTCTGGCCGGCGCGTGCGACATGGTGCTGGCGCACGAGGATGCCGTCTTCGGGTACCCGGAGATCCAGCGTGGCTTCGTGCCGGCCATGGTCATGGCGATGTTGACGCGTTCGGTCGGAGAGAAGGTGGCTTTCGACCTCGTCGCAACGGGCCGCCTGCTTTCCGCCTCGGCCGCGATGGACATAGGATTGGTGTCGCGCGTCGTCGGTGCGGCGTCGTTCGACGAGGAAGTGGCCGGAATCGTGGGCCAACTCGCCTCGTCCAGTCCGACGGCGCTCGCGCTCATCAAGAAACAGCTTCACGAACTGGAAGGCCGTTCGTTCGACGATGCCATCGCGCTCGGCGCCAAGGTCAATGCCGTTGCGCGCAGCACGCCAGACTTCAAGGAGGCAGTGTCGAGGTTCTTGAAGAAATGAATCCCAATCGAGAGATCTCCCGCTCGTGTCGTTGATCGATTGCCCCGAGTGTGACGGGACCGTGTCGAACCTGGCCAGTGCATGCCCACACTGCGGGTTTCCCGTCGCCATGGGAATCAGACAGACCGTGGCGGAGGTTACCGAGACGGAGGGCGCCAGATCGGCGAGGCAGCAACAGGCCGCTGCCAAGTTACGCGTGTGGGGTGAGCGCTACGAGCATCCCGAAAAGGCGAGGGATCAATCGTCCGCGGACGATACGTTCCTCGACCGGCATTGGAAAACGATCATGGTCTTCTTCGTCGCGATCATCGTGATCCTGCAGCTGGCCTGGGTGTTCTCGCTGTTTCAGTGATCAACGGGCGCCGCCTGCCCGTTCTTGGTATCCGCCCGCATAAACGATGACACACATGACCTCATAGGTTGCGTGCGTGCCGCACGCGACCCCGGCGACCCGAAAATCCTGGTTGAATATGTTGGATCGGTGCCCGCGCTCAGGGACCCCGTCGTCGACCAATAATTGCATCACGATCCGACGTCCGCTGTCGTCGTCGTAGGTGCCAAACGCGATGTTCTCTCCCACACTGCCGAGCCAGGTGCCGTAGCGGCTGCTCCGGTCCCACGGTTTGGAACCGTCGGATCCGTCATGGCCGATGGCACCCAGCGGGCCCTGGTCGGACACGTGGTCGGCGGCGGCGCGCGACAACCCGCGCGAGGTACGAAGAGTGTCGATCCGCGGTACACTCTTCAAGAAATCAGCCGCCTCCTCTACTGCTGTGGCGCCCTCTTGTGTGCGCAGTGGTATCTCCCCCGGAAACTGCAATAACGTGCCCTCGAAATACTGCAGCCACGCCTCGAGATGGGCGGCATACTCACGCGGGTTCTCTCTCACGAGGTTGTGTTCGGTGAGGATGCCGGTTTCAAGTCGCGACAGGTACGCAGCCTGGTGGGAGGACGCGACCGACAGGGGGAAGGGGAGGGGAAACAAAGCAAGAAGGGTTACGAGACAGCGGATTGAGGGCACGTGACCTCCGTAGGAGCCGAATGATGGCTGCAATGTACGGCGCGGTGCGGACCGTAAGAAGCTTCCCGCACGTATCGACCTCATAGGCTTGGCCGCCGCAATGTTCTGACCATTACCCCAATTTTTTGGTGACGTACCGCGGTCGAGGCCGCGGTATTGTCGGAGGTGTGCAGCAAACCGACGCTCGACGCGGCCCGCGATATGCTCGCGCGCGTGTGGGGATATGACGACTTCCGGTGGGCGCAGCGGCGAATCGTCGTCGGTGCTCTCCGCGGCCGTGATGTCCTCGCCGTATTGCCCACGGGTGGCGGGAAGTCGCTGTGTTTCCAGGTGCCGGCGCTGCTGCTTCCCGGCACCACGATCGTGGTGTCACCACTCATCTCCTTGATGCAGGACCAAGTTGCCACGCTGCGACGCAGAGGCGTGGCAGCGGCATACCTGAGCAGCTCGCAACCGTCTCATGAACAACGGAAGGTGTGGCGCGCGTACGAACAGGGACATCTGAAGCTCCTCTACGTGGCCCCGGAGCGGATGGCGCAACTGGTGGACCGACGGGCTCCACTACCAACGCCGCTGCTCGCGATCGATGAGGCACACTGTATCAGCGAATGGGGCCACGACTTCCGGCCACATTACCGATCGCTCGGCCGCCATCGTATTGCTCTGGGCAACCCACCGACGATTGCACTCACGGCCTCCGCCACACCGGCCACCAGGGCCGACATCGTTCGCATCCTGCGTATGCGGCGAGTCGTCACTGCCGTGAATTCATTCGATCGGCCCAACCTTTTCTTCAGCGTACAACGTGCCAAGGACGAGGTGACACGTCTGCGGCAAACGGCTGCCCTCCTCAAGCGGCACAAACAGACTGCTATTGTCTACGTGCCGACCCGGAACCGGACGGACGGCGTGACCGCCGTGTTGCGAGGTTGGGGAGTTCCCGCGTCACCGTACCACGCCGGACTCCCCTCGACGGACCGAACGGCATTGCTCGAAAAATTTCTCGACGGCCGCATCCGTGTCATGGTGGCGACGAACGCTTTTGGGATGGGCATCGACAAGAGCGATGTGCGGTTCGTGATCCACCTAGGAATTCCCACGCGGCCCGAGGCGTACTACCAGGAGGCAGGCCGGGCCGGGCGCGACGGTGAGCGGGCATGGTGCAAGCTGCTGTGGTTGAAGGAGGATCTTCAATTGGCCAAGTCGATGGCCGCGGAAAAGCCGTCTACGCGCGTGGGCAACTCGCCGGCCTATCTACGGGCGCGAAAGGCGGGGCTCGACACGATGCGTCGGTACGTATCCAGTCGCGGGTGCCGCCGAGAAATCCTCCTCGGCTACCTCGGCGAGGAGGAGGTGCGCTGCAGTGGGTGCGATCGCTGTGTCAGGGGTGGCGACGGCGACGTTTGAGGCTTGGGCGCTTCGATGTGACCGATCCGGTTGTGGAGGAGGTGTTCGCACAAGTTATCGACCACGACTGCTCGCTCTACAACCGCTTCGTTACGCGCGTTTCCGTGCCGATCCGTGGCTACGACTACCGTTTCTCGAGGATGCCGTGCTCCGCGAGGAAGTCCATGATCGCCGCATATGCGCGGGCTGATTGCTCCGCGCTGAACCCGCCGTGACCACCGCCGGGGATGGTCACGAGCTTGTTCGGCACGCCCGCCTCATCGAGAGCCTCCTGTAACCGGGTAGCGTGCGAATACGGTACTACGCCATCCGCATCGCCGTGAATCGTGATCGTGGGGGGTAATCCGCGCCGAATGTACGTGAGCGGTGACACCCGCTGGGCGATGGCCTCCCGATCGGGCATGCTGCCCAGCCACTCCACCGCATAACTCTTGGTGTTGGGCCCATCGATCAGATCGGCTACGTCGGTGATACCGTACCAATTGACGATGGCCGCCACGCTCACGTCGTCCAGGCCGACGCACTGCCGGTCGAGCCCCGCCGAGGCCGGTAGCATTCCGGTGGTCAGCGAAAGATGCCCGCCCGCCGAGTGACCCGTCACGATGATTCTGCTGGTGTCGATGTCGTAGTCTTCGGCGTTTTGGAGAACCCAACGCAACGCACACCGCGTGTCTTCCACCGCAGCCGGTGCGAGAGAGACGCGCCCCAGCCGGTATTGCACGTTCACTGCGACAAACCCGTTCGCCAGATACGGCATCAGCCGAAACGCAGCTCCTTCCTTGCTGCCGCCTACCCATCCACCACCATGAAAGTAGATCACCGTCGGTTGTGGGCCGTCGGCACCCAGCGGCCGGTAGATGTCGAGTTTGACCTGGAGGTTGTTGGCCGTGAGGTACGGAATATTGGAATAGATCCGATAGTGCCGCGAGAGATCGAGGGCCCATTGTGTGTGCTCGTCGAGCTGGGCGTGGGCGGGCAGCGCGACCGCGCAGAAGACAACGGTAAGCAGTCCGACGATTGGACTAGCGTGACGTCTCATGAATTCCTCTCTACAGTGTGGTTCGCCCAGATGATATCTCGCGTCCGTCATAGGACGATCGAAGACGATCGAGGACGGGGTCGATTCAAGGTCGTCCTGGGTCGTCCCGGTTCGTCTTCATCTCCCCACCCTCGCCTTCAACTCCTCGAACCAATTCACCACGACCCGTACCGGGATGATTGGATGCCAACTTCAGTTTCCGCGGTGGATGGTCTCCCAACGGCCACGACCGACCGACCGTCCGGGATGCGGCATTTGTGACACGGCCTCAGCTGATTGCTGATTACCAGGCCACGTGGCCGAGGTGGCGCTCGATCTTGTAGTGGTCGGCGAGGGCCGTCGAGAGTTTCCCCGTGATCTCAGACATGGATCAAGAGACGGTCGAATACGCTCTGCTGATTGCAGATCGGGACAGCCACTAAATCGCCAATCTGCCATCGTCCATCCGCAAGCTGAAATTATCACATCCAAACGCTCGTAGCTTGCGGTCGGTAGCTCGTAGCTCAAAAAACGCGGCTCGCCGCATTCATGCGGTGGTGCCGAGCCGGCGTTCAGCGCACGGATACGAAGACAAGGCGGCTATAACTCGCGTGCCTCAAGCTGGTCCAATATTTCGTTCACTTGCTGCTTCAAAATAGGTAGGTCTCGTTCGACGACCTGCCACACAATATCGAGGTTCACACCAAAGTACTCGTGGATCAACTTGTCTCGCATACCCGCAAGACGGCGCCAAGAAACGTTCTCGTGCGTTTGGCGCAATTCACCCGACACATTCTTGGCTGCTTCGCCCAGAATCTCAAGATTGCGAACGACCGCGTCCTGAGTCTTCGTGTCACCGAGGAAATGACTTCTTCCCATTGCCGTGTAATCGATGATCCGGTCGATGGCATCCCGCAGATGAGCGAGATACACTCGGTCGTCTTTCAAAGGGGGACGGCCTCAGCAAGGATTTTGTCCCGGAGGTAAGGACTCATGCCCCCTTCCGAAATGACGTCCACACTTTGGCCAAGCAGGTCTTCCAGATCTTGCCAAAGTCCCACTAGGTCGAGCAGACTACGGTCCGCTTCCATATCGACAAGGAAGTCGACATCGCTTCCCGGTGTAGCATCTTCCCGCGCCATCGATCCGAACACTCTGACGTTCGCTGCCCCGTGCTGGGCGGCGAGCTGCAAAATGGCTTCACGATTCTCGGAAAGTAGTCCAACGAACTCCATCAGTATCCTCTGAAGTTACTCTCTAGTAAATATAGACTTTGAAAGATGGCTAAGCGAGGGGAGCCCTGAGAACGCCATGCCACCTTTGCCGAGGTGACGCTCGATCCGGTAGCGGTCGGCGAGGGCGATGAGTTTCCCCGTGATTTTAGACATGGATTACGAGACGATCGAAGACGCGGTCGACTCGAGGTCGTCCTTGACGAGGGCCATCGGGGAGCCGGGCGGTCATTTCGCACCTGGGGCTAAGATGGGCCGTCTACGAGGGTTTCGCGAGTAAGGCCGCGGTGGACCACGGACCGAGTGCTGAATCTCGCGGATTGTCGATCTGGCAGACGACGATGGAGTTCGCAGGCCAACGCGGCAATGCATTGAGAGCGTTCGATTCGCGTACATCCCCAATTCGTCCGCGTTCATCAGCAGCTATCCTTGACTTCGCTCGCGGTGGCACCGAGTTGGGTATAGGTTGAGTCCATGCGCTCACATGCTTTGCGCGTGGCCGTGGCACTCCCGTTTCTCACGAGCTGTTGGGACCAACCTTGGCCCCGCCCCGCTGCCGTGCCGTTCGAGCAGTTCGCCGTCGAGCACCAGGAATGGCGCGATGGGCGCCGCTCACGCCTAGTGGCTTCGGGGTCAGGCCCGGTACTCTGGATCGGCCTTTGGGAGCTGCAGCAAGGCGCCACCGCACTCGGCGCGGATTCCACGCTCCCCATCGTGTTGCCGGCCTCCGATTCCCCCCGCTTGGTCGGAACGCTTCACAGATCGGGACAAGAGGTCCGGTTCGAAACCGCTCCGGGCGGGGGCGCCACGGTGCTACTGGCAGACAGCACACCGGTTGATGGATCGTTGACATTGCACAGCGACCGGACGGATTCCGTCACGGTTTTGGTTCTGGGGTCGCTGCGTCTTCGTCTGCACGGTGAGCGGGGCACCGACCGGCTCTGGCTCCGCGTATGGGATGAGGAACTTCCGGCGCGGGAGACGTTCACACTACCGGACGAGTTTCCGCTGGACACCAACTGGTGGGTGGCGGCTCGGTTCCGGGAGTATGCGGAGCCACGCGACTTTCGCGTGGTGGACGTCGTCGGAGGCCCGCAGGAGTTCTCTTCGCCGGGAGAGCTGATCTTTCGCGTCGGCCAGCAAGAGCACCGCCTTGTGGCTTTCGCCAGCTCGACCAGCACCGATTTCTTCGTGATATTCAGGGACTCCACGGCCGCTACGACTACTTACGAGTTGGGTCGGTATCTCCACGTGCCCTTCGCAGATGAGGACGGCTGGACTGCAATCGATTTCAACAGAGCGTACAACCCACCCTGTGTCTTCACCGCCTACTCGACGTGCGCTCTTCCACCGCCCGAGAACCGCCTCGCGCTTGCCGTTCAGGCTGGAGAGAAGCGGGGGCATTGAGCGAGCCCTCTAACAGGAACCGCGCCCGCGCCGCTTCCGGCGGAGCTCGCGGAGCGGCCAAACCGTTCTGAATCAGACCCGGGCTAGCAACCCTGACCGGGTACACCGGAGGCAATGATGATGAGTGCAACGTCAGTTCGGCGAAGTGCCCTTGCGGGAGCAAGAGATCTTGGAGCCTCGCTCGCGATGTTGGCTATCGCATCCGTCGTCGGGCTGACCGTTTCGGCCGATGAGGTCGCGGGGCAGGCGACCTTCACCGAGGAGGGTGGTACGCTGCCCGACGGAACGGTCTACTTGATGCGGGTTCCATCCAACTGGAACAACACGCTCATCAGGGATCTGGATTATGCCTCCCGCGCCGGCGCAGATCGCTACCTACACATGCTCGAACAGGGTTATGCCGTGGCGGGCACGCGCCGGCATCGGCTCCGAACATTCCAATACGACCCCGCGCGGGAGATTGCGAATCTCGATACAGTGCTTGACAAATTCCAAGCGCGATTCGGTGAGCCGACCCGCGTCATCCAGTATGGATGTTCTGGCGGGGGCCACGTGTCGCTCGCCGTGGCGGAGAGTTTCTCCGACCGAGTTGACGGTGTGATCGCTCTGGCCGCACATACTCCCGTGTGGCTCATGAACACGTTCTTGGACGGATGGTTTTCCCTCAAGGCGCTGATCGCTCCCGACCTGGCGATCGTGGACATACCCGTCGATCAGTCCGGTGGCAGGAGCCACGGCCTAGAGGGCCCACTCACTGTCGCGTGGACGCGAGCCATAAACGCGGCACAACAGACCCGCGAGGGTCGTGCGCGTATTGCGCTGGCCTTTACGATCGGACAGTGGCCGGCTTGGGTGAACCGACTAACACCGCAGCCGAGTCTGGACGACGTCGTTGCGCTTCAGCACAGCATGTATCACACCGTCCTCCAGAACACTCGAAGCCCCGGTGGAGAAGCGCGAATCTTGTTCGAGAGTGCGGCAAACGGGCAACAGTTGTCGTGGAACACCGGCCTGGACTACGGCGAGTTGTTCGAGAACGGCAACGAGTTCTTCAAGCGGGCGGTTTACGAGCTATACCAGGAGGCTGGAGTCGATCTCGAGGCGGATATCGCGCGAATCAACACGTTTCCCCGTATTGAGGCGGCTCCCCACGCTCTGAATTACTGGAAAGCGCCGGGGCGCAACGTGACGGGCGATCCGAAGGTACCGCTTCTTCGCATGCACGAGATCGGCGATTATCAGGTTCCCGTCAGCCTGGTCCAGGGCTATGACGATCAGATCCGTGCCAACGGTAAAGGGGATCTGTACCGCACCGCATTTGTGGATGCGCCCGGGCACTGCGGATTCACCGCCGCGGAGAGCGCGGCTGCGATTGAGACCATGATGCGTCGGTTGGACACCGGCGAATGGGGGAGCACCGACCCGGAGCAGCTCAATGATCTGGCAGCGTCGTTGGACGACAGCCCCGCGCGCTTCGTCCACCTCGGTGACTACGCGCAGGCCAAGTACAACCGCGTGTGGGTGCCGAAGTAGTCGAGCGGAGGGCGGTCAAGGACGGACGTCCTAGTCTTCCTCGACCGTAACTTCGTGGTGCTCCCCAACCCGAGGCGCCCGTCTGACCGCCAGCCGCTCACCGTCTACGATGGCAAAGCCACCTGGGACGGTGCCTTCCCGCTCGGTATCGAGGGAAATCTTCCGCCAGAAGTCGCGCGCCTGCAGCTGGGGATCCGCGAGAAGGTCTGCGACTGTTGAGACCGGGTACCCGAGCATACCTCGGGACGTTACTCCGTCGTAGAACTCTCGCTTGGTGAGTGTCGCGAGAAACTCGCCGATCGGTCGCTCGAGGCGGTCGACGTCATCCTGGGTGAGCGGTGGCACCTGAAAGTTTTCCCAGTCCATCCGTAGCAGAGACTCGGGCGCCATGCCCGCCTCGTGCATCCAGCTCACCAACTGGCGATTGGTCTCGCGGCCGGCCGCGCCTCCGTACACGATGAAATTGATCCAGCCGTCGCGACACGGCCACAGCGCCCGCATGCGCGCACCCGTGAGAGTGCGGCCGGTGACGAACGTCCCGGCACGCCCCGGGTTCTCACGATTCAAGTCCCAGAACGCGGGAGCGTGAGAGACCGCAGCCATCACCGCAACCTGGGCGGACACGTCCACGTGCTGTCCCCGCCCGGTCACGGCGCGCGCGGCGAGTGCCGAGAGCGCACCCATCGCCGCTTCGAGCCCCGCAAACATCGGTGATTGTGGCACGCTCACCCGCATGGGTTCCCCGTCGGCTTCACCCGCCAGCGACATGGCACCGCTCAACGCCATGATTTCTAGATCGGAGGCGCGGAAGTCCCGGTATGGACCGTCCTGTCCGAATGGAGTAACCGACACCATGATCAATCCCGGATTGAACCGGCTCAAATCGACGTATCCAAGTCCCCATTTCTCGAGGGTGCCGGGCGCGTAGCTCTCGAGCACGAAGTCGGCTTTGGCCGCAAGCCGCCGGAACAGTGCCTGGCCTCGTGCCTGCGACACATCGATCACCACGCTCTTCTTGTTTGCGTTGCCCGTCAACCAAAACACGCTTTGGGGACCGACCGCCGTCTCTACCGTTGGCGGCGTGCGACGCGCGGGATCGCCTCCGGGCGGTTCGATCTTGACGACGTCCGCACCGAGGTCGGCTAGAACTCGGCCCGCCATGAACCCGAGCGGCCCCGTGAGGTCGAGTACCCGGTAAGGGGCGAGGAGCACGTAACTTCAGCGTCCCGTCCGCGCGAGCACTTCAACCCAACCGCGCATGCGCTGCTTGGCCCGGGCTATTTCGTCGTCGGAAAAGAACTTGCGAGGATCGACGCGGTCCACCGGGTAGACGGGACGGTGAAAGTCTTGTTCGTAACCGTAGGGGACAGTCGCGTCGATTCCCATGCCGCCTTCGAAACGCGTGTTCGACGCCGTCCACGGTTTGTCGCCCGCGCTCATCCGCTCCTCGGGCTGGAAGGTCTGGCCCACTCCCCCGGGGAGAGGATTCAGGATGTCGGTGTGGGGATTCACTCGCGTCGTGAGACACCACATGATGTCATCCATGCTGTAGATGTCCACGTCCTCGCTGACGGCGATCGCCAGCCGCATCCCCTGATTGCATGCGAGGGTCGCGGCCAGGAAGTTTCGTTGCCAACCTTCTTCGATCCGATTCCGTTTCTTCACCTGAATGATGCAGCCGCCCCAATCGGTCATGCAGAACGGGATGTTGACGTCCTGAACGATTCCGGGTTGCAGCCGTTCACACAGCTCGAGGATGGCCGACTCGCGCAACGTCGTGTCGATGTTGTTGCAGTCGGCCATGTGGACGCCGAGTAGATACACGAGTGGTTTCGTTTCGCGTTTCCGCATAGTGATGCCGGTGACGTGGAACGTCGGCGCCTTGTATGCCTTACCCATGTAACCGGCCCACTCCGGATGGAAGAAATATTTCCCCTGAATGTCGGCCTCCTCGGCCTCTTTCGTTTCATAACGCTTGTCGCGCGGGTGGAGGTATCCTTCCAGCACGTACTCCGACTCGGCGATGGCGTACGCGTCGACAGTTCGCGCTTTCACGATCGAAACCGGCGATCCCTGCATGGCCCCAGCGACTCCGATCTCATCACAACCCTTGGGCAGCACGACGTAGTCGAACCCGCCACCGGCAACCATGGTGCAGGCGGGCGGCACGCCGAAGCACATGGTTAGCGGGATCGGTTGGTCGTCGCGGTAGTGCGCTGTGATGATCTGCCACATGTGCGATCCCGGGGACGCCTGCAACGTCCCCACGTTGCCCCAGCGGAAGTTCATGCGGTTGTAGCCAATGTGACTCCCTCCCCAAAAGTACGGACCCACCACGCAACTGATCCCGCTGCCGATGGTGAGTTCGGTCTCGAGTTCTGTGTGTCTGATTGCGGTGATGTACTTGTTGACATCCAGGTCATCCGTGATCACTTCCTCCTGGCAGGGTGCATCGCTTTGCGCGACCTCTACGGGCTTTATCGGGTTCACCATGGAGTGCGCGATCTTTCGGGTCCGATCCTGCGCGTCGATGAAGCCGAACAGCTTGTCGATGACCGCAAAGTCGGCGAGCAGGTTCGTGACGGCGCGGACATTCGGTCGCCCCTTCACGTTGTTGAACAGGATCACGGGACCGCCGTCGAGATGCTTTTGGATTCCGGTAATCTCGAGGTCAGGATCGACCTCGACGTCGGTGGACAAGACGTCGCCCTGGGACGCGAGCCAGGCGAGCGCCGCGCGCAACGAAGTGATGTCCCGGTCGGTGTCGGTCGTTGGCGTCGTCGCGGTGGTGGCCATCTGTTGCTCCTTTAGGATTGACGTTACGGGGCTGGTGTCGTGCGCGGCAGCGGGAAGGGACGTCGCCGCCGGTTTACGAGAATGCCTCGGCTGCCTCTGCCTGCTTCAACTCCTGAGTGCTCACGCCGAGCCAATCGCGAAAAATGTGATCGTTGTGTTGGCCGAGGCATGGAGCGGGACTCCGCACGCGCCCCGGGGAATCGTGCAGTTGATACGCAACCATTCGGTAGTGATGGCGGCCGATCTCCGGATGGACTTGTTCCTGCCAGATGTTTCGTGCCGCCAGTTGTGGGTCGGAGAACAAGTCGGCGATCGAGTTCACCACGGCTGCGTGAACACCCGCCCGCTGAAGCCGAAGCATCAACACAGTTCCATCTTCGCCGAGTACCTGTGCTGCGATGGCGTCGTTGAGATCGGACTCGTGTCGCCGTCGTTGGGAGGCAGTGCCGAAGCGCTGATCCGTTTGCCAATCGGGCCGGCTCACTGCGTCACAGAACCGCCCCCACTCGGCGTCGTCCCAGCAGCTGATCACGCACCACCTCTCGTCGCGCACGCGATAACATCCGTGCGGAATGGCGAGCGTGTCGTGATTGCCGCAGCGTTGCTCCACGCCTCCGTTCACGGCGTGGTCGAGTACCGTCCCACCGAGGAACTGCAATCCGGTCTCGTATTGTGAGAGATCGATGAACGCGCCTTGGTTCGTGCGCCGCTGCCGATCGAGTGCGGCGAGAACCGCAGCCCCGCCGAACACCACGGCTACGAAGTCGATGTACGGTCCGTACAGCAGTTGTGGCGGACCATCGGTCGTTCCCGTAAGGTGCGTGAACCCGCACAGCGACGATAGTTGCGAACCGAAACCCGGATGCGTGGCATACCGACCGGTCTGCCCCAGGTTGCTGGTGCTGAGCATGACGAGCGAGGGGTTTACCCGACGCAGTCGATCATAACCCAGTCCGAGTCTGTCGATGACACCGGGCCGCATGTTTTCGATCACGATCTGAGCCTTCTCAACCAGCCGGCAGGCGAGAGCGACACCGGCCGGGTTCTTGAGATTCAAGGTCACGCCGAATTTCGAGTCGTTGAAGATAGCGAAACACCCAGATCGGTTGACGCCTACCCGATCAGACGGGTACGGCGGATATTGCAACCGGAACCCGTCCGGCCGCGTTTGGGATTCGACGTGGATCACCCGCGCGCCGAAGTTGGCGAGATATTTCCCAATCGCCGGTCCCGCCGCGTAACCGCCGAACTCGACAACGGTGACCCCCCCAAGCGCGTCCATCCCGTCCGCCATGTCCCCCTAATCCGCCAATGGCCCGGCCGTTGGTGCTACCTCGTCCGCTGCTGCCTCCGTGCTCACCCCACCCGCGGCCATCCGGCCGTTCCATCGAGGCATGAGGACCGGGTGGATCCCCAACCGGTTCGACACGCGTCCAACGGTGTTGCCCACGAGATGCTCGATTACGAGCTTGCGACCTTCCTTGAGCGTCACGCCAACATCTCCTCGAATATCGAAGTGGCGCACGCAAGCTTGGTGGCCAGGTTCGGGTCACGGTAGGTCATGCCACTCGTAATGACAGGCTCACCCTCCCGCTCTACATCCACATGGTCCGCCAACACCTGCTCGACTCGAAAGTTGAGCAACGCGTTGTGTGGAGCCAACTTCATGCTCGGGAGCAGTTCCTCCACGGTTCCCTTGAGGTAGTAGGCAATGCCTGCGTCCACCACGACGATGGTGAGCCGACCGGTTCGCCGCATGTTGCCGGTCGTGCGGCTGTCGGCGGAGATGGCGAGTCGGAGGTTTTGCGCATCACGCGCGACGATCTCGAAATGACTCAGCATCGCCGGATGCGGCCACCCATCTTCCCCCTCCGTGATGATGGGCACGACGTTCTGCGCATAGCGTTCGAGGGTCTTCGCGCTGAAACGCCGAACGAGGTCGGGTGGTAATTCTGAGCCGACGAGCCGCGTCATCCGCTAGTACGCGTTGTCACAAATACGACCACAGATGGCAACGAGCAGCGTCATGTGGTGACAACGGGACACGACAAAGCGACGACGCTCCAATCACGTCGGGCGCCTGGCAGCTGGAATCCCAAAGCTCATAGCTCACGGCTCATAGCTCAAAGTCCATTCACAATATCCCGTGTGTCCTGTCCAAAACAAGAAGCGTTCATCTATCCTGAACTCGACATCTGCGTACGCGCGCGCACCGACTGCCGACTGACCGCAAGAACTCCCAGCACTACGCCGGCAACATCGGTGCCCCATCCCGGAAAAATCAAACAGAGGCCCGAGGCGAGCATGAGCATACGTTCCTGCCACACGAGTGACACCTGCATGAAACCCTCTAGCGCCGACGCCAACAGGATCACGCCGGCGGCTGAAGTAAGTAGAGCCAGCAGAATCGACAGCGGAGAGCCCACGAGCAACAATTCGGGTCGATACACAAAGAAATAGGGAATCACGAAAGCCACGAGCCCGAGCCGAACGGCCTGCGCGGCCACACGGCCCGGATTCTCCTGCGCGATGCTAGCCGCAGCGTAAGCGGCCACCGCTACCGGCGGCGTGATCGCCGAGAGAACGGCGAAGTACAAGATAAAAAGATGAGCGCTGAGTTCGGGCAATCCGAGCATAGCCAGGGGCGGCCCGGCCAGCACAGCGGTGAGCACGTACGCCGAAGGAACCGGCATCCCCATGCCCAACAACACGCACACGATCATGGTCGCGAACAGGGCCAAGAACATCGAACCGCCAGCGTACGCGAAGATGAGGCTGCTGACCTTTCCTCCGAGCCCGGTAACCGCGATTGCTCCGACGACCAGACCGGCCGCAGCACAAGCTACCGTGACCAGCATCGAGCGCCGGGCCCCCAGTTCCAAGACCTGGAGTATGCGCTTCAGCCCCATGCGAGTATCGGGCCGAATCCAGCTCACGGCGACCGTGAGAACCAGCGCCGCTCCGGCGGCGGTGATCGGAGTGGATCCTCCCGCCAGGAGGAGTACCAGGGTCAACAGCGGGACAAGGTGATGTGCTCCCTCGCGCAATACCGCCCAGAAGGAGTGCGCGACGGCTGGGACCCGATCGATACCCAACCGCCCTGCCCCCCAGTGGAGCTGCATGAAAATGCTGAGATAGAACAGCATGGCGGGAAACAGCGCTGCAAGGCAGATCTCGAGGTAGGGAATCCCGGTCAGCTCCACCATCAGGAAAGCGGCGGACCCCATCACGGGAGGCAGCAATCCACCGCCGGTGGATGCAACCGCCTCCACCGCCGCCGCGACGTCCCCCCTCAATCCTGCCCGCTTCATCATCGGGATCGTGAAGAGACCCGTAGTGACCACGTTGGAGGTGGGGCTCCCAGTGATCGTGCCATATAGTGCGCTGGATGCCACCGCTACCTTGGCCGGTCCTCCTCGGGTGCGCCCGGCAAGCGAACTGGCCAGCCGAAAGATGAAATCGCCAGCTCCGGACACCTCGAGCGCGGTGCCGAACAACACGAAGACGTATACGTACGTGGCGGCCACGGCGATGGGCGCGCTGAATAGGCCGTTGGTGGTGAAGATGATCTGATCGATCACGTCCTCGAGTGTCAGCAATCGGTGATAGAACAGCCCCGTCATCAAATGACCGGCCAACGCGTACACGAGAAATGCCATGATGACGGCAAACAAGAGCCACCCGATGATCCGCCGAGTCGCATCGAGGACCGCGAACAACAAGACGAGCCCGCACACCATGCCGGCCAAGGGCAGCAATTCTACCTGGGGCCAGCGCGCTCTGATCCATTCGAATCGGGCCAGAAAAAACATACCTGCCGCGAGGGACGATACGACCCAGAACCAGGACAGGATACGGGACATGCGTTGCCGAGGTCCACGCTGCGACCGATCCGCGGCGGCAGTGAGAAAGACCAGGCACAGCACCATGCTGAGAAACAGCGCGCGGTGGAGCAGGGGGTCGAGCGTTGCTACGAAGATGGCCCAGAGCTGGAAAGTCGACAGGCCAATGCACAGCCATCGGACGGAGGTGGCTAGGCCTCCGGTCGGCGACGCTTCACTGCCCGCCGTTTCCGTCGCAGCGGTCACCGGACACCGATCTCCCGGTAGAAGAGCGCCGCCCCTTCATGTAGAGGCACCCCGCCGACCTCGGACATTGTCGCGGGTGTTAGTGCCCTCAACGAGCCGTGTGCGCGCCTCAGCCGGGCGAGATTGTCGTGCAGGGTTCGGGTGATTTGGTAAATCTGTTCTTCGGGAACGAAGCGGTGAGTTATCAGGATCACGCGCCCCGCAAACGTTCGGACGTCGTGATCCAAGAAATCGTACGCGGCGCGCGGTATTGTGGTCGTGTCGGTGCCGAGACGCTCATTGGCGAGCGCAATGACCTCGTCCGAAAGGGACAGAATGTCGAGGTCAATCGTACGGCTCGCATCCACGGCGTGTCGCGACGGCACTTGCACCGTCGTGCCAATGGCGTCGATCCGTCCGTTTTTCATCATCTCATAGGATTCGTTGAAGGGGAAAAACAGAATGTCGCCCCCATACTCTCTGATGTCGTCGAACTGCAGCCCATAGGCATCAAACACGGTGCGGGTCGCAAGTTCCATCAGCGAGCCCCGGGTATTCACACTCACTCGTACCGGCGAACGACGCCGCAGAATGTCCGCTATGTCGGTGAGACCAGACCGGCGGTCGACGATGAAGTGAAATGGCGCGTCGCCGTAGATCAACATGACGGCGCGGACGTCCGGTTGTGGCGCATCGAACGGCGAGGTCCCGCGCAGAGCTGCGAGGGCCAGGGAGGAGTGTACCAGACCCAGCTCCACCTTCTGTTGCTGCACGAGCACGGCGTTGGCGCCGTCCTGGCCGGGCTCGAGGGTGAACGAGGAAGAGGCAATCCCGCGCCGCAGCTCGTCGGTGATCGCTTCACCGATTGCGGACCACGCCCCGCCGGGAGATGCGCCCACGAGCGTCATCCGCCATGATTTATCGGCAGCCTCGCAGCCACTGAGGGCTGCTAGCCATGTGCTAATGAATACGATCTTCCGGCGGTGCGCGGTCGAACGCCGCCGTCGCGGTCGCGACATCATATCAACTTTTGGGTCAAGGTACCGCAGCATACTAGCATTGGCTAGGTGCACTGGGAAGAAGACCTGGCCCAGACCGGATTGCAGCGAGACCGGAGTGAGTGTTGACATCATGCCGCCGCCCCATAGAAAGCATTTTCAATCGGCCGTCCAAAGTAGAGCTGGGTGAGTGGACCGTCCAGGGAGCCTGATGTTGTAGCCCACCCGCTGCCTACGGTCGTGTGCCGGTGCCACCGAGACATTCTCCTAGGCTACCTCGGCGAGGAGGTGGTGCGATGCGGTGGGTGTGATCGCTGCCGTAGGAGCGGCGACGGCGACGGTGTTTGAGGCCCGGGCGTTCCGGGGCGTCCGGTGGCTCGCTCGTCAGCTCAACACCAACATCCCGGCGGCCTGGCCACCGCTCGTCCCACCGCATATGCTTGGCCGACACTGCCACCGGAGACCGCCCATGTCAAAACGGGACACACCCGACACCGACGAGGGGAATGTGCGGAAGTCCAAGATCACCCGCCGCTCGCTTCTTGCGGGTGCCGCAGGCGCTGCCGGGGCCGCCATCCTGAAAAATTCGACCGCTACCGCTGACGAACCACCGACTCCGTCGCCACAGCAAGCGAGTCCCGATCCAACAAAAGCCTATGGCCGACCGGCGACCCCAGTCGGAGCGCGCTCCACCTTCGAACGGCCCGAGCGCTCGGTTTCGAATTCCCCGGGCGGCGTGTCGCGCACACCGTTGCAGGATCTGAACGGGATGATCACGCCCTCGGACCTGCACTTCGAACGCCATCACGCCGGTGTCCCCCGAATCGATCCGGCAGACTATTCGCTCCTGATCCACGGCATGGTCGAGCGGCCGATGAAGTTCTCACTCGACGACCTCAAACGTTTCCCGTCGCGCACGCAGATCTGCTTCATCGAGTGCGCGGGCAACGGGGGTGCAGCGTACACGACGACTCCAAACCCACAGCGCTCACCGCAGCAGGTCGACGGACTCGTCAGCACGAGCGAATGGACGGGCGTACCGCTGGCGACGCTCTTCAGGGAGGTGGGCCTCAGCGACGACGCCAGCTGGTTTCTCGCCGAGGGGATGGACGCTTCCGTCATGACGAGGAGCATACCCACCGACAAAGCGTGGGACGACGCGCTCATCGCGTACGGACAAAACGGCGAAGCGATTCGACCAGAGCAGGGATATCCGGCTCGCCTGCTCCTCCCGGGGTGGGAGGGCAACGCCAACGTCAAATGGATTCGCCGCATCGATGTGTCGGATCGTCCGTTCATGACACGGTGGGAAACTTCCAAGTACTCCGATCCGCTGGCAGACGGGACGGCGCGCATCTTCAGCTTTACGATGGACGCCAAGTCGCTCATTACCTCTCCCTGCTATCCGTCCGTGCTGCGGGCGCCGGGTTGGTGGCAGATTTCTGGCGTGGCATGGAGTGGTCGCGGCAAGATCGATCGAGTAGACGTCAGCACCGACGGTGGACAACGCTGGGAGCCCGCAGAGCTGGAGGACCCTGTGTTACCCAAGTGTCAGACCCGGTTCCGCTACCTGTGGAATTGGTCGGGAGACGAAGCCGTGCTCATGAGTCGAGCGGTTGATGAGACGGGTTACGTACAACCCACCGTCGAGCAAGTGCAACAAGCACGTGGGGTATTCAGCCGGTATCACTACAACAGCATCCGTGCATGGACGGTTAAGCCCGACGGCGCTGTGTTATTCGGAGCGGGGGCCTGAGCGATGGTGCGGCTTCGACGGACCTTTTCGAAATACGCCTTGCCGGCAGCCGCCGTGGTGATGCTCGGCTGCGCTTCGGGGCAGGGGGAGTCTCCGCGGCACGATGCACCCGACTCGTTCGGGTTCGGACAACTCGCAACCGACGACGACATTCGGGCTTTGGACATCGACATCATGCCCGACGGTACCGGTTTGCCGCCTGGGAGCGGCAGTGTCGAGCATGGCCAGCGCATATACGCCGCGAAATGTGCCTCGTGCCACGGCCCGACCGGAGTCGAAGGGCCGTACGACGTCCTCGTCGGAAGAATCCCGAACGACGAATTCCCGTTTGCCAACGATCGGTCGTTCAGGTCGACGATCGGAAACTACTGGCCCTACGCAACCACGCTGTACGACTACATCTACCGGACTATGCCCTTCGAGGCCCCAGGGTCGCTCGCGACGGACGAGATCTACAGCTTGGTTGCGGCACTGCTGTTCATGAACGACCTCGTGCCGGCAGACGCCGTGATGGACGCCGAAACGCTGCCACAGGTCGTCATGCCGTCGCGCGATCGGTTTGTCGCGGACAACCGCCGCGGCGGCCCGGAGATTCGCTAGAGCGGCAACCAGCTACCCCGACACCTGCCACCTATCCCCTGACACCTATCCCCTATCCCCTACCCCCCAAACACCTCCACATGCTCTCTCACGTAGTCGTCGAACGTGCGGGGAATCTGACCTACGACTTGCGCAAACACGTCGGTCACACGGTCCTGATCTCCCGCACGAATCGAGTCGAACAACTGTAGCACGAGCGGTATCTCGCGCGACGACAGATCGGTCATGGTTTTGAGTAACAGCCCGGTGAGGATCCGCGGCGGATTGATGTGAGTTACTTGTTTTCCGGTGACGTGCGAGATGATGTGAGTCGCCCGAGCGAAGGAGAGGGCCTCGGGACCACTGACCTCGTATGTCTTGTCACCATGATGATCCTCGGTTAGCGCTCGCACCGCCACAGCCGCGACGTCGCGCATGTCGACCATCGCGATGCCGGCGTCCTTGACGGGAGCGATGACCATGCCGCGCGACACGATCTTGAGCGCGAATCGCACGAAGTTTTGCATGAAGAGATACGGCCGAACGATGGTCCATGAGAGTCCGGAACGCTGGACCTGCTCCTCGATGGCGTGATGCGCCACCCCAAAACTCACCGGCGGCGTCAATCCCGCGCTATGGGCAGATACCATGACCACGTGTCGCACGCCGGCGGCCACGGCCGCATCGATGAGGGTGCGTTGCGCCGCTACCTGGTGGGGATCGTTGCCGGACCACAGCAGTATCCTATCGACGCCGTCGATGGCGGCCGGCAGGGATTCGGGCTCGGTCAGATCTCCAGCCACTATCTCGAATCCGAGGTCGGAGAGCGACTCGGCACGATCCGGACCCCGTACGAGAGCCTTGCCGGTGACGCCGGACTCCGCCAGCTGACGAGCGATCGTTCCGCCGAATGTACCGGTTCCGCCGGTTATGAGCAGTCTGGGCACGCGGGCAGATGGGCAGATGGGCAGTTGGGCAGGCGGGCAAACGGACAGGCGGGCAGGCGGGCAGGAGGACGAAGCCGGTCCAAGACGGAGTTTCGCTCGTGGCTCGCGGCTCGTAGCTCGTGGCTCATAGCCCATAGCCCATAGCTCATGCCTCCAAGACCCGACGCACCTCTGCCGCCCGCCGCCGAGTGACGTGGATGGTCATGCCGTCGCGCATCGTGAGCGTGGCCGACCCGTCGCCATTGCTGGCTATCCTGTCGATGTGCTCGACGTTGACCAGCTCGGACCGGTTGGGCCGAACAAAGGCAGGACCAAACCGGTCGGCCAGATCGGCGAGCGTGTAGTCCGTAGGGTGCTCGGTCTGGCCGGTCGACGCGCGCACGACGCCCTCGTGCGCGCGAAACAAGACGATATCGCCATGGGGCACGAGGCGGTGTCCGGCGCCATCTCGAACGAGAATACGTGAACGAGCCCCGGCAGAGGTCTGCAGCGATGCGCGGAGCTGCCTCAAAACATCCTCACCAATCGTCTGGCTTCGGGCGTTGTCGAGGTACTCCCGGGCCCGGTCGATGGACCGCTGGAGTTTCGGCAGGGTGACGGGCTTGACGAGGTAGTCGATTGCATTGTGATCGAACGCCTGCAGCGCGTACTCGTCGAACGCGGTCTGAAATACGATCAGGGGTTTTGGGTCCGGTAGGTGCTGAGCGACGTCGAATCCGTCCACCTCGGGCATCGTGATGTCGAGCAGGATGACGCTGGGTTGCCGTTCCCGCACCAGCTTGAGTGCCTCCAGTCCGTTCTCGGCCTCGCCGACGACCTCGACGTCGAGTTCGGCCAGCATGATCGCCAATCGGTGCCGCGCGGCAGCTTCGTCGTCGACGATGAGCACGCGCACCGATCTACCCGACCTCTTTGCTCGCCGTGGGAATCCTGACCGTCACCGTTGCCCCCGCCCCCGCCCCGTCTCCATTGCCGGCCACGAGCAAGGCCGATTCATCTCCGTACAGCGTGGCCAGGCGCTCCCGCAGGTTGCGTAATCCTGTGCCCTCACGATGGTGCGGGAGGAAGCCCGCTCCGTCGTCCGCAACCTCCAGCACCAAAGTGGTGTCTTCCAGGCGAGAGCGAATGACCAGCGTCCCGCCCTGCAATCGGCCTCCGATCCCGTGTTTGAGCGAATTCTCCACCAGCGGTTGCAGCGTCATCGGCGGGATCTTGAGGCTGCCGGTGTTCGCGTCGATGGACCACTCCACGGTCAGCCGGTCGCCGAACCGCTCCTGCTCGACCGACAGGTATGCTTTGAGGTAATCCACCTCGTCATCCAGCGTGCACAGCGTGCGTCGCGAACGATCGAGGGTGCGTCGCAGCACTTGAGCGAGATTGTCGACCGTGGTCTCGGCCGACCGCGGGTTGGACCGCACCAACGCGGCTACTGTGTTCAGTGCATTGAACAGAAAATGCGGGTTCAACTGCGCGTGCAGCGCGGATAGTTGAGCCTCTGTCGCCTGCACCCGCGCGCGGGCGGCGGCATCGGCCTGCTCGTGGGCGTAGCCATAGAGAAACCGCATCGAGTCGCTTACGGTGCGAACCGACAACACCACGAAAAAGGCGTACAGCAATGCCGGTACGAGCAGGCGCGGTGATTGCGGGATCGCCGGCAGCAGAATGCCGCTGGCGGCGGCGAGCAAACATCCCGCGGCCACCGCGATGATAGGCAGCACGAGCACGACGTCGTGTAGCTTCTGTCGCTGCTCTTCCGGATACAGCTTGGAGGTAAACTGCAGGAAACTCAACCAGATTTGCCTGAACAGTTCGTTGGCCTTGGATGTGTCCGTGCGGTGAGGGGAGGAGACCGACGCCTCGTAGAGCACCGCGGCGAGGCTCCAGAGGAGTAGTCCCGCATTGCCCAAGATGAGGCTCCACACCTGTACGCGAGCGGACGGGCTGTCGCTGCCGACGAGGTCCACGACCACGATCCCGGTGAGCACGAACAACAGCACGGGCGTGAGCGTCACCAACACCTTCGTGTGCCGGGGAGCGGTGCGAAGCACCGTCGCAACGATTTTTAGAAGACTTTGCTCTTGCACCACCGGCTACCTTCGACGATCCCACCAATCGTAGACTCGGTCGAGGTCGGTTCGCGAGGCAACCGCCTCGTGACGAGCGGTCAAAAACCGGCGACGAACGGTCATCCGCGTGGCCGCACGGACCGAATCTGCGGGGCGTCACCAATCTATATACTTTACGGTGAGAATGGCGGCGGGCACTCACCGCCAACGGATGGCCCGACAACACCTCGTCAGACACGGGCCTCGAACTCGATCCCGGAGGCGGGCATGATGCGCCGAACAATCGGGTTGTTTGCCGTCGCGGCCGCAGTTCTTCCTGCAACGGCGACAGCGCAGAGAGATACAGTCGTACGCGTGCATGTCAGTGGCGTGATCGAACTCGGCTTGGCGCCCTTCATCGGCCGCGCGATTCGTGAAGCGGAAGAGGCCGGAGCCCAAGCCGTCATTCTCGAGTTGGAGACTCCCGGCGGTCGCGTCGATGCCGCCCAACAGATCGTGAAGGTGGTGTCGGCATCCACTGTTCCGGTGTATGCGTACGTCAATGCGCACGCGTGGAGTGCCGGTGCGATGATCGCCCTGGCCGCCGATTCGATCTACATGGGTCCGGTTTCGTCGATAGGCGCGGCTACTCCCGTGATCGGTGACGGTAAGAAAGCCTCCGAAAAAATCGTGAGTGCGATGCGTGGTGAGTTTCGCGCGCTCGCCGAAGCGCGAGGTTTGGATCCGCGTTTGGCGGAGGCGATGGTGGACGAGTCGATCGTGGTCGACGGAGTGATAGAGGAGGGCAAACTGCTCACCCTCACCGGCGGCGAGGCGGTGGAACTCGGCTTCGCGAGCGCGGAAGTGACATCGCTCGACGACTTGTTGGCGCGTGTGGGGCTGGCCAACGCGGATGTAGTGACAGCATCTATCAATTGGGCCGAGCGGCTGGTGCGCTTTCTGTCCCATCCGATCGTCGCACCGATCCTGCTGTCGATGGGGACGCTCGGACTCATCATCGAGATCAAGACTCCCTCCTTTGGCTTGGCCGGTCTGGTGGGGCTCACGTCTTTTGCGGCGTTCTTTGGGAGCCATCTCCTGATCGGGTTGGCCGGGTGGGAGGAGATCATCCTGTTGGGAGCCGGTGTCGTCGCACTGGGCATCGAGGTGTTCGTCGTGCCGGGGTTTGGGATCGCCGGGGCGATCAGCATCCTCTGCATCGGCGGCGCCGTTTTCTTGGCACTGATCGGTAACCTGCCAATCTGGAAGGACGTCGTCCAGGCGGCCAGCATCTTGTCAATGGCTTCGTTGCTGGTCATCGCAGCCGTGTACACGCTCGTTCGACAGCTTCCGAGTCGCGCAGGCGGCATCTTCTTGATGGCTTCAGCCGACAGAGCAACCGGTTACGTGGCGGCCCCAGTTCGGGTCGATCTGGTTGGGATGGAAGGAGTGGCCCATACGGACCTCCATCCGGCGGGCACGGCGATCCTGGGATCGGAAAGACTGGACGTGGTGTCGGAGGGAGGATTTATTAACCGAGGGGATCGCGTGAGAGTCGTGCGCTCCGAGGGATACCGCCACATCGTCGAGCCTGTGTAACGACCCCACCGAAAACCGCTTGCGCGATTGGCTGGGGTCCGGCACAATCGAACAACACAAAACAATTCGCACAGAGAGGTCTGAATGGACTTCACCGAAATCCTGGGGCCGGTAGCCATCTTCGGTCTGTTCCTCGTGGTCGTTCTCTTGTGGATGCTGTTTGCGTTCGTCCCCGTCCGGCTGTGGATCGAGGCCTGGGCGGCCGATGTGAAGATCACGCTGGGGACGTTGATCGGCATGCGGCTCCGGAAGGTTGCCCCGGCGGGCGTGGTGCGGCCCCTGATCAACGCCACCAAAGCCGGCCTTCACCTCGACATCAACGGACTCGAGGCGCACTACTTGGCCGGTGGGGACGTGCACAACGTAGTTCGCGCGCTCATCTCGGCGGACAAGGCGGGCATCGAATTGGGGTTCCAACAAGCGGCAGCCATTGACCTCGCGGGACGTGACGTGCATGAGGCCGTTCAGGTTTCGGTGAACCCCAAAGTCATTCAAACCCCACGGGTAGCCGCCATGGCCAAAGATGGCATCCAGCTCATCGCGATTGCGCGTGTTACCGTGCGGGCCAACATCCAGCGGCTCGTGGGTGGAGCGGGTGAGGAGACGATCCTGGCACGGGTCGGAGAGGGGATCGTGTCAACGATCGGATCGGCGTCGGGTCATGAGGTGGTACTGGAAAACCCCGACGCAATCTCCAAGACGGTGCTGGCCAAGGGACTCGACGCCGGCACCGCCTACGAGATTCTCTCGATCGATATCGCGGACGTGGACGTCGGAAAGAACATCGGCGCCGAGCTGCAGACCGATCAGGCCGAGGCCGACAAGCGTATCGCTCAGGCCAGAGCCGAGGAACGCCGGGCGATGGCGGTCGCCGTCGAGCAGGAAATGGTGGCCAGGGTTCAGGAGATGAGGGCCAAAGTGGTGGAGGCCGAGGCGCAGGTGCCGTTGGCGATGGCGGATGCGCTGCGTTCCGGCAACCTGGGTGTCATGGATCTGTTGCGGTACCGCAACGTCGAGAGTGACACCGCCATGAGGCGCAGCCTTGCGGCCGAGCCCAAAGAATCCGATCAGAGCGATGGGGGTGGGAAGAGCGATCAGGGTGGGAACTGACCGATGGATTTCGGGGATCTTCTGCTCCTGATCTTCATAGTTTTCGGGTTGTTGTCATCGCTGGCAGGGGGCAAGAAGAAGCGTAAAGGCGTTGCGCAGGCCCGCGCCCGGACTCGAGCCCGTCCCGATCCCCGTCCCCGGCCGCAGCCCTCCCCGCGCGACCCGGGTGGAACCGCAAGCCCTCGGGAAGCGCCGCGGCCGGAACCATCGCTCGATCCCGGTGCCGGGCCGGTCCCGACGCAAATGGAGCAAATTCTCCGGCAGCTCGGTCTGGATGTCGGGCAGGAGCCAGAGGTAGAGGAGCCGGAACCGGCCGTCGAACTAGCAGCGGAGGCCCAGTCGATCCCACTGCGGGAGGAACCCCGCGTCGTGTCGCTGGAAGAAGCGGCGCTGAATCTGCCCGACGCCGATCGGGAGCAGCTTCATTCGGAGTTTCACGAGAAGTACATCCGTCCGCTCGAGTCTGTGGATCGCGGCCCGCGCTCCTCGCGGGCCCGGCTGCGATTGAATCCCACAACACTGCGTGAAGCCATCATCCTGCGAGAGATCCTCGGGCCGCCAAAGGGGCTCCGGTAGTCGGGCATGACGGATCTTCCCTATTTCACCGACGACCACGGCCGAGTGCGCGAGATCGTCCGGCATTTTGCGGACAAGGAGGTCCGGCCCATTGCAAGGGAGCACGACGAGAACAGTCGGTTCCCGTGGCAAACCGTCAAAAAGATGGGCGAGCTCGGGTTTCTAGGCGCGCCGTGGCCGGAGGTTCTCGGTGGCGCGGGCATGGACTACACGTCCTACTTGATCATCATCGAGGAGCTGGCCAAGGTGGATGCCAGCCACGCGATCACCGTTTCGGCTCACACGACCCTCGGTACGTCCCCCATCATGAACTTTGGGACGGAGGAGCAAAAGGAAAGATTCGTTCCCCATCTGGCCACGGGCCGGGTGCTCGGCGGCTTCGGGCTCACGGAGGCCGGGGCGGGCTCTGATGCCGGCGGCACGCAGACCGTTGCCGAAGAAAAGAGCGACCATTATGTGCTGAACGGCGCCAAGTTGTTCATCACCCATGCGGGTGTCGGCGAGATTCTCCTGGTGACCGCTCGGACGAAGTCCAATGGCAGCAAACAGAGCGGCGGCATCACGTCGTTCATAGTCACAAAAGACACCGTCGACCTCGAGGAAACCCGCGCGCTCGGGATAGGGCACGCCGAAGAGTTGGTAAAGACTCCCGGCGTGCGCGCCGGAAAGAAAGAGGACAAGCTCGGTTGGCGCTCGTCGGACACCAGGGAACTCATTCTCGAGGATGCGATCGTCCCCAAGGAAAACGTTTTGGGCGAGCCCGGCAAAGGCTTCGTCAACTTCTTGAAGACGCTCGATTCCGGCCGGATCGGCCTGGGAGCCCTGTCGCTGGGAATCGCAGAAGGGGCATTGAACGAGAGCGTTGCCTACACCTCGCAGCGCAAACAATTCGGCAAGCCGGTGGCCTCCTTCCAGGGAGTCCATTTCCAGCTCGCCGACATGGCAACCGAGATCGAGGCGGCGCGGCACCTGGTGTACCATGCGGCGTGGCTCCTCCAGAACGGGAAGCCCTACAAACGGGAAGCAGCCATGGCCAAGCTGTTCGCGTCCGAGTTGGCCATGCGTGCAGCCGTGACGGCGGTCCAGCTGCACGGCGCGTACGGCTACACCACCGAGTACCCTGTGGAGCGGATGATGCGGGATGCCAAAGTGTGTGAGATCGGGGAGGGCACGAGCCAGATCCAGCGGATCGTGATTGCCCGCCACCTACTGGGCGACATCGTACCGAATTTGGGCAGCTAACGCTATACCCGGCGTGAACTTACCGGCGCCGCCCGAACCGAGTGGCTGGGGTGGCGCTAAGTTCGTTCCCTGCTTATTCTTAGGCTGATCATGAAGACTGCCGTCCGCCCTCACACGGACTTCTTCCAAACCCTCACCGACGAAATCCTACCGCTCGTCTCCAAGCCCAACCGCTACGTCGGGAACGAGCTCGGCTTGGCTCACAAGGATTGGGACGCATCGCTGGTACGAATGGCTCTGTGCTACCCGGATGCCTACGAGGTAGGCATGAGCCATACCGGGACGCAGATCCTGTACCACATCGTCAACCGCGACCCGCGCTGGTTGCTCGACCGCGTGTACGCTCCCTGGCCTGATATGGAAGACCAGTTGCGGAAGCGGGGGTTCCCGCTCTGGGGCTTGGAGTATCGGCGTCCGATTGTGGAGTACGATATTCTGGGCTTTACGCTGCAATCCGAGCTGACATACACCAATCTCCTCAACGTCCTCGACATGTGCGGCCTCCCAATCCGGCAGGCCGATCGGCGGGAGTCAGATCCTCTCGTGTGTGTGGGTGGGCCCTGTGCCTCGAATCCCGAGCCTCTCGCTCCCTTTATCGACTTCGCACTGATTGGAGACGCGGAGGACGCGTTGTGCGAGGTGTTGGAGCTGGTTGGCGAGTGGAAGCAGAACAGCGCCGCGGGGGGCGGGGGCGAGTCCCGCTCCGATCTACTCCGCCGTCTGGCTGTCGAAGTGTCCGGGATCTACGTCCCGTCGCTGTATCAGGTGCCGGAGAACAGTCGGATGCCACGACCGAGGGTCGATGCGCCGGATGGACTGCCGGAGTTGATTGTGGCGCGGAAGGTACCGGTCCTGCGGGCTGAAGATCACCCGCACGAGATGGTGGTGAGCCTCACCGAAACGACTCATGATCGCCTTCCGATCGAGGTGATGCGCGGGTGTATGCGCGGGTGTCGGTTCTGTCAGGCCGGATATCTCTACCGGCCCGCTCGCGAGCGCGATGTAGACGAGACCATGGAAATCGCGCGGCGGGGCATCAAGCACTCGGGTTGGCAGGAAGTGTCCCTGCTGTCGCTCTCCACCGCCGACTATTCACAGGCGGTGGAACTCACCGACCGGATGAGCCGCGCGTTCGTCAGTCGAGGTGTCGGAGTCAGCCTGCCGTCGCTGCGCGCGGACGCATTCAGCGTCGGCTTGGCGGAGAGCGTGAGTCGCGTCCGTAAGTCGGGATTCACGTTTGCTCCGGAGGCCGGCAGCCAGCGACTCCGGGACGTCATCAACAAGGGTATCACCGAGGAGGATATTCTCTCCGCCGTCGAGAAGGCGATGGCATCCGGTTGGACGAGCGTCAAGCTCTACTTCATGATCGGGCATCCGACGGAAACCGAAGAAGACTTCGAGGAACTGGCCCAACTCGTCGACAAGATCAAGCAAATCCTCACGAAGTTTCCCGGACGCCGTGGTATCACACTTGGCTTCTCGCCCTTCGTGCCCAAAGCGCACACGCCCTTCCAGTGGGAGCGGCAGGACGACTTCGACACCACGCGCAAAAAACTGGCGTGGATCAAGCAGCGGCTGAAGGGTCGTGGCATCACTATTCGCCACCACGAGACCGCAGATACCGCCATCGAGGGGATCATCTCGCGGGGCGGCCGCGAGATAGCGGAGGTCATTTACGGGGCCTGGCGTCGGGGAGCGCGGTTCGATGGCTGGGGAGAGCATTGTCGGTTCGACCTCTGGCAGGAAGCGTTGGACGAGCAGGGGCTCACGCTCCAGCAGGCGTTCCGCGAAATCGGTGAGGATGAGGCACTTCCTTGGGAAATAGTGACTTACAAGATCGACCGAAAGTATTTTCTCAAGGAGAGGCACAAGGCATACGCGGTTGCGGAAACGCCGGAGTGCAAGCACGAACGGTGTTCGGCCTGCGGTGTGTGCGACTTCGATGCCATGAAGAACCTGCTGGCCGAGCCGGCGGGGACCAACGAGCCCGAGCCGGCGATCGGGCTGCTACAGCGGGTTGAGGCCACCACGGTGCGGCTGCGCTACCGCAAGGGTGAAGCGGTGCGCTTCATCTCCCACCTCGACCTGTTGCGGGAACTCGAGCGGACTTTTCGCCGCGCTGAGTTACCGATCGTGTACAGCGAGGGGTTTTCGCCGAGGCCCAAACTGTCCGCAGGTCCGCCGCTGGCTCTGGGCTGGACCTCCGACGTGGAGTGGATCGATCTCGAGTTGGCGGAGGAGTGGCCCAAAACCCGCCTCGGCCAACTCCTCACGCTTCTCAACGGGTGCTGCGCACCGGGCGTGGAATTTCTTGTCGCGGCGGTAATGCCGGCGAAAACCGCGGCACTCGGCGCCGACATCGCGCAGAGCACGTACCTGGCTCGGTTTCCCACTCCGCCGTTCGATATCACGTTCGGCGAGTTGGAGCAGGGTATCTCGAACTTCTTGGCGTCCGAGCATGTCGTCGTGCGGCGCCAGCGCAAGGGGCGGATCAAAGAGATCGATATTCGCCCACTCGTTCATGAACTGTCCGTCATCGCTCGCGACCAGGTGGTTCTCAGCTTGGCCACGGGCACCGGCGGCTCCGTCAAACCAACAGAGGTACTTCACGCTGCCTTGGCGCTCGGCGAGGAGCAAGTACCGCTCATCAAAATCCATAAAGTCGCGACGACCCTGCTGTCGGGAGAAGCACCCGACGCGCGGGCGATCGCTGCGACGCAGGTAAACAACATTGAAACGGAAAATACTGATTACGGCTTTGAGCCCGCGCGAGACGCGTGTGGCTATTCTGGAGGATGATCAGCTCGTAGAGTTGTTGGTCGATCGTCCCGAGTTGGAACGCACAAACGGAAACATCTATTACGGTCGCGTGGAGGCGGTCTTGCCCGGTATGCAAGCCGCGTTCGTTGACATTGGGCTCGAAAAGAGCGGCTTTCTCCACGCATCCGACCTCATCGAGCCTGACGACGCCGAATTCGACGACGACAACGGCAGCAGTTCGTCTCGCAGGTCTTCCCGCAAGACTCCCGCTATTCAAGACCTTCTTTCGCGCGGCCAGGAAATCGTCGTTCAGGTCACCAAGGAGCCGATTGGGACGAAGGGTTGTCGCGTGACGGCCCAGGTATCGCTGCCGGGAAGAAATCTCGTGTACTTGCCGTCGGCGTCGCGAGTGGGGATTAGTCGCAAGATCGAGTCGCGCGAGAAGCGCCACCGGCTGCGGAAAATGGTGCGCGCGCTGCTCCCCGAGGACGCTGGGGGAGTCATCTGCCGAACTTTGGCTGAGGATCTGACCGAAGACCAGATCCAGCGCGAGTTGAAGTCGCTCTTGGCCCTGTGGAAGAAGATCCAAAAGACCGTAGCGGAGGCTGAAGCCCCTGCGCTGGTTCACCGCGAAGCGTCTCTCACGCTCGGGATTATCCGGGATCTCTTCAGCGACAAGGTGGAGAGTCTGCATGTCGATTCGACCCGTCTGCGCGACGAGATCCGGCAATACCTCAAGCAGATGGATCCGGAACTGACGAAGCGCCTACACCTCCATCGGGACCGATCGATATCCCTGTTCGACAAAAACGGTATCGAGGCCGAGATCGAGCATTTGTTCAACACCAGAGTCGATCTTCCGACGGGCGGCTATATCGTCATCGAGCAAACGGAAGCCCTGGTGTCCATCGACGTGAACACGGGGAGCTATACCGGACGGAAAGGCAAAGACCCGGAGAAGACGGTCCTCAAAACCAACCTGGAGGCAGCTCGCGAAATCGGGCGACAACTCCGGTTGCGCGACATCGGCGGCATCATCGTGATCGACTTCATCGACATGGAGCAGCAGGCCAACAGGGAGAAACTCTTTCACGAAGTGCGCGCCCATGTGGCACGGGATCGGGCCCGCACTCGCGTGTTTCGGGTGTCAGAACTGGGGCTCGTTCAAATGACCCGCCAGCGGGTGCGACCCAGCCTGGTGGATTCCATGACCGTCAAGTGTTCCGGGTGCGGGGGGTCCGGCCGGGTCTTCCAACCCGAGGTGGTGGCCCGGCACCTGGATCGGTCGCTCAGGCGAGTGGCTCGCAACGAAGAAGAACGGCAGGTGATGGTCCGGCTGCATCCAGAAGTAGCGCTCTACCTCTTCGAGGACGAACCGGACTTCATACGGCACCTGAGCAAGCGTACGAAGGTGGAGATCGAGATCCGCGACGACCCAACCATCGGCATCGACGAGTTCCGGCTGGTATCACAGCCGGCGGGCAGGGACGTGACGGAGAAGTACGCGGCGGCGTAACCGCCGCCCCGCGCCACCTTTTCAGGGGATAGGTGCTAGGGGATAGGGGATAGAGGTCTGGAGCGAGGACCGCCGGCTGCAATCAGACTATCCCCTACAACCTATCCCCTATCCCCTGGAAGGGTGCGGGGCAGGGCAGGAGTTGACCCAACCTTTTCTCCCGTTTATGCTTACAGGCTATGGCGTACGCAATTTTTAACGTGGGCGGACAACAATTCCGCGCTGAAGCTGGTGAGAGTGTCCGCATGCCGTTGATGGACGGCGAGCCCGGATCGAAGATCACGTTCGATGAGGTCTTCCTCACGGTTGACGGTGACAAGATCAAGACCGGACAGCCCACGGTGAAGGGTGCCGAGGTCTTGGGAGAGATCGTCCAGCACGTGAAGGGCGAGAAGATCTACGTGTTCAAGTTCAAGCGGCGGAAGAACTATCGGCGAAAGACGGGCCACCGGCAGCGGTACACCGACGTCAAGATCACCAGTCTGAAATTGGGTTGAGGCAGGAATGGCACATAAGAAGGGCATGGGTTCGAGTCGAAACGGCCGTGATTCGAAGCCGAAGTACCTAGGTGTGAAGCGCTTTGGGGGCGAACGGGTAAGGGCGGGCAACATCATCGTTCGCCAGCGCGGCACCAAGTTTCACCCGGGCGTCAACGTACGCCGTGCCAAGGACGATACGCTGTTTACGACCGTAGACGGCTTCGTGAAATTCGAGCATAAGGACAAGCGCCGTCTCAAGGTCAGCGTTTATCCCGCCGCCTGACTGACGCTCGACTCCCCCCTCAAACGGTACATCCCATGGCTCGGGCGGCGTCCAGCACGTTCTCCCAGCGGCGCGCCGGGTCCTTTGCCATACACCGATGAATAGCCTCGGTGAGATCTCTTGGGAGATCCGGCCGTAGAGCGCGCAGATCCGGCGGTTCGACCGACATCTGTTTGTACAAGATGGCCTGCACTCCCTCGTCGTCGAAGGGCACCCTGCCCGCTAACATGTGAAACGCGACGACGCCCCAAGAGTAGATATCGGTTCGGTGGTCGATGTGCTTCGATCCGCTGGCCTGCTCGGCGCTCATGTACCGTGGCGACCCGATGACCTCGCCGCTGGCCGACAGGTGTACGCCGTCTCCCCACAGCGCTTTCGCGACTCCGAAATCCAGAATGAGCGCGTGTCCCGATTCTTCGATCATGATGTTCGAGGGCTTCACGTCACGGTGAATGACCCCGTGCGCGTGGGCGTGGTGCAGCCCCGCCGCCACCTGTCCCAGAATGCTCAGCGATGCTTGTACCGGAAGTTGGCCGAGGTTGTCGAGGTACTTGGCCAAGGTCTTGCCGCCGATACGCGGCATCGCGTAGAACACCAAGCCTGCTTTCTCTGACGAGAACACCACCGAGAGGATGTTGGGATGGTCGAGTTGAGCGACATACCTGGCCTCTCGGCGAAAACGCTCGACCACCGTGTGAGACGTCATCAACTCGGGGTGCATGACCTTGACGGCCAGGTATTGCTTCCGTGCCGTGTCGCGAACGGAAAACACCACGGCCGCGCCGCCGCGCCCCAACTCTCCCAACAATTCGTATTCGGGCCCCAGGGCGTTCCGGAGCCGCTGTGAGAGAGGCTCCTGCGCCTCGCCACACTTCAAGCAGAAACGGGCAGTAGGCCCCAACGTATTGCCGCACCGTGAGCACTCCAGATCACTCATAGCAGAACTAACCCAGGCTCCTTGCCGACCGACCGGACGCCACAAGAGTGTTGCGCCCACCGGAGAGAGGAAAGGGGTTGAGAATCACGGAACGACCGCCCGATGGGGGTTGCGCTTGATCCCACCGGGCGGAGGAGGACTCGGTAGCCGCGTGCTACGGTGGCGGACTACTCAGCGCTAATTCACCAATTCGAACGCCACCGGTTGTCCCACGGGCACGATTTTGAGCACTCGGTGGTCGTCCGCGCTCAGATACATGTGTATGGGCGTGTCCGTCCCGGTAATCTCGATGCGGAACGCCGAAAAGGTGCCGGCGGGAACAGTGATCTCTTCGGTGGCAGCCACGGTCATCACGACCGACGCGGGAAGGCCATCCATCAGGACTGCGCCGGTAGTTGGATCGATCGAGAGCTTTCCCGCACGTTCGGTATCATCGGCAAACTCAACATCCTGAGTCATCTGCCACGCCGAGCCTGGAGCCGTGTCACCAATGTGCTCGCCATGGAGCCCACTGGGGTCCACTAAGGTCCACCCGGATCCTGGCGACTCCGCCTGCCGCAGAGTCTCTTTGTTCGCATTCATCCAGAGCGAGTCTTTCCATTCCCGCCAGACCCGCGCCTTGATTTGGTTTTGGACGGCTTTCTCCAACCAGCTCCGATTCTCGGGATAGGGCAACACCCGAACACCAAAAGCCGAGCCGTATTCGTTAGCCAGACGTTCGGCTTTGGCATCGTCTGGGTGTTCGCCGACAATTACACCATCGGTTTTTCGATAAATTAGAATCATGCGTTCCTCCGTTCCTGACGCCTTTTGCGCCAGCCGCATTTATAAGAGTGGATGCGTTGCATCACCATTTTGGATTTCGATCAAGAGCGGCCCCGCCTTCTCATTCGTCGGAAACCCGGCGCGGGTGCTGGGCTCGGTGTGCGCCGTCCATTCGAGCGTCTGTGCCAGTGGCCCAGCATCGGGAATCGGCACCGGCGCCGTGGTCAAAATGACGCTCGGTACATAGATATTAAATTGATAGTTCTGCCCGGTGGCGGCGATCTGCCCTCCGGTAAACTTGACGTCGGCCATGAGTTCGGTTTGACTTCCCAGCCGCGTCCGATGGGTCAACGCTTCAAAGCGCGGCAGCCGAAACCGCCCGCTCACGGAGAGCTTGCCGGCTCGAACCGGAACCACGATACGCACACCCGTCGTACTGTCACGCTGCTCAATGACAAGATTGTTATCGAGGGTCAGCTCCAGCTCGTCTACTTTGATGAGATCGCCTGCGGCGAGCGCCGTGGAGCCCGAGGCCAAACCGAGTCGGACCACCATTTCTGAGAAGAGCGCGTTGGGTGGTGTCCCCAAGGACAACGCATTCAAGACCGCGAGCGTATTCGTACCGCTGCCGGTGTCCCGATCATAGCCGACGAGTTCCACGTCAAGTTGGACACCGGTCACGGAGGCGCGGAGGGTCAGGCGGTTGACGCGCAACGACCGATACTCGCTCACCCCCACCGCTTCGTGAATGGCATACGTAGCACGGCGAATTTTTTGCTGCCCGGACAAGAATCCACTATCGCCTGACTTCCACCCGCCTTCACCGCTTAACCAGGCTTCATCGTCGAGTCGATTATGGATCTCGTAGAGATGTTTGTTTGCACCGGACACAATCTCCTCCGGCATGGTGACCCCGCCGGTACTGCCGCCTTTGCGTTTGGGCATATAGCCGAGGGCGGACAGGATCAGCATTTCCAGCCCCTCGTACTTCAGCCGGAGCGGCCCACTCGCCGCAATGTCCCAACCGATGAGGTCCGGCAATTGATGCGAGGATTTCCCGTCAAAGCCCTGGTCCGGTTCGTAGCGTGGAACCGCGTCGTGGGTCCATCCTGGCAGCATCGGCAGGACCGTATCCACCGCAATGGCCGTCC
>JADFPO010000154.1 GCA_022562295.1 Gemmatimonadota bacterium
CGGGAGGCGCTGCAGCAACGGGAGCGGCTGGGGGCGGCGCCGGAGCGACGGGCTCGGGAGCTGGGGCGGGGGCGGGGGCGGGGGCAGCCAGTGGTGCCGCCGTATCAGGACCTGGCGCGGGAGGTGCCGGTGGCATCGGCTCCGGAGCGACGGGTTCTGGGGCTGGCGGACCCGGGGCCGCGGGAGGCACTTCAGCGGCGGGAGCCGCCGGTGGCGGACCCGGCACTACGGACGGAGGCACTGTGCCCGGAATCCCATGTAACGTGTCGCCAAGTCGATACTCGGCACCCGGCGCCGCTGCATGAAGCGGAGGCTCCGAAGGAGCTAACGGGGGGGTGGGGGGCGTGGGGGGGCTGGGAGCCGGCGCTTCAGGCTCCACCGCTTTGTCTGCGTAAAACCGGAACTCGTCGTCGCCCAAACGAATCACGTCGGCTCGCGCGAGCAGTCGCTGCCCGGAGACGCGCTCGCCGTTCACGTACGTGCCGTTGGAACTCATGTCGATGATGACGTATCCCTTAGGTGTCGCCATGATCTCGGCGTGACGGCGTGAAACACGCTTGTGCGCTACGACCACCTCGCAGCTCGCTTCCCGCCCAAGCACCAGGGATCCACCCTCGATAGCATACTCCCGCCCATCGGTGAGGCTCACCAACCGACCACCGGTCCCGGCGGTCGCCTTGCGCTTCGCGGCGGGTTTGGCTCCGACCGCCTGTAACCGCGCGATCTCTTCGACGCTGACAAACGCGGTGTTCCCGGCCCGCCGCTCGTCGACAAAACTGAATTCGCGGCCCCCAACCTCGATCTTGTCGCCGTGCAGCAGCGGCGCAGGCTGGGGCCCGAGGAGCACACCGTTGATGTAGGTCTCGGCGTCGTCGGCGGCGCGCCGGACGGAGGTCTGACCGTCGGCTGTCGCCACCACCACTAGGTGCCGCGGAGCGATGCCGGGACCCTCGAGAGCCAGGAGGCTCGAGGCATCGCTCCCGATCACCGATTCGCCCGCCGGGATGGCGTGCCGATTACCGTCAAGTTCCAGATAGGACATAAGAGATCGTTACGAACACTGCCGGAGGTTTGGAGGGTCCAAAATTAATGGGGCCCCTCCATCGGTGCAACCAAGCCCACAACCCGAGTGGCCAAGCTCAAATGCCACAACCGGTTCCCCCGCATGCCCCATCCCCTACGTCACCCCGATTTCGCCGATCTCCTCGGTTTCCTCGGCCCCTTTCAGCCACCGCCAAAACACCAGCGAGCCAAAGCCCACCGTCAAGTACGACAACACGGTTCGCCACAACAGGATGTAGGAGGGGATGAGTTCGCGAGGCAGGTAAATCGACATGACCGCCACGGACAGAATTTCGGCGAGACCCGATCCGCCGGGCGTCGGCGCGAAATACAGCAAGAACGTTATCAACGTCTGCAACAACAGCACGTCGATGAAGTTGACTTGGATGTCGAGCATCCTGAGCACGACATATCCGGCCAGCAGCTTGTTGGCGTGCGCGAGCGCCGACGCCAGAACGGCCGCCGCGAGCGCCAGCCATCCCCGCACACGGAAGAACGCTACCAGACACTCGTGAGACCGGTCGATCCCCTTCCGTATGAGCTGCACGCGCCTCGCCGCGTTCTCGCTACCCCGCGATTCAAAAAACCCGACCAGCACGCCGGCGATGCGCTTGGCGAGGCCCGGAAAGATGAAGAGAGTGAGCATCACCATCCCGATCCCGACGAAACCACCGAGGCTGAGGCGGAAGAGATCGTACAGAGTAAAACTGGGGCCGAGGATTCCGTGCTGCTCGAGCGACCGCCCGGCACCCATGATGATCGCAAACGGCCCGGCAATCGCAAAGAAGATCACGGTGGCAACAAACGTCATGAGGCTGGAGATCATCGCCTCAGGGATGGGCGTCCCGTATCGCTTCAGTGTGTAGATCATCATGGGGCCGCCCCCCGTCTGTGAGGGCGTGAGAGAGCTGGCCCAAGCCGTGAGCCCACCCGCCAGGATGGACACTTTGAGCGAAGCCGCTGGGTACACATGGCGGGTCAAGATCCAGAGCCGAAGTCCGCCCCCGAACCAGTCCATCGACGCCAACGCGAGCCCGACCAACAACCAGCCCCACTTGAGCGACGTCATTGTCTTCAGGAAGATCTCGAGATTGTTGCCGTAGAAGAGCAAACCGCCAAAAACCAGAACGGACAGCCCGGCGAAGATCTCGAGCCCGCGTTGCAGGACACGCGTCGAAAGGAGTTTGGCCATCAGCGCAACCAAGCTAGGCCGGGATCACCCGGCCAGTCAACGTGGTTGGTAGAGCCCGGCGGCCCCTTTCACTCGATTAGTTTCCACGCCATGGCATCCGACTGCATCGTGGTTCGTAACGCGAGGCAACACAACCTCAAGGGAATCACGGTCGAGTTTCCGCGGCGACAACTGACCGTGGTCACCGGACCGTCGGGCTCGGGCAAGAGTTCCCTCGCATTCGACACCCTGTACGCCGAAGGGTATCGGCGGTACGTGGAGTCCCTCTCGACCTACGCGAAGCAATTTCTCGACCGCTTGCCGAAGCCGTTGGTGGATCATCTCGAGGGTATCTCGCCGGCGGTTGCGATCGAACAAAAGAACCCGACCACATCGAGTCGATCGACGGTCGGCACGGCAACGGAGATCTACGACTACCTCCGCCTGCTGTGGTCCCGGATCGGACAGCCACGCTGCGTCGAGTGCGGGGGCGCCATCGTAAGCGATACGCCGGCGACGGCAACCGACAAGGTGCTGGCCGAATGGCAGGGGAAACAGCTGCTGCTCGCGTTCCCCCTACCGCGATCGGAGTTTCCAGACCACGATCTTATCCTCGAGAATCTGATGGCCATGGGGTTCGTGCGGATTCTAGCTGGCCATGCGGTCCACCGCCTCGACGGTCTCCCATCCGAAATCCGCCTCGACACCGCCGACGTGTCCGTCGTGGTGGACCGCGTCAAAGCCACGATCGCACTTCGGAGCCGCGTGGCGGATTCTCTTGCCCAGGCGTTCACCGAAGGAGACGGCATGGCGGCTGCCGTAACCGACGGCGACCGGATGAATTTCTCCCTGCACCCTCGGTGTTCGGCATGCGGTGCCAGCGGGACCAGCATCTCACCTACGCTGTTTTCGTTCAACAACCCTCGCGGAGCCTGCCCTACGTGCAACGGATTCGGCGCGGTGCTGGAGTACCACACTTCCTTGATCGTGCCCGACGAGGAGCGCACACTCGCCGAGGGCGCGATCGATCCATGGACCAAGCCTCGCTACGTAACCCGGCGCCGTCTCCTCCGCGACGTGGCCAAGAAGCACCACATCGCCTTCGACCGACCCTGGAGGCGGCTACCAGCCCGTCACCGGGAACTGCTCCTCGAGGGCGGTTTAGGTCACTTCCAGGGGGTCCTACCGTTTCTGCGGGCGCTCGAGGGGAAACGTTACAAGCAATACATCAGAGTGTTCTTGAGAAGGTACCAGCTGGCCATCACGTGCAGCGCCTGTAACGGCAAGCGCCTGCGACCGGAGGCCCTCGCTGTCGAGGTCGGCGGTCATTCCATCGCCGATGTCACTGCCGGTTCCGCCGGCGATATGCTCGCGTGGCTGGAGGCACTCGACCTCACACCGTTCGAGCGGGACGTGGCGAGCACGATCTTGCCGGAGCTGCACGCGAGGATCACCTATCTGTGCGACGTCGGGCTCGGTTACCTCACGCTGAACCGCCAAACACGAACGCTTTCCGCAGGCGAGGCACAACGCATCGCGCTCGCAAACGCGCTGGGAGCAAACCTCGTGGACACGCTCTACGTGCTCGACGAGCCGTCGATCGGTCTGCACCCCTATGACATCGACCGCCTGATGAAGCTGCTCATCCGTCTGCGGGACGCTGGGAATACGGTGGTCGTGGTCGAGCACGACCTTGCCGCGATTGCGGCAGCCGATTTCATGGTCGAACTGGGACCCGCCGGCGGCACTAATGGCGGCGAACTGGTGTACGCCGGTCCGGCATCCGAGGCATATGCTGCCGATACCCTCACAGGACAATACTTGTCCGGCATCAAGGCGATCCGCGTTCCGAGCGCACGCCGACACGCGGGGCCTCGTTGGCTGAGCGTGAAGGGGGCCACCCTGCACAATCTCCGCGGGGTCGATGCCGCGTTTCCTCTGGGAACACTCATTGCCGTAACCGGCGTTTCCGGGTCGGGCAAATCGACACTGGTTCACGACGTGTTGTACCGGCAGCTCGCGAGCCGGCTCCGGGGCGGCCACGGTGCCAAAGAACATCTGGGCGAGCAGGTGGGGTCGGTCGAGGAGCTAAGCGGGTGGGAGGAACTGAGTGACGTGGTGCTGATGGATCAGTCCCCGATCGGGCGGTCACCGCGATCGAACCCGATCACCTACGTGAAGGGTTTCGATGAGATCAGGCAGCTGTTCGCCTCCCAGCCCGTCGCGCGGGCCCGTGGGTATACCGCCACCACGTTCAGCTTCAACGCGTCCCGAGGGGGCCGCTGCTCGGCCTGCGAGGGCGCCGGCTTCGTGCGGATCGAAATGGTCTTCCTGGCCGATGTCTTCGTTCCCTGTGAAATCTGCGGCGGGACGCGTTACGATCGGGAGGTGCTGGACGTCCGGATCAAAGGTCTCTCGATCTACGACGTCCTCCAGCTCACCGTCGACGAGGCGATCGAACGGTTCCGCCATCAGGCCAAGCTGGGAAAGACCTTGTGGCATCTTCAACAGGTTGGCCTTGGCTACCTCCGGCTCGGGCAGCCAGCCACGACTCTCTCCGGCGGGGAGGCGCAACGCCTCAAGATCGCCCGGCAACTCGCGGGTGTTGCGAGAAAGAAAGACCGACGGCTGTACATACTCGACGAACCGACCACGGGACTTCATCTCGACGACGTGCTGACGTTGCTCCGCGTGCTGGACCGTTTGGTTGACGCCGGCCACACGGTGATCGTCATCGAGCACCATCTCGATGTCATCAAGCGAGCCGACTGGATCGTGGACCTTGGCCCGGACGGGGGCGAGGCAGGCGGAAGGGTGGTGGCCGAGGGCACCCCTGAGCAAGTCGCGCGCACCTCGACGCACACGGGCCGATTCTTGGCCCGCGCCTTGGCGCAGTCCCCGGCTGCCACTGCGAGCGGCGCATCGACGTCGTGATCGGCCGGTGTCATTGGCCGTAGCGATCCAGCCCGCATTGACCCGGCCGCCAGAGAACGCAATCTTATCCTCATGCGCAAATCATTCTCTTTCTTGATCGTGCTGCTTGCGGGCATCCCTGCAGCAGCCCAGACCCAAAATGTCGTTGGCGCCACCCCGACGGCATACACCCTCCGGCCCGGAGACATCCTTCAGATCACGGTCTGGGGTCAGCCGACGTACTCTGGGCAATTCAAGATCGATGAGACCGGACGGTTCCAATATCCGGTCCTCGGAGAGATCGACACGAGCGACAAGCCGTTGCGACAGATCCGTGACGAGCTGCGAACCGGGTTGGCGGAGATCTTCAACCGACCGTTCGTCACGGTCAATCCGCAATTCAACATCGCCGTGCTCGGCGAAGTGCGGAGCCCGGGCCTTTTCACAGTGGACCCGACGCTCACGGTGCTCGATATCGTGGCGATGGCCGGCGGACCGTCGGCCAACGGCAACATGAACAAGATTCGACTGATGCGCGCCGGGCAAACGATGAATCTGAGTTTCGAGGCCGATCGCGTGGGGGCCCGCACCCTCCAAGACGTGGGACTCCAGTCCGGTGATCAGATCATGGTGCCTCGTCGGGGATTCACGGGGGAGGATCTCCGAACGCTGTTGAGCGTCATTTCGGTCGGCCTGTCGGTCGCCATTCTGCTGAGATAAACCGCCGCGGATTGACGCCAACTGAGTGCGGATGACCGCGGAGATTTCCCCGTAGACTCCCCTACCGAAGACGTTGCGTTGTGTCGTTCACGGTGCCGATTCGTGACAGCCCAATCCGCGGGCCTCAGCACTCAATCCGTGCTGATCCGCGGCCTCGCTTGATACTCGTGAGGGGGGTCATTAGACTCGATCATCGCTATCCCGAGTAGCTCAGTTGGTAGAGCAGACGGCTGTTAACCGTCGGGTCGGGGGTTCGAGTCCCTCCTCGGGAGCTTAAGAGAACCCAACAAAACCAAACAGAACCGATTGAATCAGAACGGGTTAGCTGAGCAGGCTGACCCGTCTGCTTTTCCGGTACCGATTGGGCGTTTCGGGTGCTCTAGGGTGCTGTTTTGCACCCTTAGGAGGTCGGGAGGAGGTCGCGGAGCACGGTGACGACCCCGTCCGCGGGCGAGCCGGATCGCCAAGACGCGCGAGCAGCCATTCACTGGCATTCCTTCGCGACACACCTGCTGAATCAAGGATACGATATTCGGACGGTGCAGGAGCTGCTGGGTCACAAGGACGAGCGCACGACAATGATCTATACTCACGTTCTCAATCGCCCTGGGCTGGGTGTGCGCAGCCCAGCCGACACCCTGACTGACTGATCGCCTACCTCAAATCGGCAGAATCCAACGATCATGCTATCCTCCAGCCCGTCTGCAGGATATTGCTCCCGGAGGTTAGGGCGTCGACGCCCTAGGTCGAGTTAACGATTGGTCTTACGTACGGTGGCACAGCGATCAATCTTGTTATTGCTGCGTGGGACGGGTGGATATCTGGATATACTGGTCAGTACATTTACGAGTTAGGCCGACCCCGGATCAACCGACACGAAGTGTGACCTCACCCGGCACGATTCTTCGAGAAGGTCTCCACCCCTGCCTCGACAATCGTCGCCGCGATGCCCATTGAAGTACGATATCTGGCCAATGAACCTTTCACTCCCACGCAATGTCAATTAGGACGCAAACCATGAGTGACCCCTTTGCTCCACGCGTCGGCGGAGTCCTCAGCGCCGACATCGCCGTTCCCGAACACGAACGTGAAGTGCGCTTCTACTCGCGTGTACTCAGCACGGGTGAGAGCCCGCTTTGGCGCGAGGATCTAATGAACAACCTCGGCATGCCGATCATCGGATTGGGCGCGCGCAGCACGGAGCATGAGATGCTCCCTCTCCAATGGATGCCGCACATTCAGGTCGCTGATGTCGCAACGAGTGTTGAGCGTGCCCTGGGTCTGGGCGGGAGCGAGCTCATGCATGGCAAGGACGACGATGGAAAGAGCCAGTGGGCGGTGCTGCTCGATCCCAATGGGGCGGCGTTCGGGATCATTCCAGTCGTTTCTGCGGAAGAAATTTCCGCATCTGACGGCGCCGCATCGCGCGACCCGTCGGCGCCTGTGGGATGCGTCGCCTGGCTCGACTTGACGGTATCTGACGCCACGGCAACTCGTGAGTTCTACGGACAGGTCGTTGGCTGGACCGCGAAGGACGTCGAGATGGACGACGCGAGCAAGCGCTACGCCGACTACAATATGCTCGGCGATGATGGAAACGCCGCGGCGGGCGTCTGCCATGCCCGCGGCGTGAACCTGGATGTGCCGCCTGTCTGGATGCTCTACCTCCCCGTTGGCGACCTCGCCGAAAGTCTCCGTCGCGTACCGCAGGAAGGGGGTAAGATCATCAAGGAGACACGGGCGAACGATCGGGGGTACGCATATGCGGTGCTTCAGGATCCAGTGGGGGCGTACGTGGCGTTGGTGCCCGGATAAAGAAGGTGCAGCGGCCTAACAATCGCTTGAAGACTGACAGCGCTTCGCGCTGCAGCTTAAGCGAGTGTCCGTTAGACCGCTTCGTCACACTCCACGGTAGAGGAACACCATGGCCAAGTGCACTCAGTGCGGCAAGGATGCGTCGTGGCTCCAGCGCGACATCATCACGGGCGCTTGCCGAGAATGTCAGAGAGCCGGTGCACGGCCGGCCACTCTGGGATGCGGTACGCTAATCCTCATTGCG
>JADFPO010000039.1 GCA_022562295.1 Gemmatimonadota bacterium
TGAGGGGGACCCGCACGATCCGGCTCTGCTCTGCCAACGCCTGGAGAATGGCCTGCCGAATCCACCACACCGCATAGCTGATGAACTTGATGCCCTTGGTCTCGTCAAACTTGTGCGCCGCCCGAATCAGGCCGAGGTTGCCTTCGTTGATGAGATCGGAGAGGCTGACGCCTTGATTCTGGTACTTCTTGGCGACGGAAACCACGAATCGGAGGTTGCTGCGGACCAGCTTGTCGAGCGATTCTTCACACCCGGTGTGAATGTCCTGGGCAAGTGTGACTTCGTCTTCCCGACGAAGGAGCGGGTATTTGCTTATCTCCCGCAGGTATTGATCGAGGGAACCCTCTTCCTTCCCGACCTTCTTTGCCGGACTGGCTCGCATGGGCTTCTGTATCCCTCCGTGTGCCGCGTTTAGCAGGCGCAGAAACCGGCGCCGGCCGGGTTACCTGGTCGCCTCGATGCCGGATGGCCGACCGCTATCCGGTCCTACCCAAAACACGAACGCATATGGACGCGGTGTGGGAGGAACAATGCCGACCCACCACCGGGGATGATTAGGAGTGTGAGGGGATGAGCCAGCCGGGGACTGCTCGACGCGCGGTCATCGGTTATCACCGTTGGATTACCGTGGGTCATGGCGGTCGATGGGCACAATGAATCAAGCTACCAAGTTGATGTCAGTGTTTATGTTAGCCGCTCTCCCGAACCGGCGCAACTGCTATCGACCAACCTCGCGCGGACGCCCAACGCCGCAATCCACTCCTCAGCTGCGCCCGCGAGCAGTCGTGGCTCAATCGTACCGCCACGCAGCTGGCAAGGTCTGCCACCGCGAAGTCGGTCGCGAGCACGCGGGCGAGGGGGATATCTCGAAGAGCCCGGTCATCGAGCACGACGCCACCGGCACTGACGATGACCGCCAGCGATGTTAGACATGCTTCCATCCTGGCAGGAACGTAGTCCTCGCGACACCGTCAGTGATAACCAAGACAACGCAGTCGGTAGCGAATTGTTGCAACCTACGACGTGGTTACCGCTGCCTTCGCAGGCCATACTTCTCGATTTTCTTGTACAGATTGCTGCGAGGCATGGCCAGTTTTCGGGCTGTCTCGCTGACGTTCCAGTCGTGGTCTTGGAGCTTGCCCATCAGGAAGGTCCGCTCCGCCTCTTGCTTGAACTTCTCGAATGTCTCGCACTGCACCAGGGCACCGACACTCGCGTCTGCGGCCGGTCCGGTGAATCGCTCCACGTCAGCGACGTCCACATCCGGACCGCTCGACAGAATCAACAGACGCTCCACCGCGTTTCGCAGCTCCCGCACATTGCCGGGCCAATTACGTTGCTGCAGGGCCGCCAGCGCCGCCTCGGTAAAGGGCTTGGATTTGAGGCCGCCAAACACGGCGAGATCGCTAACAAACCGCTCCACGAGCAGGGGGATGTCGCCCTTGCGGGCTCGGAGCGGGGGAACCTCGATCGGCACCACGTTGAGTCTGTAGTAGAGGTCCTGGCGAAACCGACCCGCCTCGATTTCTTCCTCCAAGTTCTTGTTCGTCGCGGCAATCACCCGGACGTCCACCGAAGTGGTCGCGGCGGCACCGATTCGCGTGATCACGCCTTCCTGCAATGTCCGCAAGACCTTGGCCTGAGCCTCGATGCTCATGTCCCCGACCTCGTCGAGAAACAGGGTGCCCCCGTCGGCCAGTTCGAATTTGCCAGCCCGATCCGCGAAGGCGCCGGTGAACGACCCCTTCATGTGTCCAAAGAGCTCGCTTTCGATCAGCTCGTTCGGGATGGCGGCACAGTTTACCTCGACAAACGGCTTGGCCGCTCTTGGCGAGCCGGCGTGCAGGGCCCGGGCAACGAGTTCCTTGCCGCTTCCATTCTCGCCCAGGATCAGCGCTCTGGCAGGTGTAGGCGCGACCTTGGCAATGGTTTCGAGCACGTCACGGATCGGCCGGCTCGTGCCCACGATGTCGAACTGGTTCGCCACGTTCGTGCGGAGGCGCTCGTTCTCGGCTTCCAGGTCGCTTCGCACGAACGCGTTCCGGAGGGTCAGCAAGATCCGATCGGTATCGAGCGGTTTCTCCAGAAAGTCGTAGGCGCCAAGCCGCGTCGCCTCCACCGCGGTCTGGATCGTTCCGTGACCCGAGATCATCACCACCCGGGCGCGCTCGTCGAGCGCCCGTAATTGTGCGAGCGTCTCGAGTCCGTCGATACCCGCCATCTTCACGTCCAGGAACACGAGGTGTGGTAGGAACTCCGCATAGGCCTTGAGCGCCTCAGTGCCGGAATCGACGGCGCGTACTTCGATTTCTTCATACTCGAGGAGTTGCCGCAGTGCCTCGCGCACGCCCTTTTCATCGTCAACAACCAAGACCCGCTTCGCCATTATTGCCGCCGTCTATACAATGTGGCTTTACCAGGGCTGATTCGGATGTCTGCCACCGTGACCGGTACCGCGAGCAGAATGAGCCCGGTGTCCCCACCGGTCAGTCGGTTCACGATCGGTGGGATCGCTACCCCTGGAAAAGGAAGCGACCGAACCGAAAACTCAAGCGGTTCCCACGCCATCACTCCCCGCCGCTCTATATGGGCGGGGCCCGCCACACGCACCGGCTCGAACGGCCTCAGCAAACCTCCCAGCAGACCTAGCGCTTCCCGACCCCATACCTCCGTCACCAGTACCGCCTCCATCACGAACCGGCCCTCCTCCAGCGTGACCGTGAGCGAGTCGAGGGCCCGCTGCCCCAGCGGATCAAGCCCGTCTCTGATCAGCGAGGCGATCTCAGCCGCCGACATCGAGATCAGCTCGGGGCCATCGAGGCGCGACATCCGCTCGTGCTTGCGGTGGGCCGAGCGCAGCGCGTCGGCCGACGGGCGACCGGGCCCCTCGTCGAAAGCTTCGGCTGCCACGATCGGAACGCCGCGAAAGGCGCTATACGCGTCCACCAACTCCGTCCGATACCGCCACCCAACCATCGTCCCGAGCACCAACACCGTCGCGCAGCCCACCGCCGCAAAGATGTTCTTGAGGCAGCCGCCGATCACCGGCCCAGCCCCACGGCCACAAGCCGCGCATACCTCGGGCCATCACCGCTCAGCACGCTCTGCATGACGTCGACTGATGTAATGCTCGCCTCCTCGAAAAAATCCAACTCTCCCAGGTCACGGTGCAATCCTTTGAAATCCGACTTCCTCGCGCCCCGGGCCACCCGCCCGATCGTGACATGAGGTCGGAACGGCCGACCTTCCATGGCGAACTCGAGGGCTGACATCCCCCGCTCCACCGAGTCGTACAACAATTCGAGCACGGGCAGTTCCTCACACCCTACCCAAAGAACCCGCGGGTGTTTCGCGGTCGGAAAGGCACCAAACTCCCTCACCGGGAGCTGAAACGCCCGGGTCCCTTCCACAGCCTCACGCAGATGGGCTTCGATGTCGGGGATTCGGCCCTCGTCGATCTCTCCGAGAAACTTGACCGTCAGGTGCAGCAGATCGGCACGCACCCATCGCACCGGGCGTCGCTTGGCGCGGAGCGATGCACACGCTTCCCACAACCGTTCTCTCATCTCCGCGGGGAAGTTGATCGCGATAAAGAGCCGCACGGTGCGCTCAATCACCTCGGGCCAATCGTGCCCGGGGCACCGCCCCCCGCACGGGAGCCGGAACTCGCGAGAACAATCTCATAGCCCAGGGGAGCGTCGAAATGGAACACACGGCTACTCAAGGTACCCACAAGACCTGCCGGTCGCACGGAGCCGGGTCGATGGTGCACCCCCCCCGCCGGGGTTACCATCTTCACTAGGTTGCAGGCCGCCCGGCAGCGTGCGGCCCCCCTTTCGTTCCAGTCGCCAGGAGTCGGTATCCATGCGTACGAAGCTCGTGTTGCTCCTCAGTCTCCCGACCTCTATCGTGGCGCAGGGTGGACGCGCCCCACTTAGGCCGATGCACACGTACTCGATCGTCGCGGTAGATTCCGTGTCCGGCGAGATCGGCGTGGCCGTGCAGTCCCACTGGTTTGGCGTAGGAGCGGTGGTGCCGTGGGCCCAACCCGGTGTCGGCGCCGTCGCCACACAATCGTTCGTAGATCCAAGCTACGGCACCCGCGGTTTGTTTCTCATGGGCACTGGGACGTCGGCGCCTGCAGCGCTCGCCGCGCTGCTGCGGGCCGATCCCGACAGCCAGGTGCGTCAGGTAGCGATGATCGATGCACGGGGGCGCGTGGCGGCGCACACCGGCTCGAGCAACATCCCGGCTGCGGGCCATGTCACCGGCAGCTGGTTCTCGGTGCAGGCAAACTTGATGCGCAACGCTGACGTGTGGCCAGCCATGGCGCAGGCATTCCAACGGGCCGACGGCGACTTGGCAGCGCGCATGCTCGCCGCCCTCGATGCAGCCCAAGAGGCCGGCGGCGATATCCGCGGCAAGCAGTCCGCGGCCCTGATCGTCGTAAGCGGCGACGCACGCGCTTTGCCATGGGAACGCGTGTTCGACCTCCGAGTGGAAGACTCGGCAACCCCGCTAGCCGCACTCCGCCGTCTTCTGGGGGTGGCGCGAGCGTACCGAGCCGCAACTGATGGAGACAATTTCGTGACCGCCGGACAGATCGACTCGGCGCTGGTGTCGTACAGCCGCGCGGCCGGCATGCTGCCCGATCGCGCCACCAACGGCGAGCTGGTGTACTGGCAGGCAGTCACCCTCGCCGACCTCGGCCGAACGGATGAGGCGCTGCCCTTCTTCAGGCGCGCGTTCGCACAGGATGAGAGTTGGATCGAGCTGCTGTGGCGTCTGCCCCGCGTAGGGTTGCTCGGAGCCGACTCGTCCACTATCGACCGCATCGTTCGAGAGGCCCGACCGGCACGCTGAACCCGGCGGTTGGGACGCTGCTCAGAGCGCGGGATTACCGCCCACGCTCCATGAGTTCAGCGAACGTTGGGGCGAGATCCGAGAAGGCAACGACGACCCAGTAACCCTCTGTCCGCTCGAGACGCAGCTCGACGGCGACGGGCTGCATGTCCGCGTCGTCCGGTGCGAGTTCGACGGTCACGACCACCGTGTCGGGCCCCTCCTCGCGTTCCGAAAGCACTCCCCGGTACGCGGCAGCCATTTCATCGATCCGAATCTCCCGTCCTCCCAACACGGAGCCGAGCGGGCCACGCTGGGCCGACTCGGGGTCTAGGAGCAGCTGCCAAAATAGCTGCTCGATAAAGGGAGCGATCATCGGCCGGAATTGTCTTAGCATGTCAATGCCCATACCGCCGGTCTGCCGCCCGAAGAAATCGGGATCCATGTCGGAGAGTCGGCTGGCCGCCTCCAACAGCGGGTCCACGACCGATTCGGACACACGGGGCAGATCGACGAGTCGCGCGATCTCGACACTGTCCTTGGCCGTCACCGCATGCATCAGCGCGTCGACGGACTCCGCGGGCGAGAGCCCGCGGTCGCACGCCATCGCCGCCACCAGCAACGCCGTTACGGTCAACGATCGGTTCATAGCTTCTCCTCAGCTCGGTCTGCTGGCCCCACCATTGGGCGCGGCCGGTGTGCGGGCGCGGGATGCTCATGACCCGTCCAGCACGGCGTTCCACTCATCCACCGTCGACTGTGTTTTGGCCAGGAGCGCCGCCGTGTCACCTTCGAAGGCGATGGAGCGAATCTGATCCCCCTGCTCGATCTGATTCACCACCGCCATATCTTCATCACCCACTACGAGTCCAAACACCGAATGTTTTCCATCCAACCAGTTCGTCGGCACGTGTGTGATGAAGAACTGGCTTCCGTTGGTGTCTGGCCCCGAATTGGCCATCGACAAGATGCCCGGGCGGTCGTGGCGAAGCGTTGCGCCAAACTCATCAGCGAACTTGTATCCGGGTCCTCCCGTCCCATTACCACTCGGGCAACCTCCCTGGATCATGAACTTCGGAAGGACCCGATGGAACAACAGACCGTCATAGAATCCCCTGCCGGCCAGGTTCACGAAATTCGCCACCGTAATGGGCACTTGATCGGCGTATAGCGTGAGTCGAATGGTTCCCTTTGACGTTTCAACCGCCGCTTGTAAATCACTCACATGACGCTCCTCGAAAAGTAAAATGCAGATCTCGGACAGGCCGACACACAATGTAACCGGTAGTACGCCTGGCGACGTTTGCCATTACTAACTCGGGTTCGTAGAATTCCCACTCCAGATCGCGGCTGCCACACGGGATGGCGGCGCGTGAGATTACCTCCAGCCGGAGCGCCTCGCCATGGGATTAGCCTCTAGTTTGTTCATTCTTGCCGCCCTGCAGGCCCAGAGCCAACCGGCCCGCGTCGAAGTCACCCCGAGCGCATTCGAACTGGCGGTAGAGTCTTCGGTGCAACTCAGCGCGGTAGTGTTCACCGAGGGCGGAATACGCATTGCCAATGCCTCCGTTCGCTGGTTCTCGGCCGACGGCAGTATCGCGTCCGTGGACGACGGCGGTCGGGTGACGGCGATCAATCCCGGGGCGGTGCGAATTATCGCCGTATCCGGCGCACAGCGCGGCATCACCATCATCACGGTTCCACAGCTTCCTCCCGAGAAAATTGTGCTGCGGTTGCCCGTAGAGACGGTGTTCGCTGGGACAAGCGCGCCCCTCGAGGTAACAATGGAATCGCGTACGGGAACCCGGCTCGAGGCCACCGGTGTGCGATTCGAGAGTTCCGCCCCCGGCGTCGCGGCGGTCGATCGGAGCGGCCGTGTGTTCGGCCGGCAGCCGGGCACTGCACGCATACGCGCGACGGCAGGGACCGTGTCCGGGACCACCGAGGTGCGCGTCGTGTCCAATCCGGCCACGGACTATGCCGTGATCCCCGAGGGCAGCACCGCCCGCACCGGCGACGTCATCCGCTTCCGGCTCCAAGCAACCTCTGCTGTCGGAACGACGGTTGACGGCATGTACCCCGAGTGGGCCATGAGCGGCCCAGGGGCGCAGATCGAAACGGAGGGCGCGGAAGGCGTGTTCGTTGCCGAGCGACCTGGCCGATACCGCATCACCGCCCTCGTGGGTGAGGAGATCAGTCGAAGCACCGAAATCGACATCACGCAGCGCAACATCCCGGCTCGCCTCATTCAAGTCGGCCGGGGGCCGATCGCGACGAACCACTCGGGAGACGTATGGGTGTTCGAGGGCGTGGACGGCCGCGATTATGCCTATGTCGGTACGCTCTACTACGACTGGATGAAGGTTTGGGACGTCACCGATCCGACACATCCCGTGTTGACGGACTCGATGCAGCTGGATGCCAGACGCATCAACGATGTCAAGATTCACCCGAACAACCGGATCGGCGTTCTGACGCGCGAGGGCGCTTCGAACCGTCGCAACGGCATCGTCATACTCGACTTGAGCACGCCCGCCACGCCAACCATCGCCTCTGAATACACCGCCACCGTGACGGGTGGTGTCCACAACGTGTGGATCGAAGGCAACGATATCATCTATGCCGCACACAACGGAACGTCGGACATGCACATCATTGACATTTCCGACCCCACCAACCCCAGAGAGGTAGGCACGTGGGGCTTGCCCAAGATTGCCAGCAGCAAGACCCTCCACGACCTGATCGTACAGGACGGCTATGCCTACCTGTCGTATTGGGATGACGGGGTGGTGATGCTGGACGTCGGCGCGGGAACTCATGGGGGGACTCCCACCCAGCCGACGCTGGTGAGCCAGTTCAGTTACCCCATCGGGAACACGCACACGGCCTGGCGCTCCGGACGTTACCTCTTCTTGGGCGACGAGTTCTTTCCGCCGGACTGGGACCCCGACAAGCCGATCGAAGCGCGGGGCTACATCCACGTGGTCGACTACGACGATCCGGAGAACCCATACGAGGTGGCCCGCTACGAGGTTCCGGAAGCCGGCGCTCACAACATGTGGGTCGATGGAGACCGGCTCTACGTCGGCTACTATCAGGGTGGGTTGCGTGTGGTCGACATCTCCGGGGAGCTGCGGGGCAACCTGTATGCCCAGGGACGCGAGATCGCCGTTCTCAAAACAACCGACGAGAACAGTGCCGTGCCGAACTGGCCGATGACGTGGGGAGTGCAAGTCTTCAAGGGCCACGTCTTTGCGTGGGACCTGAATTCCGGCTTGTGGGTGGCCCGCCTCGATGAGGCGACGCTGATACCGTAGCAGCTACGACAGGCCTTCGCCGCCTCAGGGCCTTGCTTCGGATTTGGCAGGCAGAATGAAGGGCTGGTGGAGGTCCCACAACCGCTCGCGCCATACGAACCAGGAGAACTCATGAAATCCGCACCGATCATCGCCGCGGCGGTCAGCATGCTCGCGGTGGCTGTGCCGACCCGGCCATCGCGGTCAGCTCCGTCAATCGACTCACAGGTGACGTTTCTGTACTACAAGGACGTCGCCGCAGCGGCTCAATTCTACGGAGGGATTCTAGGTCTGGAGCAGACATTCGACGAGGGGTGGGTCGAGATCTACCGGATCAGCTCGACCTCGTACGTCGGTTTGGTAGACGAAACCAGGGGATCGCACCGAGCCAGCGAGTCGAAACCTGTCATGCTCAGCATCGTAACGGACGAAGTCGATGCATGGTACGAGCATATCCGCAGCGCGGACGTCACGATCCTCTCCGAAATCTCCGACGGGACCGCCGTCCCGGTCAGGTCGTTCATGGTGGAGGACCCCGGCGGCTACACGATAGAGTTCTTCCGTTGGCGATGATCAGACCAGCAGCCAGCTTCCGGCTGCGACATTCCCATTCAGACGCGGAAGACGCGGGTGAACACAGATCGAGTACTTTGTTGGGGTGTGGGGGTGGGATCCGCCGTTGTCCGTCCCATCGGCGTCATCCGCGGTTCCCCGACGGGTGTTCGGACGCCGAGAACTGGCAGGCTGCCAGCTCGTAGCTGCCTTGCGGCTCCTACGGAATCATGACCTGTTCCTTAGGCATCACCCTCACGGCCCACAGACCGCTGTTCAAGTCCGAGAAAAAGATGTGCCCCTTGTACGGCTGAGCGCTCCACGTCATCGGGGCATTCGGAATGTATCCCAACGGATCGTACGCCTTGAACACCGCTATCTCACGGCCCTGCTCCGCCAAGTTCCCCATGAGTTCACCCGACACGTCCACGACCCGTAAACCACCTTCGTAGTACGCCTGATACAGCAGATCGTCCTCAACCCAGATGTTGTGCGTGCCAAACTCGGTCACTTGATAGCGTGCCACGTCCTTGGGGTTCATGGGGTCGGTGAAATCGATGATGTGGATGTATCCCGAGTTGGCGCTGGGGATCCCACCATCCCCCGTTTCGGGATCGTATGGATTCAGGCCTCCCAGGCCCACGAACGGATGTCCCCGGCGGTTCATGATCTCGTCCCCGAGGAAGAGATAGAACTTGCCGGTGCCCTCCTGGAAGTAGGGAAACACAGCGTGGGTTCGTCCCACCGGGTACGGCACGTTGGTCACGAATACGGGATTCTCGATCGAGCCACCCCACTTGCCATTACCCACGTCCACCACCACCACCCCGTTGCCCCACTCGGCGGAATAGGCGATACCGTCGTGCACCCACACGTCGTGCACTCTGCTGTCGGGGTGATTGTACTCGCTGACGTAGGTCGGGTTCTCGATGTCCCGTACGTCGAGAATGATGTACTTGTCGCCCGCCGACAGCGCGAAGAGGTAATCGTCCGTGGCAAACATGTTATGGACGCCGCCGGTCAACCCGTCGTCGTACACCGACGCTATGCGTGGATGGGCGGGATCGGCGAGATCCAGGATCACGACGCCGTTGCGCCGGTTGGACGCCCCCTCGCGGCTCAACGCGGCATAGCGTCCGTCGGGCGAAACCTTCACGTCGTTGATCGTACGGGCATCGACCTGAATGGAATCCGTCTTGAAGATGTTGGTGGGGTCGGTCACATCCCAGAAGTACGCTTTCCCACTGGCGCGCCAGGTGCCCGTGATCGCGTAGTCGCGGCCGTCGCGGCCCTCGAAGACCCACAGATCGGCCGAGTGGGTTTCGCGTACGGTGCCTCGACCTCGCAGTTCGATCTCGCGCACGATGTTGCGGGGCCGCAGGTCCACGGTGCGTCGCGCGTTGAGCGGTCCGGCCGAGGCGATCACGGTGTACTGCCCCGGCACTTCACCCACGAAGGCGCCATCGACGATCTGCCCCGAGGCGCCCGGAGCATTGATGCTGTCGTCCGGCGTGAAGGTGAGCGTCCACGTAATGGGAATGCCATCGACGGGGTCGCCGTTGGCGTCGGTGGCCCGGGGGGCGAAGCGCAGCACGTCGCCGGTGCGCGCGTCGTCCAACCCACCGGTAATTTCGAGCCGAGTAGCCGGGAACGGCACCACCGTGTAATCGACCGTGGAGCGGGCACCCTCTATCATGGCGGTGAGTGTCACGCTCCCGGTGGAGTTGGCCGTGAGCTGACCGAACCGATCCACCGATGCCACCGCCGAATCCGACGAGGTCCAGACAACCGGCGCTTCCGGCCGCTGCGTGCCGTCGGCGTGGTACGCGGCGGCTCGATGCCGCAGCGTGGTGCCTTGGAACAGCGTGCCCGGATCTGCCGTGATTTCCACACGATCGACCGGTGGCCACGAAACGGAGACGGCAACACGCGCGGTTGCGGGTTCTGCGTCACTGTCGGCCGGAAGCACGACGGTCACGACGATCTCGTATTCTCCGGCGAGCAGTCCGGTGACCGAACGGTTCAGTCCCGTCCGGCCATCGCCCGGTCGAAATCCGACACGCAGGGCGTTCCGTGGAAAGGCAAACCGTGCGGCGACGGACAAGCGACCCCCTTGCGCGTCGAAGGCCGACACGGCGAGATCGACCGTATCACCGGCTTCGATAGAGAGGCGCGCTGGTTCCGCAACCAGTCTGGCAACGCGCTCGCCCGCCGCCAGTTGCTCTTGCTGCGCGAGCACGGGTGTGCCGACCACCACCCCCACCACCAAACCCATCAGGATACACATGTGCCGTGAAGTCATGGTATTGCTCCCGGATATCGTGTCCGTCACATCGAACGCACCCCAAGCAACACACCGTCGGCCGGTCACTGGCGCGCGGTGCGTCGAGGACGGTAAACTGTAGCTACGATGAACCGCCGGCAAGTACGCCGGACACCACCAACAGCCTGCGATCGATAGCCGATGACACATAGCCGCCTTGCCACCTCACTCCTCGCCGTGCTCATCATGAGTGTTGGCTCTCTCGAGGCACAGGGTCCGACAGCCAACTATTGGGTGTACGTCGCGGCTGAGTCCGCGGACCTGTTGCACTTGGTTCGGTTTGGGCCCGATGGCGCCGAGGTCGAAAAAACCATCCTCGTCGGCGAACTGCCGGTCGAGACGGAAGGCCCCCACGGCTTGCGCATGTCGTCGGACGGCCGCTACCTCTATATGACGACCGGCCATGGTATACCGGATGGCAAGCTGTGGAAGATCGAGACTGGACCCGACACGGTAGTCGCCGAACCGATTCTGCTCGGCAGGTTTCCTGCGACGATCGCCATCACCCCGGACGACCTCTACGCATTCATCGTCAACTTCAACCTCCACGGAGAGAAAGAGCCCTCTTCCGTTTCGGTGGTGTACACTCCCGAGCTGATGGAGGTGGCCCAAACCGTCACCTGCATTCAGCCCCACGGGGCCCGGCTCCACCCGATGGGAACCCGGCTCTATTCGGCGTGCGTGGCGGACGATCAGATCGTAGAAATCGACACCGAGACGTTCGAGGTGTCACGGCGGTTCAACGTCGCGAAGGGGCACGAGGGTCCACTACGGGATTACGATCCGGACGACTACCTGGGCCGGGGCCGGGACGGGGGCGCTGCCCGCCGGGCAACAGCGCCAACGTGCGCTCCGACCTGGGCGCTTCCGACGCCGAGCGGAGACCGCATCTTCGTGGCGTGCAACGGGGGCGACCGGATTCTGGAGATCGACTACGAACAGTGGACGCTGCGGCGTCAGATCCAAACCGGTCGCGGGCCGTACAACCTCGCCATTACACCCGATGGAAAAACGCTCGTGGCGACGCTCAAGCAGGGCGCGGCGGTCCAGTTCTTCGACGTGGAGACAGGCGAGAGCCGCGGTATCGCGGAATCCAGCACCACAGTCACGCACGGCGTCGTGATATCACCGGATTCGCGCTACGCGTTCGTGACCGTCGAAGGTGTCGGCGCCGAACCTGGTAAGGTAGATATTTACGACCTTGCGACCCTGGAGCGCGTGGCTGACGTGCCCGTTGCACAGCAGGCAGGGGGAATCGCGTTCTGGAAGATGGAGGAAGCGAGATAGACGGAATCGGGTTGAGCGCGTCATCTCGCGACACCTCGAGCCTTCAACGCTGTCTCGCCTTTACGAACACCTGGATGTTTCCCGGCCGGTCGTTTTCGTAGTACAGCCGAATTCTCCCATCCCCGGTCTCGTCGATAATTGCGGGAACCGAGTTCGCCGTCACGTACCACCCGGGCGGCAGCACAACCGTATTGCGCGCGCGTCCGAACGCGCGATCCCAGATCAACTCGTCACCCACGCGGACGTATCGGTTCGGGTCGGTGTACGTTTCCTCGATCCTGAGCCGTACGGAGTGCCCGGCCTGCACGGGGTCGAACCAAATAACGATTACCTCGGTCTCGGGCGTGATCTCTCCCTGAATTCGCAGGCCCCGAGCCGTTATCTCTTCGCCCCGCAGGGTTTCCACCTGTAGCTCCTCTCCCGTATCCAAGATCTTGGCCGAAGGATTGGAGGCTCTGCTGCCCGCCCGCACGATGTTGAGATAACGATCCATGCCTTGCCGGCCCTCGGTGTAGTCATGATAGAGGCGGAACGAATGCGTTTCCGGTTGCTGGAGGAAGTAGACGATTTCGCGATCTTGAAACGCACGCTCGGAAAACTGGTAGTCGACGCGCGCAGACGTTGACGTCGTCTGCGTGGTCGTCAGCGCCGGGTCGGCAGCGGCTCCCAGGCGAAAACCGCGCGGACGTGGGGGGAGGGGGGCCGCTCCTCGCGGGAGGCGCCGTCCCTCGATGACAAGTGACACCGCGCCGGGTCCGGGATTCATGAAGCTGATCTTGATACGGCCGTCCGCCTCCATCGCGACCTGTGACGGATAGTTGGATCGCGTCAACTCATAGCCGTACGGCAAGACCACCGAGTTACGCCTGATCCCCAGTGACCGAGCGAACGTAAAACGATTGCCGTCAGCCGAATAGCTAGCCGGGTCTCGGTAGGTCTTGTCGATCCGCACACGGGTCTCGCCACCCTCGGGCACGGGCCGCTCGAGCCAGACCTGGATGTACTGTCCCTCGGGATTGGCATTCAGCATGCCGAATCCCGCGGCGATCTGACCGTCGACGATCTCCCATTGCAGTCCCCGACCGGTCAGCAGCGAATGCACCGCGTGCACCGTCGGATCGCTCCCCTGCCGGATTCCGTTGAAGTAATACCGAGCACCGGCCGCGGTGGCACTCACGTCGTAAATGATCCGAAAGCTCTCGCTTGCGGGATCGAGCAATTCGTATCTCGTGTAGGAGTCCGTCTGCGTTTGTCGGAAGGATTGGGCGTTTGCGCCGACGGGCAGTACGACTAGCGACGCGAGCAGCATGGCACTTCTCATTTTTCGTTTCCTTTGGGCTGATAGGGGATAGGGGAAAGGGGATGGGGGATGGGTACATGGCAAGTGTGCTAAACTTTGGGCCTGACACCTATCCCCTATCCCCCATCCCCTTACATCACCGGCCGGTCCTTTGGCTGCAGCTTCACCGCCCACAGCCCGCTGTTGGTATCGGAGAAGAAGACATGCCCCTTGTGCGGCATGGCGCTCCAAACCATCGGAGAGTTGGGAACGAAACCAGTCGGGTCGCCCGGTCGGTACACCGCGATCTCGCGACCCTGTGTGTACAAGTTGCCCATCAACTCGCCCGAGACGTCCACGACGCGGAGACCGCCCTCGTAATACGCCTGGTACAACTTGTCGTCCTGGACCCAAATGTTGTGCGTACCAAACTCAGATGCCTCATACCGCGCCACCATCTGCGGTCGCTCGGGATCCGAGAAATCAATGACCTGGATGTACCCCTGGGTGCTCAGCAGCGTACCCCCGGTTCCGGTCGTTGGATCGTACGGTGTGGCATAGTCACCTCTGGGAGCGCCGGAACCCGCGTTCGCCAATCCCCGGCGATTCATGTTCTCGTCGCCGATGAAGAGGTAAAACGTTCCGGTCGACTGCGAACGGTAAGGGAACACCGCGTGCGTCGTGCCGCTCGGCACGGGATAGCTCGTTACGAAAACCGGATTTTCGATCGTGCCCCCCCACCGTCCGTTGCCCACGTCGACCACCACGACCCCGGTTCCCCACTCGGCCGAGTAGGCGATGCCGTCGTGCACCCACACGTCGTGCACCCTGCTGTCCGGGTGGTTGTACTCACTCACGTACTTGGGGTTGTAGATGTCCCGCACGTCGAGAATGACGTACTTGTCACCTCCGGACAGCACGAAGACGTAGTCGTCGGTGGGAAACGCGTTGTGGACGCCTCCGGTGAGCCCCTCATCGAAGGTCGAGGCGATGGTGGGATGGGCCGGATCGGCGAGGTCCAGAATCACCACACCGTTGCGCCGGTTCGATGCGCCTTCGCGGGTCATCGTAGCATACCGCGCATCCGGCGATACCTTCACGTCGTTCACCGAGCGGGCGTCGACCTGGATCGAATCGGTCTTGAAGATGTTGGCCGGGTCCGTGACATCCCACATGAAGGCGTGGCCGTCCGCGAGCTTCGACCCGGTCAAGGCGTAGTCGCGTCCATCCACGCCTTCGAACACCCAAAAATCCGTCGTTCGCGAGCGGGACTGTCGACCTACGCCGACGACATCGAGTTGCTGGACGGCCTCACGCGGCACTGCGCGAAACGTCCTGCGGCTGTTCAGGGGCCCGGCCGACGCCATCACGGTGTACACGCCGGGGACGTCAGCGACGAACTTTCCTGCGGCCAGTTGGCCCGGCGCACCTGGGGCGATCACGTGCGCAGGCGGCGTATAGGAGTGACTCCAAACGATCGGAACATCGTCAACGATCGCCCCGTTCGCGCTTCTGGCAATCGCGGTAAATGTCTGCACGTCTCCCGTTCGCACTTCGTTGAGTCCTCCTTCGATCTCGAGCCGGGTCGCCGGGAGCGGCCGCACCTCGTACATAACCTGGGCGGCGATGCGCTGGAACGTCGCGGAGATCGTCACCGTCCCGACGCTTCGCGCCGTGACGTTGCCGAACAGATCGACGGTGGCGACACCGTGGTTTGAACTCGTCCACACAAACTCAGCATCCGGCCGAGTCGATCGGTCGGCATGCACCGCAACCCCCCAATGCCGAATCGTGGTTCCGTCGTAGAGTGTTCCCGGCTCCGTGCGAATCTGCACCTCGGTCACCGATGGCCAGTTCACCACGAGCGGCACGGTCAGCGTCGCCGGTTGCCGGCCGGAGGCGTCAGGCCGCGTCAGGGTTGCAAAGATCTCGTACTCGCCCGGCAGGAGACCCTCGAGTTGTCCGTTTCGTATGCGGGCGGCACGGCGGGGCGCCGCGATCCGCACAGGCGCGTCTACCACGTTGCCGCGGTCATCGAGCGCCACAACCTCAAACGGGACTGACTCGCCTACGGTGACGCGTATCGACGCAGGCCGCGCCTCGAGACGGGCGACGTTCTGAGCGGCGAGTGCCTCAATGCCTGCACCGCAAATCGCCAGGACGACGCAGCTCAACTGAAGGGGTTTCACGAACACAATTCCACGTCCTTCCAGAGTGATGGCACGATTCGGGTCACAATATGGGGATTCCACTGCAGGGTCGATAGGGAGGCCAGCCACCGCCCGCAGCCGCTGCTGGCCGGAGCGACAGCCTCAGGTCTTGACCCGATTGGGGCCGGCCTTCTTGGCGCGGTACGGCGCCGCGTCAACACGTACACCACGGTGGCCAGGAGCAAGACACCCTCGACCGCCACCACCCAGGCCGCGCTGCGGAACACCCGCGCGACGAGGGTCAAGCTGTGTAGCGGAATTAGCAACGCTGTGGGTCGTAGTGGTTACCCAGCGTGCTACCCAACTGGAGTGCCAGTTGCGCGATCGTACGAGATGATGTTTTCCCATTCGTTCGCGTCCGATCGAGCCACCACGGCGATCACGGGATCGGTATCGCTGCGATTGAACACCTCGTGCGGCACGCCGGGCTCGATAAAGATGAAATCCCCCGCTTCGTTGTCCACGACCTTCGTCAGACCGGGACCGTATTCGTGGCGGACCTTCCCCTTGAGGATGTAGAGCATGACCTCGAAATCCACGTGAATGTGCGCGTACGCTACACCACCCGGAGGAATGGTTGCGACGTTCATGGACAGCTTCTGAGCACCCACGTTCTTGGCCGACATGCCGGGCTTGTATGCGATATTATTCCAATTCCGGCAATTGGTGCTCTGCCGGATCACGCTGATCCCTTCCCCACCCTCGACGTACTGCTTGAGGTCTGTTGACTCAACCATTGGCGCATCGCTCCGATATCTTTTTGGGTGGGGTGGAGGTGTCCACCCCTGGCATAAAGGTTTGGCGGATGCAGTAAGATATCGCCCCAGCGGCACCGTGCGAGCCGGACGATCGGTAGGCTGGCGTAAGGCGCTAGCCCAACCCAGGGAGCCATGTGGCGACAACGATGTCGACATCCGGGGCTCGCTACGGCGCAATCTGGCCGATCAGGCTGGGTATTGACGGCTGCCGGACGGAAGCGGACATGGGCCGCCCGCGGACTCCCGGGACGGGCGCCGCGGCCCCCTGCGATGCGAGTACGGCGAAGTTTCAGTATGTTCCGTAGCACCGCGCGAGCCAAAGGAGCCACCGCCGTGAACAAGCGCGATTTGAGATCTCTAGAGCGCCTTGCGAAAAAGAATCGCGAGGCCAGTCAGGCCGCCCACGAAGCCGAAGCTGGAAGGGACCCAGACGGAAAAAAGGGGAAGCCGCAGGACTTCGAGGAAAAACCAGCCCCAGATCCGCGCTATGAGGGTGCCGATCGGCTGTTCACGGAAATGAAACGGCGGGATCGGCCGTAGCGGGCCGACTCGGGCCACCGATCACCCGTACCGATTCCCACCCATTGCGGTGGCGACATGTCGAGACGATCATCATCTCCAAATTCCCGTGGTTGGTGTCTCAAGCCCGAGGGCTCGGATTTCGTGGGCTGCGACCGCCGCTGGAGGTCACCCGGCGACGCATGTAACGGCCTCACCCGGCCACGAACGAATAGACCAAGTCCGAATTTTCGGAAAAAATTGAACAGGCGGCTCCCCGATACGAGGACCCTAAGCCCGAGGAAGACATCGGTGACGAACGGGGCACAACCGGCACCATGACCACCACCGTCGTTGTTACACTGCTCGCGCTCGTGATAGTCGCGGCATCGGCGATCGTGCTCGGGGTGCGCCACAACACGTTGGGGCGGCGGCTGGATGTGCACCGGGCATTCCTCGAAGAACTGTTCGCGACCTCCACCGAGGCCACCGTTTTGCTGAGCGCGAGTGGGGACGTGCTCAAAGTGAACATGGCCTTCTCGGACCTGTTCGGGTACGCGGAAGCCGAGGTGAAGGGACGCTTCATCGGTGACGTCCTCAGGTCCGACGCCGGTCCTCAGCACCCGGAACTCATCCGCCGCGTGATCGGTGGCGAAAAAATCGAATCGGAAACGGTCGTGCAGCAAAAGGACGGCTCTCCCGTTCCGGTGTCCATCCTGGGCGCACACGTCCACATTCCTCATGAACCGATCACCGCGTTCGTCATCTATCGGGACGCGACCGTGCAGAAACAAGCGGAGGACGCCTTTCGGCGGATGGAGAAGGCCGTTGGGACGATGCAGCTCGGGGTCACGATTACCGACCTCGGCGGCACCATCGTGTACACGAATCCCGCCGACGCCAGCATGCACGGATATGAAGTTCAGGAACTGATTGGGAAAGATGTACGGGTGTTCGCTCCTCCCGGCCGCACCAAACCGATGAGTCGCGAGCAAGTCGAGTCGATGAGGACGTGGAGGCGCGATTCATTCAACCAACGCAGGGATGGCTCACTCTTCGCAGTGCATCTCATGTCGGACGTGGTGCGTGACGCAGCAGGGGAAATCATCGGTATTGTCACCACCGCCGAAGACATCACGTTGCGCAAGCGGGCCGAGCGCGCGCTCAAGGAGAGCGAGCAGCGGTACGCATTGGCGATTCGCGGCGCGAACGACGGTCTGTGGGATTGGAATCTGGAAACGAACGAGGTCTACTACTCGGCGCGATGGAAGTCCATGTCGGGCTACGCGGACGCCGAGATTGCCAATACGCCGGAAGCGTGGCTCGGCCTGGTACACGAAGACGATATCGGCCGGGTCAAGTCGGAGCTGGCGGCGCACCGTGAAGATCGCTCTGCCCATTTCGAAAGCGAGCACCGGATCCGGCAAAAAGACGGGACCTATCGCTGGGTGCTCGCACGCGGCATCGCCGAACGCGGTCCGGGCGGGAAACCGTACCGCATCGCAGGCTCCCTCACCGACATCGCAGAACGCAAGGGCGTCGAGGAACAACTCGCGCAAGACGCGCTGTACGATCCGCTCACCAAATTGCCGAATCGCACGTTTATCACCGGTCTTCTCAGCCGCTCTTTCCGGCGTACCCGGCGCCGCAAGGACTATGTGTTCGCCGTGCTCTTCATCGATCTGGACCGGTTCAAGGTGGTGAACGACAGCCTAGGTCATGCCGCGGGCGACCAGGTGCTAATCGAGATTGCCTCGCGAATCCAACAAAGCCTGCGACCGGGAGACGTCGTCGCTCGGCTTGGAGGCGACGAGTTCTGCGTGCTGCTGGACGACATCAAAGACAGTAGCGATACCACGCGCGTCGCCGAACGTATCAGAGTCGCGCTGGATGCTCCCATCAATCTCGATGGGCGGGAGGTGTTCACAACCGCCAGTATCGGAATCGCTGTGAGCGAACCGAATCTGGACAGCCCGGAACACCTCCTCCGGCACGCCGATACGGCCATGTATCGTGCCAAGGCGCGGGGCAAAGGGCGATACGAGATCTTCGACCGCGCCATGCATCAGCGGGCGATCGCCTTGCTCCAGCTGGAAACGGACATCCGGGAGGCCGTCGCCAACAATCAGTTCCGGCTGGTGTATCTGCCCGTGGTGAACATCGTGACCCAAAAGATTTCCAGTTTCGAGGCGCTGGTGCGGTGGGAGCACCCCGACCGGGGATTGGTTCCCCCCGGATCGTTCGTTCCGCTAGCGGAAGAGACCGGATTGATCGTTCCCTTGGGATGGTGGATCCTGAAGGAGGCGTGCGCCCAAATGGCCGAGTGGGCGAACCGGTTTCCTGGAATTCCAGAACTGTCGGTCAGTGTGAACCTCTCCGCCAAGCAGTTACGCCAACCCGACCTCGTCGACCGGGTGACGGCAGCCCTCCGGGACACCGACCTCAAGCCGGAGAGGCTCCAGCTCGAAATCGCTGAGACCGTGCTGATGGACGAGCCCGACGCAAACATCGAGGTAATCCACAAGCTGCGCGAGCTCGGGGTCCGCGTTCAAATCGACGATTTCGGAACCGGATCGTCATCCCTCTCCTATCTCAACCGGTTCCACGTCGACTCGCTGAAGATCGATCGTTCTTTCATCAATAGGGTAGGTGTGCCGGGCGAGAAAGCCGCCATCGTCCAGGCAATGATTACGCTCGCCCGGAATTTGGGCATCCGGGTCATCGCAGAGGGTGTAGAGACCGATCAGCAGTCGGAGACACTCATCACTTTTCAATGCGAGCAGGCGCAGGGATACTTGTTTTCCGAGCCGCTCGGGCCCGATCAGGCCGGAGAGCTGTTGGCCGAGGAACTTTCTGGTTAGCGGAGCGCGAGGGTCCCCGCAGGAATGGGCACTCGTTGCTGGTGGCCACGTCCGAGCACCGGGGGTGCGGAACGTTGGGTAGGAAAACTCAACTGGCGCGAGCCGGAGCCTCTCCGGGCGGTGCGGCGGCGGCGACCCGGTTACGGCCCTATGACTTGGCTAGGTCGAGGGCCTGATCCGCCGAACCCAGCAGATCGTCCACGCTCTGAGACGTTTCAGGCACCGAGGCAACTCCCAGTGAACACGTCAACGCCCGCTGAGCACCGCCCGGATTGAATACGGACTCGCTTATCGCCGTGCGTACCCGGTCGGCCACGGTGAACGCATGGTGAAAAGGCGTATCCGGAAGGAAAATCGCAAATTCTTCGTCGCGGAGTCGCGCCGCGACGTCATAATCGCGCAGAGTACTCCTGAAGATGCTCGATACGTGCCGCAGCGCCGCGCCGCGGGCAGTTTCGCGCAGTTGGTCGAACTGATCGATGTCCAAACGGAGAAGCGAGCAGGGACCGTCTTCATGCTCTTTCATGGCACGCTCGAGTGCGTGCCGATTGGGCTGTCCGGTGATCTGATCGACCAGCGCTCGCCGCTCCGACGCCCGCGCGGTCGCAGCCCGCCGCGCCACCGGACCGGCGTCTCGAGCCAGCGAGAGAATGCGGTCGATCATCGGGGACGGCGCGTTCTCGGGCAACCCGAACAGTACCAACGCACCCACACCGGGACGTCCGTTGACCAGTGAGAACGCGGCACCACGCCTTTCCCGCATCCGACGGTTCTCCCCGGTTCCTCCCAACAGATCTTTCACCCCGTGCGCGGTGGCGGTGAGATCGCCCATGGAGGCGCGGCCGGCTGCGGAACTCGGCGCGACGGTGGTGCCAAGCAGCCGACGATCCACACCATCCGACACGGCTACCACAGATGCGATTTGCGTGGTCGGGTCGCGCACGACCACCGCCGCGGGTCTCCCCGTCAGGTTGTGGGCCTCTTCACACAGCGCAAAGCCCACGGCCTCGACCGACTCCGGAACCAACCACTGCGGGGTGCTGAGAGAGTCATTAAGCACCAATCGCCCCCGCCCCCGGTCCGCGTAGTAATCGGCGAGCACCGTGCGAAGATCCAGTGTTGCCCTGTCCACCACCGACGGGTCCACATCCGAATTTTGAAACAGCACGGCTCCAGCCATGCACCCGTCCCCAGCGGCGATGATGGTATCGTCCCCCTGGAGCACGTGGTCGCGCCCATCCCCCAACGCCCGCATCGCCGCGACGACCGCTCGATCGAGAACGGGCGTGGGCGGCGGAGGATCGCTCGTCGACCACAGCGGATCGGCATCGGGCATGAGGATGCACACCCCCACCGCTCCGTGGACACGGCGCAGCATGTCTATGACGTGAAACGCGTCGGTAGGCAAGGTGTCCGACCCGACGACACCTTCCGAGCCGCGACGACGCCACATCGACACCCCCGCGTGCACGAACGCGCCGGCCGCGAAGCCGATCATCAGAAAGACGATGCCGCTCACGGCGACCGCCTTCCGGGATGAGCCGCGCTGATGCCGAACGGCTTCGAGCGCGCTGCGAATTCAAGTCTGGGCACCGCTCCTCGTCCCCTCAGTGGACTGCCTGATTGATCCTGGGTGTTGAGTTGGCAGTAGTAATAATAAGATGGCTCGAGTGAGGGAAATGTTACACGGGATCATTTGTATTTTTCCGAATATTAGCGAGAGCGCCCACAATAACGGCGCAGGTGCCACCGGCATTTCACCGCTCGTGTTCAGTTAGCGGGATCCGGAGCGCCCACGTCCAAGACGACCTGCCAGGTGCCTTCGCTGTTGCTCCTCCAAATGGTCACGTACGTGCCCCGCTGGGTGATCGGCTCGTCGTCAGCGTCCGATCGCCTGGTCTCGTACCGCCCCACCGTGTAGCCGAGGTCTCCGACCGCTGAGATCTCGGCACGCCGCGGTTCCCACGAGATCGTGAAGGTGGTGTCACCAAACGACTGCTCCATCACCTCACGGATCTCGTCCGGACCACGGACCTCCCGGCCCGGAACTATCATCACGCCGTCGGCAGCGAAAAAAGACGCCCACCCCTCGGCACCTCGCTCCCGCGTGACTCGTGCGAATGCTCGGTCGGCATCCATCAAGGCCTCCGACGAGGCAGCGGGATCGCGCGTCGCGCAACCGGTCATCGTCATCAAACATGCCAGCCCAATTGTTATGGAGGGTGAATTCATGGTTCCCACTTTCGGTTCGTGTTACCATCACTGTTGCAAAGTTGTCGGAACAGAGGGCCTTCGGGTTCGTCGTGTTCACGTTAACGAATTATCAAGCGACAGGAGGGGATGTGACGCCGCCTCGATTTTGCCGTACCGTGTGTATCCTCGCGGCATTGACGGGATCCGCCGCTCCCTACCTCTCCGCACAACACACCCTCAGAATGGCCAATGGCGATCGATTGACCGGCGTTCTCGTACGCATCGAGGACGGGCAGTGGATCTTCACCTTCAACGGACAGGAAGTAACAGTCGCGGCCGATAGTATCGCGAGCTTCCAGAGTGCGTCACCCATCGGCCTCCGTCTCACCGACGGAACGATCGCAGCCGCCACTGTGAGTGAGGCACCCGGCGGGCTCGGCCTCGCCTTGCCCGGCGGGCTGCGTACGATACGCGTGAGCGAACTCGAGGCGGTGGGAGATCCTGCCGATCTCGCAGCTTTGGTCCCCCGTCATATCGGCTTCTTCACGCCACTGAGAGAGTTCTGGACGGCGAACGCGGCGTTCGGGTTCTCGGACAAGACCGGCAACAGTCGCGCGCGTGGGTTGTCTGCGACACTGGATGTCGAGCGGCGCACGCAGAAGGACCGCATCACGGTCAGCTTCGGTGTGAACCGGGAGGAGAGCCGATCGGCCAACGACGTGTTCGAAACCACGGTCAGCAAGTTCTATGGCGCATTGCGCGTCGATGTGTTTATCAGCGCCCGGGTTTTCTTGTTTGCCGCGACGCGACAGGAGCGCGATCGCTTCCAAGACATCGCCCTGCGATCCACTTACAACGGAGGTTTCGGATATCAGGCAACCAGCGGATCCGTTACCGACCTCAACTTTTCGCTGGCCGGAGGAGCGCGACGGGAAAACTTCATCTCCGGAGGGAGCGAGACGGCCACGGTGGCGGCGTTGGGAGCCAAGCTGCGGCACGACTTCGGACCGGCGGTGCTCCTGTGGCAGCTCGACTTCTCACCCAAACTCGCGGACTTCGGGGACTTCCGGTTCCTGTCCGACGCGAACATAACGGCCCCTCTCTTTGCCGGGATCGGCTTCCGCGTCGCAGTGCTCGACGAATACGACAGCCGTCCGCGACCCGGCATCGAGAAGAATGACCTGCTGCTCACGACGCAGGTGAGCTATACCATCGGACGGTAGTGCGGCTTCCGGGGGTTCGAGGGCCCCAGGGCATCACCTTCGGGCGGTCGGGCCGGCAGGGCGGGAATAACCGTCACGGCCCTACCCTCCACAAAGGCCTCTCCCGACGAGGCGGTGCACATCTCGCTGACTTCGCGATCGGTCGTTCCTCGTGCGACGAACGTGGAATCCCGCAGCGGACTGGGGCCGGATGTTTGCATAATCCCGGTGCAGGCCAACGACACCACCGCCGCGGTCCCGCCAGTGGCCTCCACCGCCAACAGCACGTACCCGGAGTCGGGAGTCGTGTCAAAAAATCTCAACTCCATCTGGAAATTGAGGGAACCAGCGGAAACGGCGTCTCCGCATCCGATCGCCGCGGTCGAGGTGGCCGCGATCGAGAGCGCTGCACAGATGGTTCGCATGACCTTCAGCATGCACAAAGGTATGCAGATCCTGCGCTACCGGCCACGGACTGCCCTGCGCCGCGTGTGTGACGTTGCACCGGCGCTAATCGAGATCCAGCGCGAACCGCAGCGCAGCGTCGAGCTGCTCGACCTTTCCCCCGTCGAGGCTGCCCGCGTATTCGACCAAGAACTGTTTGGGGATAGTGGTCACCGTGTCGGCATTAGCCACGCAGTGCCGGCGCAAACCTTCGTTCCGGCCGAGTGGCACCTCGACCGGGATGCCACGTCGTTTGGTCGTCACGGGAACCACGACGATCAATTCGCGAACATGGTACGCCTCGTCGCGAGATACGAGCACGACAGGCCGGCGTCCCGCTGGGCGTGGAAGCCGGGCCCACCATACATCACCCCTCTTCATCCCACCGCTCCACACCCAATATGGAGAGAGCCACCGCCCGCGCTGCCGCGACTTCAGCCTTTGTCTCGGGGTAGCACTTGTAAGCGTCCACATATTGCCGTGTCAACGCCCCGCGCTCATGGTCGGCCAGCCATTGGATCATCGCGCGTTCGTACACAGCACTACGGGACTCGTTCGTCGCCTTTCGCAGCTGCTCGGCAGATTTGTATACGTCTGAGTCCACGCTAATCGCGATCTTGCGCTTTGCCATCTCTGATCTCGCTCACAAATTATGTCATACTGAAGTATGCATAAAGTATGACATAATACACATTACTTCAAGCGACTTGCGACCTGGAGCTGGCAGCGCTCGACCGACCTCCTCCAACCCGGGCGGACCTACGCGATTGTTTCGAGGTGGATCACGCGAACCGAGAGAGCCGCACAGCGGCGCACCAGCCTCCGGTCTGCCGTCACGAGGGGCACTCCCTGTATCTCGGCCAGCGCCACGTAGCACGCGTCGTACATCGTGATGCCGAGCAAGGTCGCGAGTCGCCACGCGGGATACACCAGCGTTCGAAGAGGCCACGCATCGAACCCGTCGACGATCCTCCGCAACACGCCAAGCTGGGTCTCACCGTCCTTTGACGTGAGGGAGCCTTTACGGACTCGCAGCCACAGCGCATTGGCACACTCCACCAGGAGCAACTCGGGTGCACCGATCCACACCCCGGATGCCGTTAGATCGCCCACTACGCGCTCCGCGGAGTCGCTGTCAGGCTCCGTCACCACCAGCTTCACCGCGACGCTTGCGTCAATGACGGCGCCCACCATACCCATCACCTGGAGTCACGCATCCGACGGATCAGATCCGCGCTGTCTCCGGGTTGGCGGGGGATGCGCTCTCTGGAACGTTTGGCTTCCGCCAACAGCTCCACCCATTCGGCTCGACTACGCTCTTGCCGGCTGGCTTGGGCGAGCCAGTGGATGGCCTGCGCGTTGAGCGACCGGTGCTGCTCAGCGGCCGCCCGCCGCAACCGCAGCATCACGTCGTCCGGAAGATCCCGGATGGTCAGACTAGGCATCGTGTAGTTGCATTTTGATGTCAAAATGATGTCACCGATGGGCAATCCCGTCAAGCGCCACCGGTGCTGACCGGTCGAGGGCCCGATACTGCACCGCCTCGCTGATGTGGCACGTCTCGATGCGTGCGGAGTCGGCCAGGTCGGCAATCGTGCGGGCGATCTTGAGGACGCGATGGTACGCGCGCGCCGACAGATTGAGGCGGCTCATCGCCGTCTTGAGCAGGGCGTCGGCGGAGGCGGTCACTCGACACATTGGCTGGAGATCCCGCGGCCCCATGTGCGCGTTGGCGTACAGACCCGGCCGTTTGGCGAACCGCTCGAGCTGTCGCTCGCGGGCTCGCGCTACACGTTCCCGGATCGCGTCCGATGAGTCGCCGGATCGGTCCATCGAGAGTTCCCGGTGTGGCACGGCGGGCACGTCGACGTGGATGTCGATACGATCGAGCAACGGACCCGACACGCGTGAGAGATAGCGCTCGACGGCGAGCGGCCCGCAGGTGCAACTCCTGCGGGGATCGCCGTAGTAGCCACACGGGCACGGGTTCATCGCGGCCGTCAGCATCAGCTTGGACGGGTAGCAGACGGACATGGCGGCCCGGGAGATGGTGACGCTCCCGTCTTCCAGCGGTTGCCGCAACACCTCCAACACGTTCTTGCGAAACTCGGGCAACTCGTCGAGGAACAACACGCCGCAGTGCGCCAGGCTCACCTCCCCGGGCCGGGGGTGCGACCCGCCACCGATCAGGCCCGCGTCGCTGATGGTGTGATGTGGGGCGCGGAACGGCCGCGACGTCAACAACCCGCCGCCGAGCGGCAGCAACCCGGCGACGCTGTGGAGCTTGGTGGCCTCCAGGGCTTCGTCCAGCGTCATCGGTGGGAGGATAGACGGCAGGCGCCGCGCCAGCATCGTCTTGCCGCTACCGGGAGGACCGACCATCAGGGTATTGTGCGCGCCTGCGGCGGCCACTTCCAGCGCCCGCTTGGCGTGTTCTTGGCCGCGGACTTCGGCAAAGTCCACGTGATGGAGGGGTCGTTCGCCCTGGGCAGATGCATCGCTCACAGTGGCATGGGGAAGCGGCCGGCCCAGACCGAAGAAATCGACGACCTCTCGCAACGACTTCGCGCCGAGCACGCGGATTCCACTCACCACGCCGGCCTCCGTCATGTTGGAACAGGGCACGATCACACCCTTCACGCCGGCGCTCCTGGCCCCCGCCGCGATGCACAGCGCTCCTCGCACCGGCCGCACATCGCCCTCGAGCCCCAACTCCCCCACCACGATGTAATCATCGAGGTTCGGCAGGTTGCCGGGGTGCACCGTGCCGTGCGCACTATTGAGCTGGCCGGTGGCGGTGAGGATCCCGAGCGCGATTGGCAGATCGAACGCGGTGCCCTCCTTCCGCACGTCGGCCGGGGCGAGATTCACGGTGATGCGCTTGAGGGGAAAGTCCAGGTTCGAATTGGCGATGGCCGAGTTTACCCGCTCGCGGCCTTCCTTCACCGCGCCATGCGGCAGACCCACCGTCGCGAACGACGGCAACCCATTGGCGATATCGGTTTCCACGTCCACGACGTACGCGTCGATCCCCAACACGGCCGCCGAACGCACCCGCGCAAGCACCTTGTCGTCCTCCCGACGGTTGAATGTGGGATTACACTAGGCGTCGGGAGTGCCAAGGGCACCATCGCTTTGTTGCGGGCTGTGGCTTTTTCTCGCGGGTTGGGCTCAGA
>JADFPO010000155.1 GCA_022562295.1 Gemmatimonadota bacterium
CACCCGCTCGTGCAGCGCCTCTATCGTCCTCCATGCAGACTGGATGGCGCCCTCGATCCAAGCCGGCCGGGTGCTGGCGCCCGCGGACCCCATGTAGATCCGGCCATCGGCCTTGCTTAGCTGCTCCAATTGTTCCGGTGCGGGCGTGCGCCCGTAAGCGCCGAGGCTGTAGGGCACCTTGTCCCACCAAACACAGTACGCGGTCTCGAATTCCTCTCGCATCTGGGGGTGGACCTTGCTTGCCTGTGTGAGCACGTGCTCGATCCGCCCCGCAAAGGGCATGTCGGCCATGCCGGCGGTCCCGCCGCTGCCGTAGAAACCCAGCAGCACTCCCTTTTCCGTGAAGTAGTCGTTTGACGGATAGGAGAACTCGCCGAGTTCCAGACTCCTTCCAAAGATGTGGCCGCCAAAGATCTCGTCATCCTCCTCCCAGAAGCGCCGCTTCATCTGCAACCCCATCTTGGCGCTGGTATTATGGCGGGCTTCGTTCACGGCGGCAGCCATCTCGGGCGACAGGTCGACATCGATACCCTGCAGCACGGCCATCGGCAGACAACACACACAGTAGTCCGCAACCTCTTCTCGTTCCTGACCGGTTCTCGTGTCTTTGTAGACGACCCGCACCGCATCTTCGGTCTGGTGGATCGATTGCACTTCGGCGTTCATGGTGATGTGGTCGCCGATGGCTCGCTGGAAGGCGAGGGGGATCTCCATCATGCCACCTACGGGTTGGAACACGGGATGCGGTCCCCCGGTCCCGGAGTTGAGCGACCGGACCCGAGTCCCGAACCCCGACCGGAGCAGTGCACTCAGGTCGTAGCGATCCTCCGACCCGCGCAAGTTAGGGGGCCGGTACAGGTGGTCTTCGGAATCCAGGTAGCCTGCGGTGACCAGAAACTCGACCAGGAGCTCCTTGTCCTCTTCGTTGAGCGGTGCGTCGATCTGCCCCTGGTCCATCGCCTTGGCGAGCAGCTCCGTCGTGGATCCCCAGAGGTCGGCTTTGACCTCCCGCAGACGCACTCGCCTGCCGGCAAGCTGTCCGCGTTCGGAGTCCTCCTCCCACATGTAGTTCGCGTCGGTCCAGTTCACGAACATTTCCAACGGGACACCGAACTCCTTGCAATAGCTCAGCACCCCCTTGTCGGCGTGCGGAATGCGCCACGCGCCCGCGTTGAGGTACTGCCCTTCGTCGAACTGGCACACCTGGCGCTCTCCGCCCACCTCCGTGTGCTCGGCTCCGCGGCGGACGGTCCAGCAAAGGCCGCCCACAAAATCGCGGGCCTCGAGGATGCGGTAGTCATAGTCCAACTTCCCCAGCTCGTACCCGACCGTCAGTCCTGAGATTCCCGCGCCCAGCACGATGACCCGCGTACCCGGCTGCCTGCCCTGCAACGCTGGGCTGGTGCCGGCCGAGGCTCCCATCAGACCCCAGGTGTCCATGGTACCCATCACCAGGGACGAACCGCCGACGAAGCCGAAAGCTTGCAGTACGTCGCGCCTGGTCATCAACGAATTATGGTGTTTCACTAAGCTCCCCCAAAGCCGAAGCGTGGATCTTTCACAACTTGATAGAATACGGTCTTGACGTCGAGGCGGCCAGTCGTGAGGCAGGAAATACTGCCACGGATTGATATTTTGAGCACGGATTTTTCCCGTTAATATCCGTCATTCGGATTGCGCGAGGAATGATCCGTGTCCAAAAAATCAATCTGTGGCCGTATTTCCTTTAGTTGTGCCAGTTTTTTCTTACCGTTTCCGCAACCACGCCAGCATGGTGCTACGATCCTCCTCCGACATGAATCCATGCGGTGTGTCGGTCCAGTGGATCTCCATGGGATCACGCGCCAGGCGAATCCACGGGCGAATGGTCGTTTCCGGTAGGAAGTACGTGTCGCTGGTCGTGTTCATCATGAGGAGTGGCCGAGGACTGATGCGTCCAACGTAATTGGCGGGGCAGGCGGCGGGCCGGTGGCTTTGAACGAGCAGTCCGAAATGACCACCGTGCAACAACGCCACCCCGGCCAATCGGGTCTCGGCGGCGCCGGCGATGCTGCTGAGCACCGCGCCGCGGCTGTGTCCTATCAGAAAGATGCGGTTGGCATCGACACCACGTTCCTGTACCAAGTAGTCGTATCCGCGGCTCACGTCCTTGACCGTCTGGGTGACGAACGTGAGATAGGTGGTGGGCTCGTTGTACAACCGATCGGTCTTCTCCTGGGTTGTGTACGTGGTGAGTAATCCAGTGTTGCGCTCCCCGTAGTGCCACAGGTCGATCGCCAGCACCGTCCATCCGTCGCGGGCCATCAACACACCGAGTTGGACACCGGGTCCGGCATCCTTGCCTCTTCCCGTGCCACCGTGCAGATAAATGATGCCACCGCGCGAACCAGCCGTCGGGGATTCCTGACGGTACAGGTACGCGGTCACCGTAATCTGCTGCGTGCTCTGATACGTCACGTGTTGGCGCACGATGCCTTGCTCCGTTGTCGTCTCGCCTACGACGACGTCGAATGGCAAGCTCTTGTTGTACGCGAAGAACTCGAGGTAGGTCTGAAACGTAGCATCGTCCACCGGGTTGGTGAGCCAACGGTCGGTCCGCGTGTCGGGCACCGTCTCCTGGGCAAACGCGATCGATGACGAACCGAGCAGCGCGACCACCAATGCGGCGTAGCGAATAAAGCGTGTCGGCATTACGACCTCCGCGCAGAAAGAGAGCCGGACAAACCACTGATTCATCCGCGGGAATCCGCGGCCTTGCTACCTCACCGTCGACCGCAACCAGTCCACTAACGCGGTACGGTCATCTTCAGATAAGAAACCGTGCCCGGCGTCGGTCCAGATGATCCGCTTTGGTTCTTGCAGCAGGCGCTGGAGCGGACGCACGGCGGTATCGGGCAAGTAGTCGGCGTCGTTCACGCCGTTGATCATGAGCAGCGGACGCGGGCTGATCCGGCCGATGTAGTTGGCCGGACACGCCGCGGCGCGATGGTCGTCCTCGAAGAAGTCGAAATGGCCGCCATGGAGCAGCGCCACCGCCGCCAGACGACGCTCGGCACCGCCCGCAATCATGGAGAGTTGAGCGCCGCGGCTGAACCCGACCAGCACAATGCGAGAGGGATCGGCGTTGCGCTCACGAACCAAGAAGTCATAGCTGCGGCTCACGTCTTTTATGGTCTGCGTAACAAACTCGAGATACGCCGCCGGTTGGTTGTACAGTCGCTCGTGTTTCTCTACCTCCGAAAACGTCTCCAGTAAGCCCGTGTTGCGTTCACCCCAATGGAGATAGTCGATGGACAGCACCGTCCACCCCGCCCGCGCCATCAACCGGCTCAACTGAATCGAAGTCGGGGCATCCTTGGCCTGCGGTCCCCCGCCATGCAGAAAGATCACGCCGCCACGTTGCGCGCTCGACTCGCGGCGCGGACGGTACAGCCTTGCCGTGACGATCATCCCCGGGGTGCTCTGGAAGTTGAGGCGCTCCTCGAACAGACCCTCGGCCTCGCCCGCTGTGACCACCTCGGTGTTGAACGGAAGTGCCTCATCGTAGGAGAAGAATTCGAGATACGCTTCGAAGGTGCGGTCGTCGACCGGATTCGTCAGCCATTGATCGGTGGGACGGTCCTGCGCGGCTACGGACGCGGCTACGGCCAATGTCGCGAGGGCGAGGTGAATCGAACGGACCACGGTGTCCTCCTCGTGTGCGTTTAGCGGCTCGGCACCGGTTTGGCGAGCCGAAATCCAACGGCCTCACTCGTGAACCCGGGAGCGAAGCGCTCGATGTTGGGGGTAGAGAACATATACGATGGGTCCTGCCATGAGCCACCGATCGCCGGATAACGCCCTGCGCCGGGGTCTCCCGCCAACCATTCCCGGACGTTGCCCGCCATGTCGTACGCCCCGTAGGGGCTCATGCCCGCGGCGAGCTGGTCCACCGGCGTGGTCGCCATCATGCTGAAATTGGCCCGCTCGTCGAGCGTCGCGAAGTCGCTGCCCCACGGATAGGGCCGGTCCACATCGCCCAGGGCCGCCCGCCACCACTGCGCCAGCGTAGGCAGCTGCTTGCCCAACCACTTGGCGTACGCTGCCGCTTCGTACCACGTCACCCCGGCGACCGGATGCCGGGCTCGGTCGCCGGAAAATGTGCCACCCGTCCAAGTGCGCGGACCCGGGAGACCGGTGCGGTCCACGAACGTCTCAACGGCCGTCTCGAACGGCACGCTCACCCCCTGGAGCTGCAGCGTGTCCGGCCAAAACGCCCGATCGCGATACCCACCGTCACCTACGAATGCCATGAACGCCTCGTTCGTCACCTCATGCCGATCGATCAGGAAGGCGGGGGTCTCTCGACCGGCATGGTCGTCGGCCACAGGGCCCATCACGAATCCGGCCTCGACCAGCACCATGTCCCCGGCGTCCCAACTCTCGTTCACCAGCGTGCGTCGCACGGTCACCGTGTCCCCGGCGGGTACGTGGATAATGAAGGAAAGACCTTCGTATCCCGCCAATTGGGCCTGGGCGATGTAATCACCTGCTACGGCGAGGTGATTTCGAATCGTGTTGAGCGAGATCCCGTTGGCGTCGTTTGTCGCCGGCACGCGGGTGAGCGTGATCAGGGCACCGGGCGGATCGGTCTCCAGCGTGATTCTCCCGCCGACCACGGCCGCGATACTGACTAGGCCGCGCGCACTCAACGGAATATCCGCCGCACGAAGCAACGCGTAGACCTCGTCGAATCGACCCGAATCCGCGGCGGGCTGGAGCTGGGCCGCCAACTCACGCACCGTACCGGCACGCCGTTGTTGGACCACCAAGAAGCCGCCGATCACCAATATGATAGGCGCCGCGATCAGGGCTCGCCGCACGGGAAACCGTCGCGGGCTCCCCTTAAAGAACGGTTGGGCTTTTATGCGCAACGACGGCACCCCGCCGCTCGGCGTCGCCATCGCCTCGAGTTGTTGCAGGACCTCGTCCATGGTCTGCCAACGGTGGTCCGGTTTCTTGGCGAGACACTTCATGATGAGCTGCGCGAGCGCGGGCGGCGTATCGGGTCGGTGCTCGGTGACCGGCTCCGGGTCCGCTGTCATTTGCGCGATCAGCACGGCCTGTGTGCTCGGGCCCACGAACGGGGGGTGCCCGGCCAGCAACTCGTAGCCCATCACGCCGAGCGCATAGATGTCGGTACGATGATCCACAGGCTCGGCCGCCGCCTGTTCCGGGGACATGTAGGACGGCGTTCCCAGCGAGACGCCCGCGGTCGTCAGCCCTTGCACGCCCGTCGCCGAGGTGACCGCCTTGGCGATGCCGAAATCCGTCACCACCGCGTGCTTCCCGGAGATCATCACGTTATCCGGCTTCACGTCACGGTGCACCAGTCCCTGTCGATGGGCCTCGGCCAGCCCGTCCGCCACGTCGCGCAGCAGGCGGATCGTGTCACCGATGGGCAGCTTCCCCTCGCGACTGATGCGGTCGCGTAACGACTCGCCTTTCACGAAGGGCATCACGTAGTAGAGGAGGCCGTCCGCATCGCCCGAATCGATCAGCGTCAGCACGTGCGGGTGCTCGATCTGGGCGGCGATGTCGATCTCGCGCAGGAACCGCTCGCCACCCAACGCCGCGGCCAACTCCGGCCGCAGCACTTTCAGGGCGACATTGCGGTTGTGTTTGAGATCCTGGGCGAGATATACGGTCGCCATGCCTCCGGCACCCACTTCACGTTCGATGCGGTAGCGGTCAGCAAGAGCGGCGGCTAGGCGGTCGCGCAGGTCCGTCATGGCAGTGGAAAGATGCCGGAGTTATCGGATTTGCGCGAGGGTGAGGCCCCCCGCCCCGCCCTTCGCCAGGGAGGAGGGAGGAGGGGGATCCGCGTCCTCCAAAGCTTTAGCGTCATCCGCAGCGCTCAGTTCCCCACCTGCCGCTTCACCTCTTCCAGCCAGTTGAGCACGAGAATCAGCTCGCCCTCATCCTCCCCCACTTCCTGCCGGATCATCACGAACCGCTGGTCGTCGCGTGTAATGTCATAGGCGCGATTGAACGGACCGGGCTGGTACCTCACGACCGAGAATAGGGGACGTTGCGTCCCGAGGCTGAACGCCGGGTCACGCACCACCTGGACGGCGATGAGGTTGTTATCGGAAGTGCGGTAGAAGAGTTCGCGTCCGCTGTGCGCCCAGAGAGGCTCGCTTCCTCCGCTCGTCGAAACCTGTAACTTTGTCTCACTCACATCCGGGAACGGCCGGACGTACACTTCGCGCCGCCCGCTTTCGTCCGATGTGTAGGCGAGCCAACGACCGTCGGGTGACAGGGTGGGAGCTACTTCTTCAGCTGGCGTCGCTATCAACTCGACCGGAACCGTATCGCCTGCGGCAATCGCCAGGATATCCCCACGGCCGGCGGCCTGATTGTCCGTACGAAAGATCAGCCAGCTCCCATCCCGTGACGGTTCTATTCCAAAGACGGCTCGTTCATCGTAGAGCGGTATACGGGTGGCCGCCGTAGCTCCGTCAGCGCGTTTCTGGTACAAGAGACTCGCACCGGAACGATCCGACACGAACATCACCGATCGGTCATCCAGGGTCCACGACGCCCGAAGGTTGACCGCCCCGGCGAACGTCAGTCGCGACGCTGGGCTCCCGTCCAATGGCTTGATCCACACGTGCTGACCCACAGCAGTCGTAACCGTCAATGCAATGCGCGACTCGTCCCACGAAAGGACCGGATCTAGGAAGTTGCCCGTCCAACCCGGGTCGATCTCCTCGGCCCCTCCATCCCGATCGACCCACACGAGACGATTAACGAGTGGACGCCCGGTCGCATAGAGCAGGGATCCTGTTTCAGACAGTGCGAGCTGGGCCATGCCCAACGACTGGAACCGCACGTTCTCGACCAGCGGCACGGCTGGGCCGGTGACCTCCAGCCGGTTCTGGTCGAATGGCGCTGCGAGCACCGTGCCGTCGTCCTGCACGAAGATCACGTGTCCGGACACCGCGTACCGTGCGTAGATCCCCTGCAACACGATGTCCACCGCTCCCGTCGCGAAGTCGGCCACACCGATGGCGTACGGGCTGGCGTCACTCGCATCCTGCGGGATCACCGTCACCAACGCGCCTTTCGTGTTGGGCAACACGTCGGGCGCCGCATGCGTGCGGTCGCCGCGTTCCCGGTCCAAGGTCGTGATACGTTCCAGGGGACCACCCTGTGGGGCGACCCGGACCAAACCCTCCAACCCGGTCGCATACAAGAACCCGTCAGCCCCCCAGTCCACACCGCCACCATACAGCAGCAAATCGGTCAACCCAGAATCCACAACGGTGACCACCGGACCGCCACCTAACGACACGACCTTCAACTCACCCAGTTGACTAATGAACGCCAACGACTGCCCGTCAGGCGAGAACATGGCACAACATCCCTCCTCGGTGCCGCGCAGCGGCCTTGCGTGGAGATCGCCGAGTTCACGCAGAAAGAGCTGGACGGTCCCTTCGTTCAACCCCGCGTACACGAACCGGCTCCCGTCAGGGGCAAGTGCCAGTCCCGGCCGTGCCGTCAGGTCGAGTGCCTCCTCGGGTGGCAAGCGGAGGCTCAGGCGCGCCACGCGCGGCGCGGGCCCCTGTCTCGAGCCCGACCACAACACCATTCCGAGGAGGAGAACGGCCAATACGCCGGAGAGACTTGCGAATGCCACCGTCAAGCGACTCCAAGCAGTGGGCATTCTGACGCCGGTGATTTCCCGCGACGGCGGTGGCGCAATGAACACCGGGCTCGTCAACGCTTCTGCGAACTGTGCGGCGGTCGCGAACCGGTCAGCGGGAACTTTGGCAAGCGCCTTGTGCACCGCGGCCT
>JADFPO010000040.1:0-15917 GCA_022562295.1 Gemmatimonadota bacterium
CCGAACCTGGCAGCCAGCGGTATCCGCCGCCGTTCAGCTTCTTCTACCCCGGTCGCGGAGACTTCGTCGGATTCGTCGGCAACCTCGGTTCCGGCGGTTTGGTGCGTCAGGCACTCGGCGTATTCCGCGAGCATGGGGGATTCCCGTCTCAGGGGGTGTCTTCCCCCAGTTGGATACCGGGGATCACCTGGTCGGACCACGCCTCGTTCTGGCATCACGGTTTCAAAGCCATCATGATCACGGATACGGCGCCTTTTCGGAATCCGTTCTACCACACGAGTGGGGATACAATCGACAAGCTCGACTTCGATCGGATGACTCGCGTCGTGGACGGCATCGCCGCGGTGGTGCGGGCGTTGGCATCACAAGCCTAGAATGACAGCGCCGCCACGGAAGATGTCCTTGGTGCCATGTGGGCGCCGGAAGGATCAAGCCCGTCTCGGGCCAGGTGGCTCGGACAACGGGCCCGGCGTAGGTACACCTGGAGTGTGGTCGTTCGAGCCCGTTTTTCTTGACGCGTAAGGGCAGGGCTGTTGGACGCGTGGCCATGCGTACGGTGAGCTGGCGGCCTTCCGCCGCAAGCCCCATCTTGTGGTGTCATCATGTCCGACCAGTTTGAGCGCCTCAAAACCGCCCTTGCCGACCGTTACGCCATCGAGCGTGAGTTGGGTGAGGGTGGCATGGCGAAGGTCTACCTCGCCCGTGATCTCAAGCATGACCGGAGCGTCGCGGTCAAGGTGTTGCGCCCCGAGCTCGCGGCCGTCTTGGGCGCCGAGCGATTTCTGAACGAGATCCGCGTAACCGCCAATCTCCAGCACCCGCACATCGTGCAGCTCTACGATTCCGGCGAAGCCGGTGGGGATCTCTACTATGTGATGCCCTTCATAGACGGCGAGTCGCTGCGGGAAAAACTGAATCGCGAGAACCAACTCTCGATTGACGAGGCCGTGGCGATCACGCGGGCGGTGGCGGAGGCGCTCGACTACGCCCACCGGCGTGACGTGATCCACCGGGACATCAAGCCTGAGAACATCATGCTGCTGGAGGGCACGCCGCTGGTAGCGGATTTCGGCATCGCCCTGGCGATCAGCAACGTGGCGGGCGACCGGATCACTGCGACAGGGCTGTCGCTGGGCACGCCCTCGTACATGAGTCCGGAGCAGGCAACCGGCGACCGCCAGCTCACTGCCCAAAGCGACACCTACGCCCTGGGGAGCGTGCTGTACGAAATGCTTGCCGGCGACCCGCCTTTCACTGGGTCGAACATCACAGCGGTCATTGCGAAGGTCATCGGTGAGAAACCCATCAAGCTCAGCACGATCCGCGACACCGTGCCCGCCAACATCGAGGCGGCGGTTGCCAAAGCGCTGGCCAAGGTGCCGGCCGATCGTTTCGAGAGCACCAAGGCGTTTGCCGAGGCACTGGTCACCGAAACTCCGGTGGCTCTGGTCGAAGACGGACCGTCCGCATCCATGTGGGCCCGCGCCCGACGCGTCGCGGTCCCTGCTGGGGTAGCGGGCCTTCTCGTGTGGGCCCTGTTCGGACGGGGCGGTGATGCGCCAACGGCTGGCATGACCGGCTATACGATCTCACGGGTCACGGGCTTCGCCGGATGGGAGATAAGTCCGTCCTGGTCGCCCGACGGCAGCCAGATCACGTACAGCCACACCGGCGGCGGCGACGCCGACGTAGCGACGCTGTCGTTGGGAAGCGGCGATCCGCACATCCTCACGGCGGACAGCCCGTACGATGAGATCATGCCGCGCTGGTCGCGGGACGGCTCGAAGATCGCCTTTCTTTCCGACCGTGGAACCGGATCGAATATCTACTGGATTCCACCGACAGGCGGGGCTGAGCGCTTGGTCGCAGAAACCAACATTCCCTCCCTCGAGCGCATGTTCACCTCGTTCTTCGCCATGGGGACGAATCCTTGGTCGGTGGACTCTGAGGAGTTGCTGTTTTCGAAGATGGACGCTGCCGGCGACGTAGCGCTCTGGAAGGTGAATCTGTCGACCGGTGAGCAAACGCAGCTCACCACACCGCCACCCGTCGCCGAGGATGGGTGGGCGTCGTGGTCGTCAGACGGCACGCGGATCGTCTTCCAGCGCTTCCACGCGGGAGTACCGCAGATATGGCTTCTCCCGACAGAGGGGGGGGAGCCATCCATGTTGCCCGCGGCTTGGATGGCCCTGGGCCCGTCATGGTTACCGGGTGATGAGAAGCTGGTCGCGACGTCGATGCTGGGTGGCGCCCCCAACATTTGGGAATTCGACCTGGCCACGCTCGAACCCCGCCAAATAACTTCCGGTGGCGCCGGACAGCACTGGACGCCCGCGGTCGGGCCCACCGGTTCAATCGCGTACAGCGAGTTCGATCACCAAGTCGACCTGCATTGGATCCCGATTGACGCGCCAGACCAGGACGAGCGCATAACGTTCTTCACAGGCGAGAATTTCGGACCCCGCCTCTCTCCCGACGGCAACCACATCGTGTGGATGCGCGGTCCGCCCTACGATCTCTGGCTCTACGACCGAACCACGGACGAGTCGCATCAGCTCACCACCGATCCGGCCGACCGGCCGGGGGCGGCCGACCGGATGGGCGACTGGTCACCGGACGGCGATGAGATCGTGTTCCTGTCGGATCGCGGCGGGGCCGTCCAGCTTTGGATCGTGGACGTAGCCACCGGCATCACTCGGCAACTCAGCGACCATGAGCTTCCGTGGTCGCCGCACGTGGGCGACACACAGGCCGGCCCGCGGTGGGCCCCCGACGGGAGCGTGATCGGATACCTCGCGCCGGGGGAGGACGGCAACGCCATTTGGCTCATCGATCCGGACGGCAGCAATCGGCGTGAGTCGACGGTCCGGGACGCGTTCAGCTTTGGCTGGTACAAGGATGGGCAGCGGGTAGTGTACACGCGTAGGGCTCCAGATGGTTCCGGACAGGTAGAGCTACGCGCTGCACATCTCGGGACAGGGGAGGACGTGCTCTTGTTTGCCGGAGCGCTCTCGGAGGTATCGGTGTCACCGGACGGCAGCGCACTGACCTACATCTCGTCCGTGAGTCACTTCACGATGGAATTGCAGATGCTTCGCCTCGCCCCGACAAGTTCGCCAGAGCAACTCCCCACCATCGATGGCGACCCACAGCAGCTCACGTTTGGGAACGGCGAGTGGCATGTGCACGGCGGCGGATGGGCCTGGGACGGGAGCGGCCTCGTGTATTCACGGGACCGAGACTACGGCGACATCTACCTCATCAAGCCGAATCGCTAGGAGCACGTCTCAATGAAGTCACTTTGCACTACGGCCGCCGTGCTTGCGCTGAGCGGCGGTCAATTGCTCGCTCAAGCTCCGGCGTCGTTGGCCACGATTCCGGAAACCGACACGTTCGAGATCCACTCGGAATTCGTCGACGCGGATTTTCGCATCTCCGTCTCGTTCCCGTTCGGCTATCGTCAAATGGCGGACGCCCAGTTCCCGGTCCTCTATCTCCCCGACGCATGGTGGACGTTCGGCATGGCAACCGACATTGCACGAGTGCTCGCTGCCGACCAACTCATTCCACCGATGCTGGTCGTGGGAATCGGTTACCCGGGCGGACTCGGCGACGCCATCGCGCTGCGGGTTCGAGACATGACGTTGCGGGAGAGCGAGGCGATGGAACGGCGGATCGCGCAGGAGGTAGCGGCGTTCGGCCCGCATCCCCCCATCACCTCCGGGGGCGCAGATGATTTTCTCCGCTTCCTCACCGAAGAGTTGGCCCCGCGCATCGAACGCGACTACCGCGGCGATCCGAACCAACGTGTGCTGCACGGGCATTCGCTCGGCGGAAGCTTTGTGGTCGACGTCGTATTTCGACAACCGGAGGCGTTCACGCATTATATCGCGTCCGCGCCTGCGCTTTGGATCGTGGACAGTGTCAGTTTCCTGAACGAACGAGAATACGCCGCAGATCACGATTCGGTTCCTGCCAGTCTCTATCTGGCTGTGGGCCTGCTCGATCGCCCCGAACTCGTCGCCGGTGTTGCCGCACTCGTAGATACGCTGACCGCACGAGACTACAAAGGCTTCCGGTGGGAGATCAGCCGCTACGAAGGTCAGACGCATCGCTCTGTGATGCCCGTCGTACTCAGGGACGGCCTCCGCTGGATCTTCCCGGACTCCACTCGCTGAGGTCAAGCCCGCACGAAGGCTAGGGCTAACCGAGGTCGACCTTCCTGAAACTTCTTCCTATTTCTTCCGTATGAAGTAGAATATCGACCTTTCAGGACAATCATGAAGCCAATCTCCGAATTCGAGCAGCTCGTCCTCCTGGCCGTGGCCCGGCTCGACCAAGACGCCTACGGGATGATGGTGAGCCACGAAATCGAGGCCCAAACCGAGAACTTGGTCTCGCTGGCCGCCGTCTACTCAGCCCTCGGTCGGCTCGAGTCTGAAGGATTGGTGTCCTCGTGGACGTCCCAACCGACGGCCCAGCGCGGCGGCCGGGCCAAGAAGCACTTTGTCTTGGAGCCCGAGGGGGCCCGTGCGCTGGAACGATCGCGCGCGGCCATGGACCGGATGTGGGACGGGCTCGAGCTCACGCCCTACGCCAAAGGCCACTGACTTGTCACCACCACGCCTTGCCGAATGGTTGCTCGGCCTGATCCTAATTCCTGAAGACCGGGAGTATGTGCTCGGCGACCTGGCGGACGAGTATCAGGTGCTGTGCGACCAGGGCAGAGTGATGCGGGCTCGACTGCGGTACTGGAGGCACGTTTTTCAATCCGTGGGACCGAGTATCCGGACTCGGATCGGAGCGTGGCGCGGTGAGCGTCTTCGACGTCGATCCATCGGCGCACGCCATAGAGGAGAACCGATGAAAGCATTGTTACAGGACATTCACTTTGCGTTCCGGATGCTTCGGCGCAACGCTCTCTTCACAACAGTTACCGTCGCAACGCTTGCCCTCGGCATCGGTGCCAATACGGCGATCTTTAGTGTGGTGCGGGGCATTCTGCTCAAGCCGCTACCGTACGACGATCCCGGCAGCCTCGCAGTAGTTCAGATCTACTGGGAAGAATCGGGTAGCGGGCGTGGAGGCGCTGCACACTCTATCTCCGGTCCCGAGCTGTACGATATTCGCAGGGGCAACACCACACTCGAAGGGGTTGGAGCTTACTACACGGTTGCGGTGAACGTCACGGGGTCCGAGGGTGATGCGGAGCGCGTGCAAGCCGGCGTCATGACGGCCGACGTGTTCTCGCTACTGGGGGTAGACGCGGCGATCGGACGCCCGTTCACGGCAGACGAGGATCAGCCGACCACACAGCGTGTTGCGGTTTTGGGATACGATTTTTGGAATCGTCGCTTTGCCGGCGATCCGTCGATCGTCGGGAAGGATGTCACAATCAACGGGTTGCCTCGTACAGTCGTTGGTATCATGCGGTCGGATTTCCGGTTGCCGGGGGACTTCGGCACCGCCCAGCCTACACAGATATGGCTCCCAATTCGGTTCGATGAAGAAGACCTTGGCGGGCGCGGCAGTCATTATCTGAGCACGGTGACGAGGCTCAAACCGGGCATCACGGTTGCACAGGCCAATCCGGAGCTGAAGTCCATCACGGACGCTCTCACCGAAGAGGGTCTCTACAGTCCCGAAAGGAGCACTCGATTCTTCGTGACGTTGTTGACCGATCGGATCGTGGGAGGGGTGCGGCCGGCAGTGCTCGTATTGTTCGGCGCCGTGGTGTTCGTGTTGCTCATCGCGTGTGCGAATGTCGCGAACCTGATGCTCGCGCGCGCTGAAGGTCGCAAGAGGGAACTCGCGATACGAACCGCGCTCGGCGCGGGACGTGGCGCGATCGTCCGCCAACTCCTGACCGAAGCGGTGGTGTTGGCCTTGGCGGGTGGTCTGGCTGGAGTACTCCTGGCGCGCGGTGGTCTCTCTGCGTTGATGGCGTTGGATCCTGCACGCGTGCCCCGACTCAGCGAAGTGCAACTCGATCTTACGGTGCTTGGATATGCGACGGCCATTTCTGTGCTGACCGGCTTGCTATTTGGTCTCGCCCCGGTCCTGAGGAGCGGGCGCGAAGACTTGCAGACGGAGCTGAAAGATGGCGGCCGTGGAGCAACGGGTGGCGCTGGAAGACATCGAATCCAGCGCGCCCTGGTCGCAACGCAAATCGGCTTCGCGGTGATGCTCGTGATCGCGGCCACATTGACCATCCGCAGCTTTGGCAACCTGGTTCGAATCGATCCCGGGTTCGACGCGACGAACATCCTCACAATGCGGCTTTCGGTGCCGGCCGCCGATTATCCGGACGCCTCGTCGATTAGCGGCTACTACAAGCGACTGCTGGATAGAGTCAGGGCGTTGCCGGGCGTGCGTGAGGCGGCGGCGGTTCGCATACTGCCGCTCGCCGAAGGCATCGGGGATTGGTCGATCGAAATCGAGGGAAGAGAAGAACGGCCAGGCGAGGATTTTGACGGCGACTGGCAGGTAGTGACGGACGGGTACTTTGAAGCAATGCGGATACCGCTCAAGGAGGGACGTTTCTTCGACAGCCACGACGCGTTCGACGGACACCAGGTGATCATCGTCAACGAAGATATGGCTAATCGCTATTGGCCCGGCGAGAGCGCATTGAGAAAGCGTTTCCGAATGGGCGGGGATCAGTCGCCGTGGTTGGAAATCGTCGGTATCGTGGGAGATATCCGCCACGAGGGCGTGGGTGACGTGATCAATCCGAAGTGGTACCGGCCGCACGACCAGTTTGCAGCGTCGGTGGGTTTCACGCCGAATGCCATGACCCTGGTCATTCACACCGAAACCGATCCACGTACTCTGGTGTCGTCCGTCCGGCGAGAGATTCGCGCCCTCGATACCAACGTGCCCGTCGCAGCCGTCCAAACTATGGAGGATGTTGTAAATGCCAGCGTTGCCGAACCGCGATTCACGATGACGCTCCTATTGGTGTTTGGTGGTGTCGCGTTGTTGCTGGCAGCGGTGGGTGTCTACGCGGTGATTTCTTACTCCATCTCCGAACGGACGCACGAGTTGGGGTTGCGGCGAGCGTTGGGTGCGAGTGGTGGTGATGTGATTGGTATGGTGATGCGTCAGGGCGCCACGGTAATAGGGATCGGGGTGGCCAGCGGCTTGATAGGGGCGTTTTGGTTGACGGGCTTCATGTCGAGCCTGTTGTACGAAGTCAGTGCCCGAGATCCGGTGACGTTTGTGGCTGTGCCTCTGCTGCTCGGCGGCGTTGCGTTCATTGCCACGCTGTTGCCGGCCAGGCGGGCAGTGCGGGTGGAGCCGATTGTCGCCTTACGGGCAGAATGAATCGCGTGCTGTAGCGGTCACGGCCACAGCGTAGCGTCTGCCAGCGCGTTCGCCAGATCCTCAACGGTCCAGACGTCGATACAGGGCTTCGTCGCGCAGGTCGACCCGATGCCCCTTGCCGAGACGCTCTCGTGCCCACTTGCTCTTCCCGATTCCACGGGGACCGAAGAGAAAGAAGCTGCTCCGCGGAAGCTGGGTGAGTCGCGGGTAATGGGGGTTGGTAGCTATGCCGTCATAATACCAGGAAATATGACGGCTACCTAGTCACCGCGATTCATTTCCACCTTATTTCCAGTGCGAAGAAGCGGTTGTTCCCAATAGCCCTCGCCGACTACCGTCTTGGACCGTATCTTAGGGCGCCGCCACGAACCTCTAGACCCGCATGGGTAGAGGGCCGTAATGTGACCATGAGCAACCTCATCGATCGCACCCGCGCAGCGCTTGCCGGTGTATATGCCATCGAGCGTGAGATCGGCAGCGGTGGCATGGCGATCGTGTACCTGGCGGAGGATCTGAAGCATCACCGCAAAGTAGCGGTGAAGGTCCTCCGGCCCGACCTGGCAGCCACTCTCGGACCCGAGCGCTTTCTTCGCGAAATCGAGGTCGCCGCCCGACTCACGCACCCGCACATCGTGCCGCTGCACGACTCGGGTGAGGCCGACGGCTTCCTCTATTACGTCATGCCGTACATCCAGGGCGAGTCCTTGCGCGAGAGACTTGCCAGGGAGGGCGAGCTTCCGGTCGCTGCGGCGGTGAAGATTCTGCGAGAGGTCGTCGATGCTCTCGCCTCGGCGCATAAGCAGGGAGTCGTACACCGAGACATCAAGCCAGACAACGTCCTGCTTGCTGAAAATCATGCCATGGTCACCGACTTCGGCGTGGCCAAGGCTGTGAGCGAGGCCACAGGTATGCAGCAACTCACGACTGCCGGCGTGGCTCTGGGTACGCCGGCGTACATGGCTCCGGAGCAGGCGTCTGCGGATCCACACATCGATCATCGGGCGGATATCTATGCCGTGGGCGTGCTCGGCTACGAGCTGCTTGCCGGGCGTCCTCCGTTCACCGGCACAACTGCGCAGATGATTCTCGCGGCGCATATGACGGAGGTGCCGGAGCCTGTTACGAAACATCGGGAGAGCGTACCGCCGGCTTTGTCACAGCTCCTGATGAAATGTCTCGAGAAAAAACCCGCCGACCGGTGGCAATCGGCGGAGGAGTTGCTCCCGCAGTTGGAATCCATCGCTACGCCGAGTGGCGGTATCACTCCCACCGACACGCGCCCGATCGAGGCCACGCCGCAGAAACCAGCGAGCAAACGCCTAGCGGTACCCATCGGCGTGGCGGCGTTGGTGGTGGCTGTGATCGGCGGATGGTTTTTGAGGGGAGACAGCGCCGGTGGACCTGTCGGTGATGTTTCATCCAACGTGGTGGCCGTTCTCCCGTTTGCCGTCCGCGGTGGTGAGCAGTACTCGTATCTCGGCGAGGGGATGGTAAATCTCCTGAGCACGGCCCTGAACGGCGCGGGAGATCTACGGTCTGTTGATCCGCGGGCGCTGCTCGGCTACTTGGCCCAGCGGGATGTCGACGCGGTAGATCCCACCCAATCACGCGCGGCCGCCGTTGGCCTCGGAGCCGGCCTCTACGTGCTGGGCGACATTCTCGACCTTGGGACCACGATTCGCATCGACGCCGCACTCTACGCAACGGCGGATGGCTCTGATGCAGCAATCGCGCCCGCAACTGTTGAGGGCGAAGCCGCGGGCATCTCCGGATTGGTAGACGAACTAGCGACCCAGCTTGTTGCCGGCCGGCGTCTGGGGCCGGGCGGCAGACTAACGCGGTTGGCCAGCGTTACTACCAGCTCCCTGGAAGCACTCAAGGTGTATCTGGAGGGCGAGATCGACTTTCGGCAGGGAAGAGATAACCGCGGTGTGGAGGCTTTCCAGCGCGCGGTGGCCATCGATTCCACGTTCGCGTTGGCGTATTACCGAATGAGCATTGCGGCCGCATGGGCTGGTCGAAACGAGTTGGCTCACGACGCCGCAGCACGCGCTTATGCGCTACGCGATCGCCTGTCCGAAAGGGACGTACGGTTACTGGAGGCGTTGCGCGCGTTTCTGCGTGGAGACGTCGATATAGCGGAATCTCTCTACCGCGCCAGTGTGACGACCTATCCGGACGACGTGGAAGCGTGGTACATGTTGGGCGAGACGCTCATCCACTTTGGGTCGCTTCGCGGCCGGTCGATGACTGAGTCTCGGGAGGCGTTTGAGAATCTGTTGCGCTTCGAACCCGACCATCAGTCCGGACTATTCCACTTGGCACAGGTAGCGTTGAGAGAGGCCCAATATGATGAGCTGGACTCGCTCACCAGCCGCTACGTCCGTCTGTATCCTGAGGCAAGACTCGCTTCCACCATGCTCGCTATGCGGATGGCCGGCCTTGGCGACAGCATCGCGGCTTCGCGCCTTCATGCGCAAGGTGGCGGCACCCCACGCTACGTTTTTCTCTTTGGGCGGGATGTTGAGACGGCAAGGCAGATTGTCGCATGGCAGGTCGAAACAACGCCATCCCGAGATGTCCGAGCCAATGCTCACGTCCAATTAGCCCACTTGGAGATGGGAGTCGGCCGGTGGGCAGCCGCGACAGTGCAATTGGACTCGGCAGAACGACTGGACCCCGCGCAAGTGTTGCTGCACAGATCGTTTTTCTTGTTGGTTCCGCACTTGGAGATTACGAATGACGAGTTGGCTGCGACCTACGGGCGGCTCGCGGCACTCGGTGAGACCAGCGACCTGGAATCAACGTTGGATCGGTGGTATGTGATGGGTCTTCTCGCCGCGCGGCTGGGACAGCGGGCTGACGCGCTGCGCCATGTCGCTGACCTCGAGCGGGCCAGCGACTCGTCAACGTACGAGGGGACCCTCGCGGCCGACTTTGCCGTCGGCATCCGGGCAGAGCTTACGCGACGTAGCGGACAACCCTCACAGGAACTGGAAGTCCTCGAGCAAGCAACCCTCAACAAGTTTTATGGATTCGGTGGCGGGAACGCCTTCGCCAATCGTGTGATGCAGCGGTTCAGACGTGCCGAGTTGCTGCGCGCACTCGGCCGGCGAATTGAAGCACTGCAGTGGTATGGCTCGATCGCCGACATCTCGATTGAGGAATCGGCGTACATCGGCCCGTCTCTTGTCAGTAGCGGCGAAATCTACGAGGAGCTGGGCGATGGGGAGAGTGCGCTCCGAGATTACAACCTCTTCCTGAAACTCTGGGACGATGCCGATCCTGAGTTTCAGTCGATGGTCGATGATGTGAGGTCGAGGGTGGCGCGGCTGACAGGTGGCGGTAATTAGGTTACAGGTGTCAGGCGCCCGGTGTCCCTATTGCTCTCGTGCCGGCCACGACGTCGACGCGACCCCCTGCAGGCACTGCGGAAACGCGCTTTGAGCACATCTCGCGGTATCGCGCCCCATCGCTTAGAATGAAGATCATCCAGCCACCCCCCGAGGATACCATGCACCACTCCCTGTCATTTCCACGCCCGGTCCTGATGTCTCTCACGGCGGCCCTTGCCATTGGCGCGGCACTTCCCGAGAGAGCTGAGGCCCAACAACGCCCCATGACCCACCTCGACGTCAGGCTGATGCGTCGGGCCGGCGCCATGGCAATCTCCGTCGACGGTGGTTGGATGCTCTACACCGTCACGACGCCCAATTGGGAAGAGGCGGAACAACAGTCCGACATCTTCCTCGTCTCGGCGGCCGAGGGTCTGCCCTCGACCCGGCAGATGACGTTCACCGAAGAGAAGAACGAAACGTCACCCCAGTGGTCCCGGGACGGCAGCTTCTTCCTCTTCCTCTCCAATAGGGACGCCACGGGCGACGGCAACCGGAACCAGCTCTACCTGATGCGTCCCGACGGCGGCGAAGCCCGCAAGCTGACGGATACCGAGGACGGCGTGGCCAACTACGCGTTCAGCAAGGACGGCCGGTGGGTCGTGTACCGGAGCGGTGAGGACACCGATGCGCAGCTCTACCGGCTCCCGGTGGACGGGATCACCGAGGCGGAGGCCGAGCAGATCACCGAGCAGGCCGCGGGGATCCAGCGGTGGCAGTGGGCCCCGGACAGCCGGCGCATCTACTTCGTCACTCCGGACACGGTAGATGCGGACGCAGAAGCTCGCCGGGAGAAGGGCTTCACGGTGGACATCAAGAACATGGAGACGCCGCTGGCGAGCCTGTGGGCGGTGGACCCGGAATCCGAAGAGGCCACACGACTCACCAACGACCCCACCATCACCCTCTCCGGATTCACGATCTCGGACGACAGCCGGTGGGTCGGTTTCACCGGGACCTCCGCCGAGCGCTACGAGCGGAACATCACCGAGCAACGGATCAATGCCGACCTCTACCTGCTCGAGGTCGCGAGCGGCCACATAGAACGATTGACCGACAACGACGAGGTCAGCGAACAGGGCCCCAGCTTCTCGCCCGACGGACGCTGGATCGCCTTCGGGGCGGCAGACGACATGACCCGGTACACGATGAAGAGCCGGCGGGTCTACATCCGGGAGGTCACCGACCGGGGCGGGTCGTTCCGCAAGCTCGGGGGAGCGTACCACGACCACGTCTCCCTGGGCTTCTGGTCGGAGGACGGCAACACCATCTATTTCAATTCGGGCGTCCGCGCCACGAGACAGTTGCTCGCCCTCGACGTTCGGCGGGATGAAGTGCGTCAGATGACGCACCAGCAGGCGTCGCTGCGCGTGAGCCGTGACGAGGATTCCGGTGTGTTGTTGATCAATTACTCGGATCCACGGACGCCGGCCACCACGTACACGGTCGCCAGCTTGAACCAACTGGACAACCGGCAGGCGTGGCGGCAACTCACCGACGTCAACCCGCAAGTTCGCGATTTCACTCTCGGCGAGGAGGAGGAGATCACGTGGCGGTCGACGGACGGCCACGAGGTGGGTGGCGTCCTGGTCAAACCGGTGGGCTACCGACCGGGGCAGCGGTACCCCTTGATCGTGGCGATCCACGGCGGACCGGCGTCCGCCTCCGTCCTCGGCTTCAACGGGTCCGGCTCGCAAGTCTATGCCGGCGCCGGCTACGCGGTCCTGCAGCCCAACTACCGGGGCTCCTCCAACTACGGGGAAGCGTTCCGGACGGCGATCGTGGGCAACTACTTCCCGCAGGGGTTCGAGGACATCATGGCCGGGGTGGACTACCTCATCGCGGAGGGGATCGTCGATGGGGACCGCATGGGCGCACTGGGCTGGAGTGCAGGCGGCCACTGGTCCAACTGGATCCTCACTCACACCGACCGCTTCAAGGCGATCAGCTCCGGCGCCGGGACCTCCAACTGGATCTCCATGTACGCTCAGAGCGACGTGCAGCGGAACCGGCGGTACTACCTCGGCAACGACTTCCTCTACGACAACTTCGAGGCCTACTGGGAGCAGTCGCCCATCAAGTACATGCGGAACGCCAAGACGCCCACGATGATCCACGTGGTCGAGGGCGACCCCCGGGTGCCGAGCCCCCAGTCGGTGGAACTGCACATGGCCCTCAAGAAGCTCGGCGTGGACACGGAGTTGTTCATGTATCCCGGTCGGAGCCACGGCATCCCCGGCACGCGCAACCGCTTGGTCAAGGCGGTGAGCGAGATGGCTTGGATGGACTACTACGTACGCGGCATTGGGGAGAAGTTCGCCTGGCGCGATGTGCTGAAGACACTCGAGAAAGGCGAAAGCCCCAAAGCGGTCACGGACGGAGGGGACGGCGGGCGCTGAGCACAGCGGGAACGCAAGACCGGACAATGAGCGGAGTTCCTGAAGCCCTCAGGGCCGCCCTCGCCGAGCGGTACGAGCTGGAACGCGAGGTCGGACGCGGCGGCATGGCCACGGTGTACCTGGCACGCGATGCCAAACACGGCCGGAACGTCGCCGTGAAGGTGATGCGGCCCGACCTCGCAGCGTCGTTGGGATCCGAGCGCTTCCTCCGGGAGATCGAGATCGCCGCGAAGCTGCAGCACCCGCACATCCTGACCCTCATCGACTCCGGGGAGCGGGATGGATTCCTCTACTACGTCATGCCCTATGTCGACGGAGGTTCCCTGAGGGATCGGTTGCTCAGAGAGAAACGTCTGGACCCGGCGGCCGCGATACCCCTGGTCAAGCAGATCGCCGATGCCCTGAGCTATGCCCACCGGAACGGCGTGGTGCACCGGGACATCAAACCGGAGAACATCCTCTTCTCCCAAGGGCATCCCGTGGTCACCGACTTCGGTATCGCGAAAGCCGTGAGTACGGCCGCGCCGGAGCACCTCACCCGCACGGGCTTTCCCCTGGGCACACCGGGGTACATGAGTCCCGAACAGGCAGCCGGCAGCACGGACCTCGACGCGAAGACGGACGTGTACAGTCTGGCGGCGGTGTTCTATGAGATGGTGATCGGGGAGCCGGTGGGGACCTGGGTGACCGACGACTGCGTCGAGCTGCTGCACTTCGTTGATGCCTCACTGAGTCACCGCGAGAGACTCGACGGGATGTCGGCGGCCGTGGAGCAGGCGCTGGTGAGAGCATTGGCGCTCCGGACGGTACACCGGTTTTCAACGCCTTCCGAGTTCGCCGAAGCCCTCGAGGCTCGCGGAGACCGCAAGTACCGGCACACCGAAGCGAAGGAGATCCTCAAGCGGGCGGCGAGCGACGAGGCAGCCGCACCGCCGGCCGAGACGGGAGCGATGTCGCTGGCCGGGGTCGAGCGCATCGGGGCCGAAGTTGGGATTCCGGCGCGCCAGGTGCGGCAAGCAGCGGGCGTGGCAACGCGACCCGACTTCCACCCGAAGGCGTCAAAGTTCCTCGGTGCGCCGACCGTCCTCTCGTTCGAGCGGGTGGTGGAGGTGGAGCTTCCGGAGGAAGATTTTCCGCTGCTCATCGAGGAGATTCGCCTCACCCTCCGGAACGTCGGATCGATCAACACCTACGGGAAATCCCTCGCCTGGCAGACCGCGAAATCTCTAGACCAGGTGGGGCGCGACGTACACGTCATGGTGACCGTGCGGGGAGGCCAAACGCGCATTCGGGTGGAGGAGAGGATTGGTGCGCTGGCGGGAGGTCTCTTCGGTGGGATCATGGGAGGCGGTGGCGGTGGCGGCGGGATGGCGATCTTCGGGAGCCTGTCTGCATTCGTCGGGCCGCCAGTCGCGGTGTTGGGATTGATCGCCTGGCTCGGTGGGATGTACGGTCTCTCCAGAACCATCTTCACCGGTGTGGCGAGCAAACGGGGTCATGAGCTCCGCGGCCTGGCCGATCGGCTGGCCGAGCTCGTGAAGGACGTCTCTCGCTAATCCATATCCCGCTTGGGCAACGTCCATATCGCCTTCGGTGCGACCCGTCAGTTCCGCGACAAGAAGACCGTGCCCTTCCAGTCTTTTTTGTGTTAGCTTTGGCCGGTTATTGCACGAATATGGAGAGGTGATCTATGGCGAGACCGGGCCCACAGACACAGGCAAAACGCAGACGCGAGCTTGCCAAACAGGAGAAACGCAAGGAGAAGGAAGAGCGCCGTGCGCTGAGGAAGGAGCAGAAAGAGCAGAACCCGCCTCCACCCACCAAGCCCGGAGAAGACCCCGACATTATGGGGATCGTGCCGGGTCCTCAGAAACCGATCTATTGACCTACGGCTCGCGCCGCCGGTGCCTCCTGGTGCCCGCGGGCTAGCCTGGTGTAGTGGCCGCTACGGTCCGTTTTCATCCTCTCCCTTCCCCACAATCCACAAATCGTTGTCAATAAACGGCTTATGCTGCCCCAGCGTGTTGCCCGGGGGCGCCGATCCGAGTGCCGACACGCGGACCATGCGTTAGGTTGGGGCACAAGGCACCCCGCGGCGGGCTCACTCACATTCCGTTCCAACGAAATCCCATGTTCCGACATCCAATCAGGTACAGCAAAGTCGATACCGATCGGGTGAGCCAGGAGCCGCAATTGTGTCCCAGCCAGTCGCCATACCCCAAGCGTATTCCCTCGGAGTGGCCGAGGGAGTTCAGGAGCTGGTCTCCGTGAAGGGGTTGGACTCGGCGGAGACCCAGGCTGCCATGAGCGAGACCGACCTGGTCCGCGAAGCACAGGCCGGGAGCGCCGACGCGTTCGAGCGGCTGTACCGAAAGCACGGCCGCCGGGTCTACGCAGTCTGTCTCCGCATGGTCAGCGATCCGGGCCGGGCGGAGGAGTTGATGCAGGACGCATTCGTCCGTGCATGGAGCGCCATCGGCTCGTTTCAGCACAGGAGCGCGTTCGGCACGTGGCTCCACCGTCTCGCCGTCAATGTGGTGTTGAGCGACCTGCGAGCGGAGAAACTGCGGTCGAGCAGGGAGTTGTTGCCTGGGGAACTCGACGAGTTCGAGCGGGAGGTCGGGGGCGCCATGCCGGAAACACGCGTGGATCTGGAACGAGCCATCGCGGCGTTGCCGAGTGGTGCCAAAGAGGTCCTGATTCTCCACGACATCGAGGGGTATCGGTATCGCGAGATCGCGGAGTTGATCGGTGTGGCGGAGGGGACGGTCAAATCACAACTGAGTAGAGCACGACG
>JADFPO010000040.1:16015-26804 GCA_022562295.1 Gemmatimonadota bacterium
CGAGTTGCAGATCACGGTCCAGGCCATCGGAGAGCTGCCGAGTGAGGCAACGCCCGAGCGGGAACTGTGGCCGGAGATAGTGGAAGCGCACGGCGCCGCCGCTCCGGCGGTGGTGGCCCAGGAGGCGAAGCGCCGGTTCTGGACCACGCCCAGGTTGCTGGCAGCGGGATTGGCGGCATGCCTGGTGCCGGTCGCCGGACTGAGCATGGCATCGCTGCTCTGGGCCCCCGAAGAGCCCGCCGTCATCACGGTGGTGCCTGAGCAGGAGTCCTTCGCGTTCGACTTCGACTTCGACTTCGAGGGCATCGCGGAACAGGCCCGTCGAGCCGCAGAGCAGGCGATCAGGGCGCAGGAGCGGGCGCTCCGCGGCCGGGAACGGATCGTGCGTTCACGGCTCCAGGCAAACGCCCTCGAGGCCCTGATCACCGTGTTGAACGACCAGGACCCCGAGGTTCGGGTGCAGGCCGTTCACGCATTGGGCGAGTTCGAATCGCCCCGGGCCATCGAAGCCCTGGGCCGGGTATTGATCAACGATCCGGTGCCCGAGGTGCAGAAGATGGCCGCCTGGGCGCTGGGAGAGATCGAGAGCGCCGCGGCCGTGGATTACCTGGGGGAGGCCCTGGTGAACGAGGATCTGACTCCCGAAGTCCGTCACATGTGTGCCTGGGCGCTGGGAGAGATCGAGAGCGCCGCCGCCGTGAACTACCTGGGCCGGGCCCTCGTGGACAGCAAGGGCAGAAACCCGGAGGTCATGAAGCAGGTGGCGTGGGCCCTGGGTGAGATCGAAAGCGCGCAGGCGGTTCAGTACCTAGCACGGACGCTGAACGACGCGCGCATCGGTCTGGAAGTCCGCAAGATGTCGGCGTGGGCCCTGGGCGAGATCGAGAGCGCCCAGGCAGTGGACGCGTTGGGTCGGGCGCTCGTGACCGATACGTACCCCGAGGTGCAGAAGATGGCCGCGTGGGCGCTGGGCGAAATCGAAAGTGCCGCCGCCGTCGACTATCTGGTGCGCGCGCTGCGGGCCGATAGCCCCGAGGTGCGGAAGCAGGCCGCGTGGGCCCTGGGTGAGATCGAGAGCGCTGCGGCCTTGGACGGCCTCGCGGCCGCCATCGAGAACGAGAGTGACCCCGATGTGCGGCGGATGTTGATCTGGGCCATCGGGGAGATCGGGAACTGATCCAGTAACACGGCCGCGGATGACGCTAAAGCTTTACGAACACGGATCCTCTCCCCTCTCCCCTCTCCCCTCTCCCCGGGGAAGGGCGGGGTGCGGGGTCCTACCGCCGGCGCCGTGCCAATTCGCTGGTATACCGCGTGCCGAGGCTGTCCCGGTGCTGCTCCACCCAGGTGGTCAGGGGCGTGGTGCCCGTGGGTTCGCTGTCTACGCATAACAGGTCGTCCATCAGTCCCCGAATCTCGTCACGCGTGATGATGACGTCGCCGAGAAGCACTCCGAGGACGAAAGCGACATAGTAGCCGATCCAAGGCGGGACGGACACGATGAGGCGGGAGCATCCGATGAGGCGGCCGATGGTGGCCACCAACTCGCGGTAGGTAAACGTCTCGGGCCCGATGGCATCGACGATCACGTCGTCGGTGCGCTCTCCCCATTCGACCGCGAGTCGTGCCAGGTCGTCCACGTAGATCGGTTGCAGCCGGTAGCTGCCGTCGCCGAACACCCCGAAAACCGGAAACCGGCGAAGCATCCAGGCGATGTTGTTGATGAGGATGTCCTCTTTGCCGAAAAGGACTGTGGGTCGGAGGATGGCGTACGAAAGCCCGGAGGTTTTCAGCGCCTCTTCGAGCTCCGCCTTGCCGCGGAAATACTCCAACGGCGAATGTAGGGACGGGTTGGTGATGCTCACGTGCACGATGCGCCGTACCCCGGCGTCCCGCGCGGCGGTGAACAGATTCCTGGTGTTCGCAACCGCCTGTGCGAGCGTGAACCACCGGTAGTTGAACCGGACCCAGTAGGTGTTGTAGAGCACGCTCACGCCCTGCAAGGCACTTGCAAGGTTTGCCGGGTCGTGGTAATGGAGCGGCAAAGCACGCACGCGGCCTTCGAAGAGGTTGTCACGGTTCCGCGTGTTGGTGAGCGTGATGACCTGGTGTCCGGCGTCCAACAGCCGCTTGGCGATGTACCGGCCGGAGTACCCGAAGGCGCCGGTGACCGCACGGATTTCCGCCGTCACATGAATTCCGGTGGGAAGGTTGCTGCGAGTTCCATGCTCACCGCTGTCTAAAAGTAATCGTGCCAATAGAGGAAGTATTGGTAGCTTTTCGGTCAGGCATCGGTCAACCCTGGGCGGCTCTCGGTTAGATGACCACCGCTAAAGCGGCGGCTCGGCGATCTGTCGGTAAACCGACGTTGGGGCCGATGGTCGCTTCAGAAATTATGAATGGGCTGGCCTCGTTTCGCGTGGCGGTCCCGGTGCGTCCTTCAGGACAATGCCGTCCTGCCGAGCCCGCCCTCTTTAGGGCGGGGCTCGCCCCCATGAACGAAGGACCGGCGTACTCGCCCCATGAACGAAAGGCCGCCCTCGTTTCGCGCCATCTCTGACTTGACTTTACCGAACGTTCGGTTTACATTGATTGCATGAGCAAAATCGCCGAGCCCGAGCTGCTGAATCGCCTGACGCAGGTATTCCGCACCCATGGGTATGAGGGAGCCAGCCTGAGCAGGATCTCGAAGGCCACCGGGCTCCAGCGGGCGAGCCTGTACCACCGCTTTCCAGGCGGCAAGGCCGAGATGGCCGAGGCCGTCCTGAAACGGGCGGGCGAGTGGCTGCAAGCGCATGCGCTGCAACCGCTTACCGAGTCGGGACCGCCGGAGCGGCGGCTGCGCCAGATGGCCGAGAAGCTGGACGAGTTCTACGAGGGTGGCCGACAGTCGTGCCTGCTCGACGCGCTCTCGTTCGGGGTCGAGCAAGGCGCGATCCGAGATCATCAGAGAGCTGCGATGAAGACATGGGTTGACGCCATCGCAACCATGCTACGTGAGTCGGGACTCTCGGGGCGCACCGCACAGGAGCGAGCCGAAGACGCGGTGATCCGCATCCAGGGCTCACTCGTGATGGCGCGCGCGACCGGCGACCAGATGCCGTTTCGCAGAACCCTCAGAAATCTCCCGCAGGAACTCCTGCGGAAACCGGAACCAGCGCGAGCCTGATGCAGAAATCACGATGGGGGAGACCCATTTTGTTTTGCCAGTGCTGTTTACCGAACGTTCGGTACATTTTACAAACAACCTTACAACAACGGAGACACAACAATGAAAGCCGCAATCATCATCCTGTCCGATCCCAAGAGCGGTTCCGAAGAGGCGCTCGGCCGGGTCTTCAATGCCCTCGCTGCCGCGTACGACTTCAAGAACAAGGGCGACGAGGTCACGGTCCTGTTCCAAGGGGCGGGGACCCGCTGGCCCAGTGAGCTGAGCAAGGCCGATCACCCGGCTCACGGCCTGTACGAGACGGTGAGCGACACCGTCGCGGGAATCTCGTGCGGCTGCGCCGACGTGTTCGGTGCGACGGCAGACGCCGAGAGCACAGGCCTGGAACTCATCAAGGAGAACCGGGTCCCCGGCACCAGCGGATTGCCGAGTCTGCAGAAGCTCGTGAGCGAGGGTTATACCGTCCTCACGTTTTAGGCCAGAGCGATGGGGCGGGTCCCATGCCCGCCCCCCGCCGTTACAGACTATTGAAAGGAGCTTCGATAATGACTGCTGCACCCCCCTATCACGAAGGTGAGCTGCTCGTCCAGGAACGCACCGGTCAAGAGGTACAGGCGGAACAGAGCGGCGGTGTAATCTCCGAGCGTATCATCCCCGGTGCCATTCCCTTCATCGCTCAGCAACAGATGGTGGTGCTGGGAAGCGTGGACGCCGATGAGAACGTCTGGGCGTCAGTGCTGTTCGGCCGGCCGGGGTTTGTTTCGGCGACGGACGACCGCACCATCGACTTCGACCTGTCGCAGGCCGGCTACGACAAGCACGACCCGCTCTGGGCCAACATCGCCGGCGATCCACGCGTCGGCATGCTCGCCATCGAGCTCGCCACGCGCAGGCGTCTCCGTGTGAATGGTAACCTGAGACGTGCGGACGACGAGACGCTGCGACTCGAGGTAATCGAGGCATACCCCAACTGCCCCAAGTACATCCAGCGCCGTCACATCGCGCAGGTCTCGCTGGGGGAACCACGGAAAGACGCCGAGGCGCGCTCGGGTGAAATCCTCACCCCGTCACAGCGAGAGTCCATCGGCGAAGCCCACACCTTCTTCGTGGCGAGCGCACACGTCGAGCGTGGCGTTGATGCCTCGCACCGGGGAGGAAACCCAGGGTTCGTCGAGGTCCTGGACGAGCGGACTCTCCGTATCCCCGACTATGCCGGGAACGGCATGTTCAACACCCTCGGCAACTTCGTCGCAAACCCGCGAGCCGGCCTCCTCTTCATCGACTTCGACCGCAACCAGACGCTTCAGCTCATCGGAAGACCGGAGGTCCGGTTCGAGCTCGATGAGCCAAACGATCGCACGGGCGGCACACGCCGCTACTGGGATTTCACCGTGGAGCGGTGGCTCGAGAGGGAACTCCCCCATCGGGTCGAGTCGGAGCTGCTCGACTTCTCACCCTTCAATCCGTGACGGAGAGAGAGTGACGATGAAACTCGAGGTGACCCGTATCAGAGCAGAGGCCGAGCGCGCAAAATCGTTTGAGTTACGATCCGCCGGCGGCGAGCAACTTCCCGAGTTTACCCCGGGATCTCATCTCGTCATACAGGTTCAGCCGGACGGGCGTACCGAGAAACGCCGCTACTCGATCCTCTCCGATGCAGCGGACCGTCAACGATACGAGATCGCGGTGCTTCGCGAGTCGAGCGGCCGGGGAGGATCACGCTTCATGCACGAGATGATCCGGGAGGGCGACCTCCTGGAGGTGTCGGAGCCGAAGAACGATTTTCCTCAGGCGGCCCACGTGTCGCACTCCATTCTCATCGCCGGCGGGATCGGCATCACGCCGATTCTCGCGATGCTGAGGAAGCTCGTCTCGGACGAAGCGTCATTCGATGTTCACTACGCGGCGCGCGCGCCGGAGAGCATGGCGTACGGCAACGAGGTGGAGCGTCTCGCCGGAGATCGAGCGACTCTCTATTTTGGAGGGCGCGCCGGGGACGCGCCACTCGACCTCACAGCACTCCTTTCGGCGCCGACTGATGAAACGCATGTCTACGTGTGTGGTCCTCCCGGCATGATCCGAGCGACACGAGACATTGCGTCACAGCAGGGTTGGCGGCCCGAGCAGATCCACTTTGAGAGCTTCGGCGGAAGTGCGCAGGCTGACGACCGACCCATCCGGGTAGAGCTGGCTCGCTCACAGATGTCGCTGGAAGTTGCCGCGTCGCAGTCGATCCTCGACGCGATGCTCGAGGCCGGCGTGTGGGCACCGTACGAATGCCAGCGCGGAGAGTGCGGCATGTGCATGACACCGGTACTCGAGGGGGAGCCGGATCATCGAGACGTATTCCTCACCGAGTCGGACCGAGAGCGCTTCATGTGTACGTGCGTCTCCCGCGCGAAGGGTGATGGGCTTGTTCTCGATCTGTGAGCCAGAGTCGAGACTTCGGTTGCGAGTCGGCGAGAGCTCCTTCTCCCTTCCCTTCCTGCGGGACTCAGGCCCAACTCGCCGCCGACCCGGACTCCGGCTCGGCGGCGGCCTCGCGTCGTACAGGAAGCATGAAGATCATAAGGGGTTGCGACGATCAACTGCGTTCCAGAAGGAACGCACCGGCCATCGCCCCGGCGGCGCAGATGCTAACGAGTCCATAACGAGCATCCCGCCGCGACATTTCATAAGCCAGCGTGGTCACGATCCGGCCGCCGGTGGCCGACCAGGGATGCCCGACCGAGATCGAGCTCCCCGAAACATTCACCCGCGCAAAGTCCACCGGACCGAGAGGTGCCGCTTTCCACCCCTGCTCCCACGCCTTGACGTTGGCGAGCACCTGGGCGGCGAACGCTTCGTGGATCTCGATCAGATCGATGGCCTCGAGCTTCACTGCCGCACGCGCCAGAAGGCGCGGCACGACCACCGCCGGCGCCATCAGCAAGCCCTCTTCCAGATCGATGGCTCCATACTCCATGGCCCGAATAAAGGCCAACGGCTCGCGGCCCTCGATCTTGGCCCGCTGCTCGCTCATGAGAAGTACGGCAGCGGCGCCGTCGGTCAGCGGAGAGGAATTTCCGGCCGTGAGGGTGCCGTTCTCCTCGAACACCGGCTTGAGCGCCGCCAAGGCCTCGAGCGAGGTGTCGGCGCGGGGGCCGGTGTCGTGCTCCATTCCCAGGAGCGGTATAAGCTCGCTCGACAGTCGCTCGCGGGCGGCGATGGCGTTACGGTGGCTCGCCAAAGCGATCTCGTCCTGACGCTCGCGCGGGATTTTCCATGCCTTGCGGGTCAGCTCGGTGTGCTCGCCCATCGAGAGACCGGTGGTAGGTTCCCGAAAGATGTCCGGCGAGGAGTGGGAAAGCGAGTCGACGCCCCCAGCACACCCCACCTCGATGCGACCACGAGCGATGGCGTCGGCGATGACCGTGATCGTGCGCAGCCCAGTAATACAATAGGAAGAGATCGTCTGTGCCTCGATGCTCTTGGGAAGCCCGGCTTCGAAGACGATCTCGCGAGCCAGGTTGGGACGTCCCGGCTCCGGCAGGACGACCCCGTACGCCAGCGCTTCGACGGCCGCGGGATCGACGTCGTGTCGGTCGATCAACCCCTTCACCGTGTGGCAGGCGAGCTTCAATGGCCCGAGGTCTTTGAAGGCTTTGCCGGCCTTCAACTTGTCCAGCGTTCCCAAATCTCGCTGCCGCATCCGCCGGCGTTGCACGCCCGATACCAAACTGCCTCCTGATATATCGGGCCTATCGCAGGGGTTTCCCGACGGGGCGTGAATCGGCTGCTCAGACTCGTAGCCCCAAATCAACGTAACCCATTACACGCCAAGGATTTAATGAACATGCCCCGGGGCGGCATGGGGGTTGCTTTACAGTCCTCGAGAGCGACGGCACACAGACTGGATTCTTGGGGGATGCGATCATGCTACTTGGCCAATGGTATCTATCGAAAAGCCTGACGCCACTGGCGGCATACAACGGGCTGCAGATCGTTCTGATGCGGCATTTTCTCCGGCGGGGCGGAACCATGGACGCCTGGATGCAAGACATCGCTCCGGCATTCAGACGTCGCTACGGCTGGATCTGCGAATCAACCAACGGCTAGCACGCACATTGAGGAGATATCGTGAGGATCAGGAACGCGATGATCCACATGCCCCGGCGGGCTGCTGCGTTGACGGGCGTGAGCTTGCTGACCATTGCCGGACTCGGATGTGGTTCCGTCGCGACCGAGCCTTCGGCGACGCCGGTCATGGTGTTTCTGACGGCGGCATGGCAAAGGCAGATCCTCGTGGTTGACCTCGAAGCGTCGGCACGGGCCCGCCTTCAGCTGCTGCCAAAGGCAGGCTCGATACCAGACCATCGTTAGGGCTTAGGGGGAAAGTCCGCTAACATCTCCGCCACCGCTTCGTCCACATACATCCGGACCTTCTCCGGACGGGGGTCCAGATGCAGCGACTTACTGGCCCACCCACGCCAGATGAGTTCCCCCGTTCGGGCATCGGTTATGTCCAGCACCAAGGTACCCCGCAGGTATTCGCGGACGCGTCCTGCGCCCCCGTATCCAGCGCCTGAATAGCCGTAACCGTACGGGCTAAAGAATCGGCCACCGTACCCCCGAAAGCCATGATGCCCACCGAAATGGGATCGACCATAACCGTAGTACCCTCCATAACCGTAGGACCCGACGGCCGTCGCCCTTTCTTGCGCAACCACCCGGTAGGCGATGCGGAAGTCGGGAGTGCCCGACGTCACCTGGCGATAACCCCTTCGGTCAAGTTCGCCCTCCACAGCACCGCGGATGTGCTTTCCCAAGAGCGGGCTATTCACCGCGGGATTGTTGCCAGCGTCCACCTCTCCGCCGGCCCAGTCATACGTCCTCAACGGTGTGAGGAACGCGCCTTGATCGTAGTCTGTCCGGACTTGGAGAGAGGCACATCCGGCTAGTACAAGGACCGCAGCGGAACTCCACGCGGCCCGAAAGTTCGTTGCGTACATTTTCATTTCCCTTCTCGCGCTGTTAGCACGACACGCATGTGCCGTGAGTGGCGCGTTCAACTCCACAGAACGACACCGACGAGCGATGGGTTCCCGTTCCAATTGTCAAGTGTTGTTGTCGTTGCGGTGCAGTAAGGAGGCACGTCGTCGATTGCACGTGGCCGCCACTCAATTCCTCGCAACCCAGAGTGTAAGAAATCGAGCGTCTGGCGCACTAACTGGGCAGAGGGGAGAAAACAGCCAGTTCTCTGGCCGGTTTTTTCTTGGAAGAACACATAGCCGAGGTAATTATGAACGGAGAAAAGCTATTCCCTCGAGTGTCATACAAAAGGCGTAGGAGGCACACATCCAACCCGGATCAGCCTGACACGAATGCGCCTTACTCGAACGAAGAGATCGCACACATCCGGAAGGCGCTCCGGAGTTCCGGAACCGCTGCGTCATGTCCGCGGCACGGTTCCGCGCTGCGGGTCGAAGGACCGATCACCCGTGGGGACAATGCCGTGTGGTTAGTTCGCTGCGATTCGTGCCAGCGCAGTCTCACACTGCGCGCTGGGCCCAACAGGCGACCAGAACCGCCGGCGTTCGATAACTTGGTGGTCTCCAAACCGAAAGACAAGCAGCTCAGGAAATCTGTTCCTGGAACGGTCATGTCGCTGACTCTGCACGGTGGTCTTCTTGCCGCCGCAGTCATGGCGACCGCGGGGGCCGCAGATGTCATACAGGAGTCTCAACCAGACACTATGCTCGTCTTCCTGACTCTTGAGAAAAAGCCTGAGCAGAAAACAGCATCGCCACCTGAGCCGGCGCCGCCACCGAAAGTGCGTCCGGTTCCAATTGTGAGCCTCGTGCCGCCACCTCAGGGTTTTCAAGTGGTTAACGTTCCGATCGGTATCCCCACGGACATTCCACCGATCGATTTCGGCGAGCAGTTCGACCCAAGGGACTTTTCGGGCGTGGGGGTTGAAGGCGGTGTCTTCGACGGTGTGAAAGGCGGAACGGGATCGGTGGACGCAAGCAGCCTCTTCCGTGCGGCGACGGTGGACGAACGGCCCGAGCGCCTGTCGGGTCCGCCGCTGCAGTACCCCGCGGCTCTGCGAGAAGCGGGGATCAGCGGCTTCGTCGTCATCGAGTTCGTGATTAATACCACGGGCCGTGTCGATCCGTCGTCCATCAGGATCGTCAGGTCGTCAAACGCGGCGTTCGAGGGCCCCGCGAGAGACGCCATTCGCAAGAGCCTCTTCCGACCGGGACGGGTGCGGGGCATGGCCGTCCGCGTGCTCGTGCGGCAGCAGATGGATTTCAACTTCGTAGCGGGCCGTTAGAGGGGCCACCGGCTATACGAAGCTTTCAGGCCGAGGTGACTTGCGTGGTCGGAGCGAGCAAAAGGGAGGCGACCCAAAAGGCCGCCTCCCTCGTAACAGCTAGCTACTCCTTCTGCGTTAGGCGTTGCGATCGAGGCACGCCGTGAAGTTCCCGTTGTTCTCCTCTTCCTGAGGGATGGGCAGATTCACGTCGGTGCCGTACACGGGACCCTTGAAAGATACCCCGGTCGGGAAAACGGTTTCTGCACCCCGGCCGTACTGCCGGATGAGCCGGCGCAGGTCGCCCAACCGGTGGCCGGTGGAGTAGAGCCAGAATGCCCGCTCCCGGAACTGGAGATCCTCGCGGCCGGCAGCCGAGCCCGGCATGGCGAGCGGGGACAGCGTCCCACTTGCGTCTCCCCGAACGATTCTGGCGAGCGTCGCGAAGTTTGCCCGAAGGGCGTTCAGCGCCGCGAGCCAGCCGGCGTCGTTGCCGGCCTGAAGCATCGCTTCCGCCTCGATGAGGCGCGCTTCGATTCCCGTCACGAATGCGATCGGGTCACTCCGCGTGGTGTAGTTGTTGAAGCGGTAAAAATCCGGGAACGATTGATCGAACGCGTCCCCGACGCTCAAGGACCACTGGATCCGCGGGTCGTTGGCGGACCGGAAGTCCAATCCGTTGATGCCCTCGTTGTCGCCCACCGACCAACGCCGCTCGATCTGATTGAACTCGACGATCGAGTTCCGCTCGGCCTCGGTGTTCTCCGAGTGCTCGACCAGCTTGGCGAAGTCGTCTGCAATCCCCGCCACGGCGGCCGCGGCCGCGTCGTATTGGGCAAGGTTCAGCAGCGCCCGGCCCTTACCAACTCGCGCCATGTCCTCGATGTCGGACGCGATCGCGCCATGGGCCAAAGCCGCATCGAACCGCGCGATGGCGCGATTGAAGACCTGCTCGCTCGTCTCCGAACTACCAAGCTCCAACTGCCCATCGCTGGTCAGCTTGCTGAACGGCACACCGGAACAGTAGTTCTCGCCAAAGGCGATGTAGGTGAATCCGGCGTATGCCAGCATCTCGGAAATCCGCTCGTCGCCGGTCGGATCCGCGCTGTGCTCCTCGAGAAGCTCGGCAGTGGTCTCCAGCGCCGCGCGCGCTTGGTGCAGAAACAGGTAAACAGCGGACAGGGTGCCGTTGTCGTTCGGGACGGTCCTGAGCTCCACCTCGGCACGCGTCGGGAATGTGCCGGAGTGCATCCATTCGTCGGTCATGAGACCGGAGATCAGGAGCTGGGCGCCGTTGTTGTCGGTGTGGTTGCCACCCGCGGAGG
>JADFPO010000041.1 GCA_022562295.1 Gemmatimonadota bacterium
GTAGACCGCGTCGTCGGACCGCACCGCGTCCTCGACCACGCGACGGGCAGGCCCCAAGCGCTCCATCGCGGCCGGTTGGATCGAGACGGATGCAAAGCCGCGCGCGACGGCAATGACATCCTCGACCCTCAGCGAAGCACCGTCGAGGATTATTGAGGTTGGCATGGGCGGGAATATAGACGGAGGAATGTCGGGGGAGGAGGGAGCATCCCACCCACCCCTTCACCTCGTCGATACTGCCCGCCCTACTTGCGGCCCTTCACCACCAGACCGTCCCCGCTCGACGTCGGCCGGCCACCACTGATGGAGAGTTCCGGATTCCCCGGATCGGTTTGATACGCCCAATCGAAGATGATGAATTGCGCCCCAACGTGCGTCACCCTGAGGGCTCCAAACCGGAGAAACCCGTCTCCGCCGTCCATCTCGAACACGTAGCCGAACCCGGGCTCGGCTGAAAGACCCACGATCGAATACCCACTCACCGGAGCCACATCTATCGAGGTCAGGTCGTCAACGGGGTCCGTACTATAAAGCGCGATCGTGGTGCCCGACCGAACCGGCTCGAGAAACACGGCTCCCGACCCAGCCCGGTCCACCCGAAAGTCGACATCCGATCGGTCACCGCGCCGGATGAGTCCGAGTTCCGCTGCGTCCACGAGTCCGTCACCGTCCAGGTCGTCGAAGAAACGAAAACCGCTGAGATCGGGATCGTCCTGAAACGGAAACAGCAGCACGTTTCGGGCGTCGGGGCGGGGCGTGTCCGCAATCACGTCCGACCACAGACTCTCCCACCCCTCGATGCTCTCGGCCGACACGCCGAAACACACCGGTGAGCCGTTGCCCAAGGCCGAAGCAAGGAATTCAGGCGCTACGGTCGTACCCTCGAGCGACCACTGTTCACCACACAATCCACCGTCGAGATCGAACGCCGTGCTATACACGCGATAGGTCTGGAACCCATCGGGCTCGTTGACGAACGCGTTGTCCGACCACGTCAGCAGGATCGCGCCATTCAGGCTCACGCTGCCAATGCTCGCTGGAGCCTCGAGTCGCAGCCTCTCATCGATCGTCACCGAATTGCTGGGCGGACTCTCCTCCCCTTCGGTACTCACTGCGGTCACGCGGTACTCCAGGTCGGGCATACCGTCATCATGGAAACTCGTCGACGTAGTCGAACCTCGCAGATCGAACTGATTGGAGCCGGCCAATCGGCCGTAGACGTTGTAGATCTCGAGGTCGGGATCCATAACCGGATTCCACGTCAGCAAAACACCCAGGGGCGCAAGCGGATCGCCGCTCGGTTCGAGACGGTATGCCAGGCCCTCGGGACGATCGACGAGAGCGGTGGGACCGTCACAACCCGCAGCCCCCATCATGACAACACCGATCAACGCGAAAGACGCTTTCATTCGATATCACTCCGGCGGCTAGAATCACTCATCGCGGCGGCCCACGGCTCACCCGCTCTCTCCGAACGATGACCACCTCCTATACAGCAGTTACCGTGCCAATCTCGATAGCCATGTAATACATTGTAAATAAACGACTTACGATCACGCCTCGTTTTCGGAACCTGTCCTCCGGAATGGACATGAGGGTAGTAAGACTCAGCTTTTCAGCTGAGACTGTGTCAAAACTCGTCAATCGGCTTTCACCTTCAGCTCCGGCCGCCGTGGGTCCCGCCGTTTTCGGGAGACCGCGGATAACGCGGAAGATGCGGGTAAACACGGATCAAATACTTTGTTGGGGTGTGGAGGTGGGGGTGGGATCCGTTTTTGTCCGTCCCATCAGCGTCATCCGCGGTTCCCCGACGGGTGTTTGGACGTCGAGTACCCGCCGCCGAAAGCTGGAAAGCAACAGCTTTCAGTCAGCTATCAGAATGGTCGGGTACAACGGAACGGCACTGGTCGCTCGAGACAAAAGCTGAAAGCTGATACCTGATGGCTGAAATCAGCGGTTTACGCTCCGCTGGTCGTAATTGAATTTCAACTCGGTCAGGTCGAGCAGCTGCACAAAAAAATTGAAAGCGAAGTTGCCGTTTGGCGCCTGCACGAAAGCAAACGTCGCCCGCCAGCGCCGCAGGTCCCGCTCGAACCGAAGGGCGTTCGAGCCAAACTCCTTGGTGGTGAGGTTGTAGTCAGTGGTCCACTGGAGAGACCAATTTCTCGTGGGGCTGAACGACATGGTTACGCCAACATTGCGGTTGGTTAGCGGGGTTCCCGAATCACTCCTGTTATCGTCCAACCGAGTACGCCGTTCGTTGTACCGGATGGCTGCTGTGAATCCCTGTCCCCGCCGCCCGCGTCCGGCGATGCTTTCCACCGTTGGGAAGGACCTACCCGTGGCCATGACCGGAGCTGGGGAGAAGAACTCCTGGTCGAGAGAGTCGGCCGCGAGTTCCTCCGGTGCCGCAGGAGGAGGAAGCGGCTCGCCGCCGAACAACGCACGCGCCAACCGCGCAAACGTCGAGCCGCTGATCGTAAAGCTCGCCGACACCGACCGGAGGAATGGATCGAAGCGTGTCGAGTCGAAGCCTACCCGTCCATCCCATAGGTCGTGCGACAACCGGAGGTTGAATCCTCGGAGCATGTCGCTGGTGAACGAATTGGAAATACTCGAGGTGATCCATCCGTTTCGTCCGGGTTCCTTCGCCTGCTCGAAGTCGTACTGCAGACCGGACGTCTGCCAGCTCAGGAGCTTGATCTTTTGCTCTGATTGGGTGTCCGTGGAGTCGTCAGACGACCCAAACTTTCCCTCGAAGGTTTGCGATATGCCGGACAGACCCACCCTGTGAAGTGCCGGACTCTTGAGATTGGGATTGGGGTTAGAGGGGTTGCGTGCCAGCAGGTATTGCTTCGTCACCTGGGCCGAAGGCGCGTAACTCCACGAGAACTGGGGGGTGACGGAGTGCCGAATCCGAGAGATCGGACCGACACCCGGGAAGAACCCAAAAAACGCCGGCGAGATTCCCGCGGCAAACGACGGGCGTTTGCCCTGTTGAACGAACTCACCCCCCGTGAAGCGATTTCGCAAAAGGAAGGGGCCCGCCGTCTTGTTTCGGATGCCAACGGACGGCTGGAGTTTCCAGCTGCCCGGAAACACCATGGGCAGGTTGATACCGGTGTTCCACTCGATCTCGGTGGAGAAATCCTCGCCGTACACCCTCGTGAAAGTCCGACTGGTGTCAGTCGGATCCGCCACGCTCACCACGGTGCGCGCGTTTGAGAGCACGTCGGTCACCGTGAAGCTGTTCTGCCAATTCCACCGGCCGATTCTGAGCGGCGTTCCCAGCGACAATGACGTCCTGCGCGAATCGTTGAACAGCGAATCCTCTTGGGGTAGGCCGTCCAACGGCGGCAACAGGATGACTCCGGCCGGCTGATTCGAGGTTGTGCGCCTCTGAAATGAAAAAGACGGTGACCACGTGAGGTTGGTCCCGATACTGATCGGCACTGGTGTCAGCCGAATGTCGGGAAACGTCTGATTGACTACTTCGTTGCTGATTTGCTGAACGCGGCTTCCGCCGGCGGTGATGGTACCCCAATCTAGCTGCTTTGAGAAATTGATAGTGCTTCTCAGTTGGCCGGTCTGAAGAAAAGGATCGACGGCGTTCTCCCGGAGCACTCGCGTGCTGGTGGAGAAATCCACGTTGGCCGTGAGGCGAGTTCGCTGGTTGAATTGTTGTCGGTGGTTCCACGCCAATCTTGTCGTGCGGCGCCCAGAGTTGCCCCCCGATCCAGCTTCGAAAACACGCGATACACCGATGCCTCCATCCAAGAACTGGTTCAGCCACCGATACCGCACCTGGCCATTGATCGACACCGTGGTCTCCGCAAACCAGTCGAGGGAAACTTGTCCGTCGGTGTAGTCGTTGAAGGCGAAGAAATACCCCACGTTGGTGATGTGGCGGCGGTACCCCTGGTTGGGTCTGACGATGTCGTTGATCCCGAAACGCGGCGTCAGCATTCCCGTTCGGCGGCCGCGACGCATGTCCTGGAACAAGAAAGGCAACCACAGCACCGGGACGTCGCGGACGTACAGTACGACAGGACGGGCGACCATGATGTTGTTGGTCACCCACTTCATCCTGCCCATCCTAAAGTGGTAATCCGGGTTGGGCAGGTCCGAGCTCGTGATGTTACCCCTCCCGGCGTACAGGCGCGTCGATCCCGAATCGACACCAATGTCCCCCCGCATGTACCATGTCACGCCCGCCTGATTGAATGTTGTTATGGCATTAGACACGATTCCTCGGCGCTCGCACGTGTCGTAGTCCATCTCTTCACCCACGAGTGCCGTCCCCCCGTCGAAAAGCTTGGGATCTCCCATGGCAGCCAGCGCGCACAACGCCTGCATGAACCGGATGGAATCCGCCTCCACTATCCGTCCCTCACGCTCCACAATGGCCGACCCTTGAAGATCGATCTGCTGAATCATCGCCAAGAACGTGAGGCTGTCCGCCGCATATCGAGTGGCGCGGTAGCCTTCGCGGTTCAGCAGCACCTCGATCAGCGAATCGGCGGACGGGAACGAGCGTGACGGCGCGGTCGGGAGTTCGACCCTCGGACCGGCGGAATCCGCCGCCGCACTCAACGAATCTGTCCGCGCCGAGTCCTGCACCGCCTGGAGCGAGTCAGCGACAGTGCGGGTAGAGTCCGGTGGCCGGTCCTGGGCCTCAGCGGGAGTTGCGAGACACAAACCCAACAGGATGAGGGCGCCCCCGCCCCGCCCCCGCCCCCGCCCCCGCCGATAGTGTGGTCGCCTCTGCCGTTACGCTTCCAGACGACTCGGCCGATGAGAATCCCGACCTCGTACAACACGACGATGGGGGCCATCATCAACAGCATCGAAAACACGTCGGGCGGAGTCACGAACGCGGCGACCAGCGCGCCGATCACAAAGGCGTAGTGTCTATTGCGGGCGAAAAACCGCGGATCGACCAACCCGATGGCTGCCAGCAGCACCATCACCAGCGGCAACTGAAAGACAAACCCAAACGCGAGAATCACCTGGGTGGCGAACCGGAAATACTCCCCTGCCGTGATGAATGGTTCGAACGCCGAACCGAGGAATCGCGGGCTCAGCATCATTCGGAGCACGGCCGGAAGCACCCACAGGTAGGCCATGAACCCCCCGATCAAGAACAATCCCACCCCGGCAATAGCGGCGGGTGTGATCAGGCGCCGTTCTCGCTCGTACAGCGCGGGCGAGAGAAAACCCCATACTTGACGAACGATGACGGGAAAAGCCAAGACCGCACCGACGACGACGGAGAGCTTCAGCGTTATGAGAAATGCGTCGGTGGGGCGAGTAAATACGAGCCGATCACCCGACAGGTAGGGCTCGATGGGAATCATCAGTACCGCGGGGATATCGAATCGCGTCACCAGATAAAAGCCGATGATGGACCCGACGACGAGCGCGCCACCGCTCCAGAGGATTCGCCACCTCAGCTCCTCGAGGTGATCCAAGAAGGGCATTTCGCCCTTGGGTTTCTTCTTTGCCATGGTTACGCGGTTGGCGCTGCCTGCGACGGACGGTCGTCAGGGATTGGACAGCTTGGCCCGGGCCAGATCGGCCTCATCGGAGCGGGGATAGCCCGCGACCACCCGCTGGAACGCAAGCCGCGCGGCGGCCTGATCTCCGCGTCGCTCCGCATCGAGCCCGATCTTGTAGAGCGCCAACGGAGCCCGTGCCGAGCTGGGGAACCGTTCCACGACCGTCTCGAATGCGGAGACTGCCGAGTCCGGCTCCTCGGTGCGAAAGCTCTCCCCAATCCAATACAGGGCATCGGCGCCCCGCCCGTGCTCGGGGAATTCCTCCAGGATCCGGCGGAATGCGACGCGAGCCGTTCGGGGGCTGCCACGCTGGAGCTGTTGAATCCCCATCTGGAAGAGTTCCTCGGGCCCTGTGGAATCCTGCTGGGGAACGCCGGCGCTGCCGGGTGCCGCTGATGGGGAAGCGGCGACCGGCTGGACCCGGCGATCGATCCGATCACGCAGCTCGGTAAGTCGCGCCTGACTCTGCCCCGTAAGTTCCTGGATCGCGACGAGCTGCTGTTGCACTTCCGTGATTTCACCGCGGAAAGCCCCCTGCATTGAGAAGAGCGCGCGCCGTTGGGCCTGCAGGGAGTCGAGGATCTGCCTCGAGTCGTTGCGCAAACGGGAAACGTCGTCCAGCAACTGCACCAGCATAACGGCCCGCGCCGAGTCGGCGCGGGCCGTTTCTTCCCGATACTCCGTCAATTGATTTTCAACGCGCCGAACATCACCCTTCAGCGCGCACCCGCCGAGAATCACCCCGGCAAAAATGACGGCAAATCGTCTCACATGCCTGTGGGCATTCGCAACTGGTTGCCGCCCGACGCAATCGTAAACTCGCCCCGTCGATTTTGCGCCCATGCTTCCTCGTTGGCTCCCATGGCGGCCGGGTTCTCTTCACCCCTGGAACTCGTCGTTATCCTGTCTTCTGCTATACCCCGGTCCGTGAGATAACGTTTCGCTCCGAGGGCGCGGCGATTGCCCAAGGCGATGTTGTATTCGTCCGATCCGCGCTCGTCGCAATGGCCCGTGATCTCGATTCTCAAGCTCGGATTCCTCTGCAGGATGGCAAGCTTTTGATCCAGAATCGCCGCGTCGCCTGCGCGGATGTTGGACCGGTCATAGTCGTAGTGAACGCGTTCGGCGAGCGCATCGCGAACACGAGTAGTCTCTCCGCGCACCGCGGCGATGGAATCCTCACGGACCCGTGTCTCGTCAGCCTCGATTCGCACACGCTCGCGGTCGATACTGTCGCGCACTGCCTGCGCCTGCGCGATCGAGTCCGTTAGCGCCTGTTCCGCGGCCTCGGCCGCAGCCAGGGAGTCGAGATCCGGCCCCGGGGGAGGTGGCGGTGGCCCGCCGCCACAGGCGGCGGCGAGGAGAACAACAGCGATTCCCGTAGAGATCGGCAGGGTGTGTCGCATCTTCGCTCCATTCATTAGTTAAGTCGCTCCGGTATTCGCGGAGACCATGCTGGAAGGCGCGCCTCACCTAGCCTCGTCAATTGGCGCACCGCCCCCGTCTCCATATCGATGATCCAAACCTGCTGCGAGCCCGTACGCGTCGAGACAAACGCGAGGTGCCTTCCGTCGGGCGCCCACGTCGGGTCGTAGTTGCGTCCCAAGCTCGTCAACTGCCGCACCTTCCTCCCGGCAACCTCCATGACGAAGATCTGAGGGACGCGGCCCACGTCCCGATCGAACGTCAGGCTCAACCCGTCGGCCGACCACTCCGGCGCGTGCGAACTCCCCGACACGCCGTAGTCGAATGGCGCGAACAACTCCTGGCCCGTCCCGTCGGAGGCCATGACGTAAATCTGTGGAGTGCCAGGCCGATTGGAAACGTGAGCTATCCGCTGCCCATCCGGGCTGAACGTTGGGGACAGATTATCAGAAAAACCACCCACCGTCAAGCGCTGTAAGCAACAGTCGTCAGCCAAGTTATAGGCGTAAATGTCGGTTCCGTCATCCCCGGCCCGGGAGAAGGCCAGCGTGCCCCCATCGGGAGAAAACGCCGGCGCGAAATTCAGCGACTCCTGCGTGAAGGGAAGCACCCGACGCTCGCCAGTATCGAGGTCCAGCATGAAGAGGGGCCCCAGGCCCTCCTGAAACTCCATATACACCGCCCGGTGGCCATCTGGAGCCCAAACCGGCGACATCGCATTTTGACCCTCGGGCGAGAGGGCTTCGACCGTGTGCCCGTCGAAATCGACACGATAGATCCGCCCCGCATTGATAAACAGGATCTGGGAAGCCGCGATTCCGGACACACCGGTAATCACGCGCACGAGTTCGTCGGCGGCCCGATGGACCCGCATCCGGAAGTCGCGCTCGTTGGGATTCAGATTGGGAATGCGCACCTCCCTCTTCGTCAGCTCCCCCGCGACGTCATGGAGCGTCACGACCACGCTCGAATCCCGATCGACCGACACGTCCACGGCATAATCAGCGCCGAGCACTCTGTACAATGCATAGTTCACGAACGGCACGTGCGAAGCGGCGGTGTCGCCGTCCTCTCCGGGTGACCGGCCGATTGTGAGGCTCAAGCTGTCGCCCATCGGGAGGACGATCATTTCAAACAGATCGCCATAGTGGAGGTCGCGCGTGATGATGGTGCGCGCCGAGTCGAGCGCCGTGGTGCGATCGCCCCCCCCACTCCCCCCCAACACCAACATTCCCGGCCGCACTCCCGGGGCGTACGTAATCCCGATGCGAACCCCCTGCTCCACCGGAATGGAATCCTGCGCAATCACCGGTCGCCCAACGAAACCGGCGAGGCACAGCACAACTAGCGCGGCGTTTCTCATCGGCGACCGACCGTTGGGTCGAAGAAAAAGCTGACCGGCAGGATATCTCCCGCGAAACCCTTAGGCAGCGGACCGAAGGCACCAGAATTGCCAGCGGCCTCGATCGCCCCTTCGGCCTCGAGGTCGAACCCGAAACTGCCCGAGCGCCCGACGAATTGGAGGCTCGTGATCGATCCGTCACGGCGTACAAAGAACAAAATCTCGGCGCGCAGCGATTGGTTCCCCGATGGTCTCTGCCATCGTCGATACACTTGGGCCACGATGTTGCGGAGATACTCGGGGTACGGGAAGTTGACGCCGCTGACACTCACCGTTGCGGGATCGTCACCCGTCGACGGCTCTTCGTCCGGCACGAGTTCAACATCTGGAGTCGATCGCGGGGCCGGCTCGCGCTCCATCTCAGGGTCCGGTGGGGGCGGCGGTGGCGGCGTCTCGGCCACCGACGGACGTTGCGCGAGGGGCTCCGCTCGCTGGGCTGGACGCTCAATCACCTCCGGGGCTCGGCGCGCCTGGGGTTGGGGACGCGGGGCCGCCACCAACCGCACGGAGTACACCGGGGGCGAATAATCCGAGACGCTACTCGGGTTTACAAACAGCATACCGACGGCGGCGCCATGGATAAGCGCCGTGCCCGCGAGGGCAAGGCCACTTGCGCCGGGGTTCCGTTCCGGGCCCCGCAGGGCCGGCTCGCGGCCACTCACCGTTCCAGCTCCTCGGCCTCGGTGACCACGCCAAGATCTTCGATTCCCGCGGATCGTATGACGGCCATCACACGTGCCACATCCCCCCACCTAGCTCGTGCGTCGCCACGGAAATACACTCCGCTGGGCTGCCTGGCATCGACAATGGCTCGAAACGACCCGCGGAACTCTTCGTACGTCAAGGGATCTTCACCGAGAAAGATGACGCCGTCTTTGTCCACCGTGATCACGAGCCCCTCTCGTGGCTCGATCGCCTGCGCGTCGGTGCGGGGAAGCTGAATATCGATCCCACCCTGCATGATCGGTGCAGTAATCATGAAGATGATCAAGAGGACGAATGCGACGTCGACGAGAGAAGTCACGTTGATGTCGGCATTCATCGGCAACTCGCCGTGCCCGTGAAGCCCGCCGCCCGCCATGTCTCAGACTCTCCCTTCGCGAGCCAGAGCGCCGACGATCTCCTGCGAGAACCCTTCGAGTTCACCCGCCAACAAGCCGAGACGATTCGCGAACACGTTGTACGCGATGACGGCGGGTATTGCCACGCCCAATCCGAACACCGTCGTCACCAGGGCTTCGGCCACCCCTGGCGCCACCGCCGCGATGTTCCCCGATCCTCCAGCCGCTATTCCGAGAAACGTGTTCATCACTCCAAGCACGGTGCCGAGCAGTCCCAGTAGAGGGCTCACTGAGCCGACCGTCGCCAACCAAGGTATGTACCGCGCCATCAGATCGCGTTCCGCCCCGATCTCCTTGGCGAACACCATTTTCAACGCCTCGAGTTGGGTCGTTGTCAGCGCTTCGTGCTTGTTGCTCTCCGTTTGCTGTAGCGCTCCCGGGCGCAACTCCGAGAAAAAGTTTACGCTCTCCTTGAGAATTCGTCGGTACGGCGACATCGGGAGCTTCATCACGGCTCGGTATGCATCTTCGAGCCGGCTGGTGCGCTCCAGCTCTGCGAAGAAACGATCCGCCTGCTTGCTGACCCGACGGAACTGCCACCACTTCAGGAAGATCAAGAACCAACTAACCACCGAGAAGAGCGTGAGTATCGCGAGCACGACCTTGATGACCGGACTCGACTGCACGATCATGTCCCAAGGGCCTGTGGGGAGCGCCCCTCCAACCTGCATCACTATCAGCGACACGATGCCACCCACTCGTAGGTTTGCTGCAATCCATCCTTGAGCGTAACCTGGGGCACCCATCCCCGGTCGGCCGCGAGCTTGCGCGAATCCACTGCGCTGCGCAGAAGCTCTCCCGGTCGGGAATCCACATGCCCGACGGAGACATCGGCCCGGGCAATCTCAAGCAACATGCGTGCGAGATCGTTCACACTGGTCTCGATCCCCGTTCCCACGTTGAACGCCGCATCGTCGATCGAGTTGACCGTTGGAGGGTCACCGGAACTCACCATCAAGTTCGCACGCGCCACATCTCCCACAAAGACATAGTCGCGCGTCTGGGACCCGTCACCATAGATGGTGAGCCCCTCACGATCTCGTAGGCGATTACTGAATATAGCGACAACGCCGGCCTCACCATGCGGGTTCTGACGGGGTCCGTACACGTTGCCGTAGCGCAAGGATACGACCTCCAAACCATGAAGGGTCGAGTACATCGCGAGATAGTATTCCGACGCGAGTTTACTCACTCCGTAGGGAGAAACCGGCAGCTTGCGTGATTGCTCGGAGAACGGCAGCGACTCCCCATCCCCGTAGATCACTCCGCCTGAAGACGCGAACACCACTCGCTGCACACCTCCCACTCGCGCTCCTTCGAGCAGGTTGATCAGACCGGCGATATTGATGCGCTCGTCCCTGAGCGGATCACTTACCGAGACGCGCACGTCCATCTGTGCGGCATGATGATTCAACACGGTGAATCTGCCCCGCTCGAGCAACTCTCGGGCCTCCCTGTCGTTGACCCCGGCGTGAACGAACTTGGCACCCCCCGGCACGTGCTCGCGTCGCCCGGTCGACAGATCGTCGAGCACCGTAACTTCGTAGCCGGCGTCCAGATACGCCTCGGCAACATGTGAGCCGATAAAACCCGCGCCGCCGGTGACGAGCGCGCGCTTAGACATCACCGGCTGTATTGGGCACCCGCGCCCGCATCAACACGCTGAATCCTGGGTTGGGAAAAGTGTGACCTGCAGGGAGACTCGGTACCGACCCGACCCACCAATTAGCAAAATACCGATAGGAACCGGCTCGCATCCGGGCGGCGGGGAGTGGCGACCCGGCTCCTCCGGACATTGTAGCTCACGGCATTTTGCGGATTAGACGCACCGGAGCGTCGGTACGCACGCCGATATCGTGAATCAGGCTGAGAACCGCCGACGCCGACCGCTCGTTCACACGAACGACCTCCATCACGGCCACCCGGCGCCAAGGCGGCACGTCGGGGTCTAGACTGGGGGCCAACACTTCAAAGACATCGCCCGGCACAATCCCGTCTACGCGACCACGGTCGATGAACACCACGTCCCGGAGCAACGGGACGGGGTGAAGATCGCGCACTGCGACAATTGAGCCGCGCATGCCGTTTTCGATGTCGGCAGGGCGCACGTCCCCGAGATCTCGGTAAGGCGGCAACGGCAGGATCACCCGACCATCGGCAATCCGCTCGTATTGCGCGGTCACCTCTCCACGGACGATGCTACCAGCCACCTCGATCACGCGAACGATGCCCGATGGCACGACGACGCGTCCCCAGCCGGCCACGACGCGAGACATACGCAAAACGAGCAGCGAGTCTCCAACACGATAGGTGGCGTTTTCGGGCGCCTCGATCCGCACATGCTCGAACACCGTGGCCGACGTCGATGCCGGTAACGTCGACAATGTCGATTGGTCGTCCGTTCCGATGACCTTACCCCACGCTAGATCCTTCTCCTCGGTGAGGAATCCCGCCGCATAGAACCGCACCCGGCCGGAACCACGCAGCGGGGGGGGGCGCGCCACCTGCAAGCCCGCGCGGGCATCAGCCCCCGCGCGCGCAAAGACGGTGGGTCCCGTTCCAGCGGGCGGCGGCGGCGGCGGAGGCGGAGGCGGGAGCTCTACCTCGGTGGCTTGCACCACCAGCTCGAGCCCCGCGGCTTCCGGTATGGGGGAAGCAGCGTCCAGCGGCGCCAACAGCAACTCCTCGCCGGGGAAGATCCAGTGGGGATCCTCCACGACCAGCGTGTTCAGCCGGTAGATTTCCGGCCAGAGGTGTGGATCGCCAAAGTACAACTCGGCAAGGGTCCACAGCGTCTCGCCAACCCCGACGATGTGGACCCTTGCCGATTGATTCGCCGCTGTGGAGTCCTGCGCCACGAGCGGAACCGTACTCACCGCAGCGGCGATTAGACCCAAGCATAATGGCCTAGAACGGAAGATCGTCGTCTTCCTCATCGAGAGCCTCCGGGAAATCACCAAAGGACTGCGGGTCCGACTTCGCCGAGGGAGCTTCACCCACGGAAGCGCCTACCGGTTCCATGTCCGCACCTCCGCTCTGGCCCGAAAGCATCATCATCTCACGGCCCACGATCTCGGTCGAGTACCGCGTGTTGCCGTCTTTGTCTTCCCACGTGCGATACTCGATCCGGCCTTCCACGTAGATCCGGTCGCCCTTCTTCAGGTACCGCTCGGCAACATCAGCCAATCCCGAACCACGGTTGTTCCACAGGATCACCCGATGCCATTCGGTCTTTTCCTGATCCTCTCCGGCCTGGCTCTTCCACCGTCGGCTGGTGGCAACCGATAGTGTCGCCACCTTCGAACCGTTGGCCGTGCTGCGTACTTCCGGGTCCCTTCCCAGATTCCCGATCAACTGGACTTTGTTCAGACTGCGACTCACGTGAACCTCCAATATTTGATGAGATGGGACCCGGATTCGGCAAAACTATAGAGGCTTTAAGTCCTTTTGTCAACCAAAGATACGCGATTCTTACCATTTTTTTGCGGACCGTTTTTCGGGCCAAAAACATCGCCCAAAACGAGGTCGAAACGCTCTCGATCGGGTTCCCAGACGCCCTGTCCAACGACTGCGGAACCGCAAGATATTCGGTATACGTTCGGTAGGCCACGATCGGGGGTTAGGCGGTCCCTCAACGCCGAGTCCTGGTCCTCAATTGCCGAGGCGTGGTCCGCTGTCGCGTTCCCACACGGCCTGGGCATGCGCCTGCCGTCCGTACGTCGGCTCGAAGTCCCCGAAGTCCACCGGGGCCGCCCCGCCCTCGAGCCGCCGCAGAGCCAAGAGGGCGAACGCTCGCGGAACCCCGTGGGGCAGCCCCAGTGGATCTCTCATCGTCCAGGCGCGGATTTCATCGGCATACGCCACCGCCCCATCCCCCACGGCCACTCGCGGCCGCACACGCGCGCGTTCCCTCAGGCGGGCGACCGTCGTGAGCGTAGGTGCCTCGTGCACCTCCACGCCGTTGGAGGTGAAGGAATACAGCGCCCCAAAGACTTCGCCTCGGAGTGCGTCATATAGTGCCGCCACGGGGGCTTCGTCCAACTGCGCCGCGGCCCATGCCGATACCATCAGCGACGGCGCGACGCTCACCCGAAGATCGTGCTCGGTGATGATCCCAAACACCGTGGCGAACCCGATTCTGAGGCCCGTAAAGCTCCCAGGCCCGTCTGCAATCAAAATCTCGGTCACGTCCCTCCACCCCACACCACCCAGTTGCAGGCACTCCTCTATAGCCGGCACCAGTTGGGCACCCGCGCGGCGCCGACCCAGGGTGACCTCCGCCAACAGATCCCGATCGTCCCCGAGGGCGACCGTGGCGACCGCTGTGGCCGTATCCAGGGCCAGGCATACGCTCACAGCAGTCTTTCAACGAACCGCTCGTCCCGCCGCTCGATATGGCCGAAGCGGAAATGCGCATCGGGCCGCGGAACGTACGCACCCGCATTTTCCGGCCATTCGATCATAAGCAGTCGGGCCTCGCGCTGCAGGTCTGGAAAGTCCAGCTCCACAGCCTCCGAAGGATTCTGCAGCCGATAGCAATCGACGTGAATCAAGAGTCCGGCCGGGCTCTCGTAGTAATTCACCAGGGCAAACGTCGGACTTCGCGCCCCCTCCCCGGACGCGGCTCCTACCAACGCCTTTGCGAACGTGGTCTTCCCGCCGCCGATGTCTCCGCTGAGCCAAACGACGGCGCCGTGTGGAAGCTCCGACCACAGCTGAGCAGCCAACTCCTCGAGTCGTTCGAGCGTCGCGTTCTCGGGGGATGGCAGCATGGAGTTCATCGCCGCGAGGAGCGCGCGCGCCGGCGGCCCTTGGGCCTCGACCCACGCGGCGAACGACGCACCGGATCACCTCCGGCGCGCAGTTCGAATATTTGGTCCCGCAACCGAGCAGCTGTCTCGAAATCCAGGTCTGCCGCGGCGTCGCGCATTTGCTGCTCCAGCACCTCGATGAGGCTCTCCCGATCCAGCGAAGGTTGCGACTCTGAACGATCCTCGCCCTCCGCCGGCGCGGATCGGATGTCTGCGACGCGCGTCACGAAACGCACTTGTTCGACGGACTTTCGGATGGAGGTCGGGATCACGCCGTACTTCTCGTTGTGAACCTCCTGCAGTCGCCGCCGACGGTCCATTTCCGTGAGGGCCCGTTCCATCGACCCCGTCATGCGGTCGGCATACAGTACGGCTCGGCCGTCCACATGGCGCGCCGCGCGGCCTACGGTCTGGATCAGTGACCGCTCGGACCGGAGGAATCCTTCGTGGTCCGCGTCGAGAATGGCAACGAGCGCGACCTCCGGAAGATCCAATCCTTCGCGCAAGAGGTTGATGCCTACGAGCACATCGAACTCGCCGAGTCTCAGTCCCCGAATGATTTCCATGCGCTCGATCGTATCGATGTCCGAGTGCATGTACCGCACGCGGACGCTCACCTGCTGGAGGTAATCGGTGAGGTCTTCCGCCATGCGCTTGGTCAACGTGGTGACGAGTACGCGCTGTCCGAGACTTTCGCACCGCCGAATCTCTGCCAGGAGGTCGTCAACCTGACCTGCAGCGGGACGCACCTCGACGATGGGATCGATCAGCCCTGTCGGGCGGATGACTTGCTCCACCACGCAACCGCGCGATAGCTCGATCTCCCGATCGCCGGGCGTTGCGGACACGAACACGATCCTCGGCACGATCGCCATGAACTCGTCATGATTGAGTGGGCGGTTATCGAGCGCCGATGGCAGCCTGAAGCCGTACTCGACGAGGGTGAGTTTTCGCGACCGATCTCCCTCATACATGCCCCCGAGCTGCGGGAGGGTCACGTGCGACTCATCGATTATGGTGAGAAAATCCGATGGGAAGTAGTCGAGCAGGCAGGCCGGCCGCTCGCCCGGCAACCGTCCCGAAAAGTGTCGACTGTAGTTTTCGACCCCCGCGCAGGTACCGGCTTCGAGTAGCATGTCGATGTCGAACTGCGTGCGGGTTTCGAGTCGCTGCGCCTCTAGTAATTTGCCCGTGGCGCGGAATTCCGCCACGCGATCTTTCAGCTCGGCGCGAATCGCCGTCACAGCACGCTCCACCGCCGCCCGTCGCATGACGAAGTGGGTGGCCGGGTAGATTGCACACGCATCCAACTGTGCAATCACCTTGCCGGTCAGGGGATCGATCTTGGAAATGCGTTCCACCGTATCGCCCCAAAGCTCGATGCGCACACCTTGTTCCTCGTACGCAGGCAATATTTCGATGGTGTCACCCCGCACTCGGAAGGCCCCTCGCTCCAGCACGGCGTTGTTTCGCGTGTATTGGATTCGCACGAGTTCCTCGAGTATCGCATCCCGCGTCTGCTCGGTACCCACATTCACCGTGACCATCAACTCGCGGTACTGCGCGGGGTCACCCAAGCCGTAGATCGCGCTTACAGTCGCGACGATAATGACGTCATCACGTTCCATGAGACTCGAGGTCGCGCGCAGGCGTAGCGCATCGATATCGTCATTGATCGATGCGTCCTTTTCGATATACGTATCCGTCGCCGGAACGTAGGCCTCCGGTTGGTAATAGTCGTAATACGAGACGAAGTACTCGACGGCGTTGGAGGGAAAGAACGACTTCAGCTCGCCGTACAGCTGCGCCGCCAGCGTCTTATTATGGGAGAGCACGAGCGCCGGGCGCCCGAACGACGCGATGGCGCTTGCAAGGGTCACGGTTTTTCCGGATCCCGTCACGCCAAGGAGTGTGTGGTACGATTGGTCCGACGCAAGGCCTTCGCTGAGCTCCGCGATCGCGCGTGGCTGGTCGCCGGCCGGCGCGAACGGGAGTTCGAGACGAAAAGTCACGTCGTCAGTCCGCGTGGTCCTGCACGTGTTGTTCCTTGCGACCCACCGAGATGACACCTTTGATGCGTCGCATGGCGCGCATCACTTTTGAGAGTTGCGTGCTGTTCTCGACTTCCACGAGCACCGTACCGAACATCTCGGCGTCCTTGGCCTTGAGTTCCACGCTCCGAATGTTCGTTTTCTGTCCGGTAATCGCCTGCATCAAGTCCGCGTACAGACCTCGCCGATCTTCACCCACGACGGCGAGACACACCACGAACACCTCACCCTCGACCTCTTTCCAATCGATCTCGACTCGCCTGTCCGGATCGGCCGGAATCGTCAGCAGATTGGGACAATCGCCTCGGTGAATAGAGATGCCACGGCCCTGAGATACGTAACCGACGACCTGATCGCCCGGCACTGGCTGACAACACTGCGCGTAGCGGACCAAGAGTCCGTCCACGCCTTGAATGCGGACGCCCCGCCCGAGGCGGATGCGATCGAGCACCCGGCCAACGGCTGTGGGCTTGGGTTGGGACAGCTCGGTACCCGGCTGATCCGGGTACAACGCCCGAAGCACTTGGCCCGTCGGGACATCGCCCCGCCCGAGGGCCTGCAACAACGTCTCCGCCGACGCGAGGGAGAGGCGCTCGGCGGCGCGGGCCATCGTCGCGTCGTCCGGCTTGAGCAGCCGGCGGCGGCGTAATTCCCGAGCCAGGATATCCCGACCGAGGGCGACGCTCCGCTCGGACTCCTCCTGCTTGATCCAATGCCGTATTCCGTGCCGGGCGCGAGCGGTTCGCACATGGCTGAGCCAATCACGACTCGGTCTCGCATGCGGACTGGTGATGACGGTGACGGTATCCCCGTTGGCGAGCGGTCGGTGCAGCGGGGCGATGCGCTGATTGATCTTTGCCCCCTGGCACCGCAATCCGACTTCCGAGTGTACGGCAAACGCAAAATCGATCGCCGTGGCGCCTTTGGGAAGGCGTTTCACGTCTCCTTTCGGCGTGAACACGAAAATCTCATCCTGGTAGAGATCGATCTTGAGAAACTCGAGGAACTCTTCCGGCGTGTGAGCCGCCTGTTGCAGCTCGACCAGCTGGCGGAACCAAGTGAGATGTTCGTCCAACTCACCACGTTCCTTCCCCTCCTTGTACACCCAGTGCGCCGCGATACCGAATTCCGCGGTTCGGTGCATTTCCGCTGTGCGGATCTGGATTTCGTACAGTTGCCCCTGGGGCCCGAAAATCGTCGTATGCAACGATTGGTATCCGTTGGATTTGGGCGACGCAAGGTAATCCTTGATCCGCTCCTGCAGGGGCGTCCATTGATGGTGGATAACGCCAAGCACGTGGTAACAGTCGGGCACGCTATCGACGAGTACCCGAATGGCCATGAGGTCGTAGATCGCGTCGAGCGGCTTGTCTCGCTGCTTCATCTTCCGGTAGACGGACCAGAGATGTTTAGGCCGTCCGGTCACCTCAAAATCCTCAATACCAGCCCTCACGAGCGCTTCGACCAGCGGCTCTTTCAAGCGAAGTATCATCTTTTCCCGCTCGCCTCGTTTGGCCCGCAGTGTCTTGGCAATCGCCTTGTAATCGTCGGGCTCCAGAAACTTGAATGCCAGATCTTCGAGTTCCGCTTTGATACCGGCCATGCCGAATCGGTGCGCGAGTGGCGCGTACAGCTCCCGAGTTTCGAGCGCGATGCGTTCGCGTCGGTCGGAGGGCAGGTGTTCCAGGGTGCGCATGTTGTGGAGCCGGTCGGCCAGCTTCACGATGATCACTCGCGCATCCTTTGCCACGGACAGCAGGAGCTTCCGGTAGTTCTCGACCTGCTCCTCCGTACTCGAGCGAAAGTTGAGACTCGAGATCTTGGTGAGTCCATCGACGATGTCGCCGATTTCCTGGCCGAACTGTTCGCGGATCTCTTCGATGGAAACATCGGAGTCTTCTACCGTGTCGTGCAGCAACGCGGCAGCGATGGTCACCCCGTCCATGTGGTGTTCGAGCAAAATCCGCGCGACCGCCACGGCGTGCGAGATGAATGCCTCGCCCGACAGCCGCTTTTGCCCCCGGTGCGCGGTGGCGCTCAAGCGATAGGCGCGCCCGATGAGATCTAGATCGAGCCGTTCGCTCTGCGCGCCAAGCTCGGCGGCAAGATCGGAATCCACGTCCGCGAGGAACGTGATCACAAGAGCCCCGCCTCAGCGAAGCTAAAGTAGCGATCTCCTCCTACGATGACGTGGTCGTACACTGGCATGTCCAAGAGCTTTCCCGCTTCCACCAACTGGATCGTGACCGCCTTGTCGTCTGCTGACGGGGCCGGATTCCCGCTCGGATGATTGTGCACCACGATGATTCCGGCCGCGGCTTCGGCGATCGCTGCCCGGAAAACCTCGCGCGGATGCACCAGGGAGCTATTCAGAATCCCCCGGGTGATGAGCGCCTGGCGCGTAACCCTATTCTGCGCATCCAGCGTCAGCAGGTGGAACTCTTCTACCACCAAGTCCCGCAGTCCAGGCCCGCACCGCCGATAGACATCGGCTGGCGACCGAATGCCGTCCCCCGGGGATCGCTGCTCGATGTCCAGCCGTCGGGCGAGTTCCAGCGCAGCCACGATTCGCGCACCCTTCGCTTTGCCCACCCCGGGAACGACCGCGAGAGACCCCGCCGGCTTGCGGGCAAGGTGTCTAAGCGTCCCCCCAACCTCGGTCAACAGGTCGGCGGCCACCGAAAACGCGTCCGAGCGCACTGTGCCCGTTCCTAACAGAATCGCCAGGAGTTCGACTGTCGTCAACGCCGCCGGCCCCAGCGAGAGTAGGCGCTCGCGGGGCCGGTCGGCAAGCGGCATGCCCGAAACACGAGAGGGGGTCATGGGGCAAATATGCCCCACCCCGGTCGGACGAACGTACCCAAATCACTGCGAAAAGTCACCGGATTTTGCTGCCGCGGACCGAGAGGCAGGGCTCAGGCTGGTTGGCTTCCCCTTACCGGTGCGACGTCACCGCCGGACCCCGTGGCACTTTTTGTACTTTTTTCCGCTGCCGCACGGGCAGGGATCGTTTCTCCCTACCTTCGGCACCGAGCGCCGCGCGGGCCTCGCGGGTTCCCCATCGCCCTTATCGGGACCGCTCGTTTGGGCTGACGCCAAAGCCTGCCTAGCCCGGGCGGCGCCGGGCACGAGCATATCCACGTCGGCCGTCGGCTTGATCGGCTGCGCCCCGGTGGATGGCGGCGGGCGCGGCGGACCCGTGACCGGGCCTTGGCCGGGGACCTGTACCTGGAGGCGGAAGAAACGTTGAGTAAAGGCCTGGCGAATGTCGTTGATCAGGTCCTGGAAGAGGTCGAACGCCTCACGCTTGTACTCGATCAGCGGATCCTTCTGGCCCCAAGCTCGGTACTGAATGGCGTTCCGCAGTTGATCCAGGTCGTACAGATGATCCTTCCACTTCTCATCGAGCACCTGCAACATGAAGTTCGAGAGCAGCTTCTCGGTGAGATTCTCCGCGCCGTACCGCTCTTCGATCTCCTGCCACGATGCGATCTTGGCTCCGAACGCCTCGCGTCCGGCTTGCTTCACCACATCCATCAACGCATCGGAATCGGGAACTTTATCGGCGTCCTCGATGGCCGGAACGGAAACCAAAAACTGCATCAACAACTCGGCTGCGATCAGTTTCCGATCCCACTCCTCCGGCATCTCCGATGCAGTCCCGTTCACATACTGCTCGAGCGCCGCGTCGATCATCCGCAAGGATTCGGCCTTGAGTTCCTCTCCACCCTCGAGCGCGAACAGCCGAAGCGAGTAGATCACTTCCCGCTGTTGGTTCATGACGTCGTCGTATTCCAACAGCCGCTTGCGCGCCTGGAAATGCTGCAACTCCACTCGTTTTTGCGCGTTGCCGATGGCCCGGGTGACTAACGGGTGTGTAATGACCTCACCCTCCTCGGACCCGGTCTTGTCCATCCAGCGAGCGATGCGGTCCGTGGCAAAGAGCCGCATGAGGTTGTCTTCGAGCGAGAGGAAAAACCGCGTTTGCCCGGGATCTCCCTGTCGCCCGGAACGTCCACGGAGTTGTCGGTCGATACGACGCGACTCGTGGCGCTCCGTCCCGATAATCGCCAACCCACCGATCGAGTCGATGTGGTTGCCGTTTTCGTCCGCCACGTGCCGAATGTCCGTGACTCCGGAACCCAGTTTGATATCGGTCCCCCGGCCCGCCATGTTCGTGGCTATCGTAATCGCCCCTTGCTGGCCCGCTTGCGCGACGATGTCGGCTTCTCTCTGGTGCTGCTTCGCGTTCAGGACCTCGTGCTTGAGTCCCCGGCGCCTCAGCATGCGTGACACCATCTCCGAAACTTCTACGGTGACCGTCCCCACGAGCACGGGCTGGCCGATCTCATGAAACGCAGCGACCTCGTCCACGATGGCGTTGTACTTTTCGCGCCGCGTTTTATAGATCAGATCGTCGTCGTCCCGGCGGCAAACCGGCTCGTTGGTGGGAATGACTGAAACCTCGAGGCCGTAGATCTCGAAAAACTCCCGCTCCTCCGTCTCCGCCGTGCCCGTCATACCCGACAGTTTGTCGTACATACGGAAGTAGTTTTGGATCGTAATCGTGGCGAGCGTTTGCGTCTCTCCACGCACGGTTACGCCCTCCTTGGCCTCCACCGCCTGATGCAACCCGTCCGACCAACGCCTTCCCGGCATCGTGCGCCCGGTAAACTCGTCGACGATCAGAACCTGACCGTCTTGGAGGACGTAATGAACATCCTTCTCGTACAGGGAGTACGCGTGTAGCAGCTTGTGAATGATGTGGATCTTTTCGGACTTCGCGGCATACTCCGTCTCGAGCTCGCGACGGCGGTCCAACTTTTCCTGAGGAGACATGTTCTCGTCGTGCTCTATCTTGCCGAATTCCTCCGAGATGTCCGGGACCACATACAGGGTGGGATCGTCGGGGCTCATTTCCTCCACGCCCCGGTCGGTCAAATGAACCGAGTGCCCCCGCTCATCCAACACGAAATAGAGTTCATCATCCAGCTCCCGAAACCGTTGATCGCGCGACGGCAGCTTCCGGTCGGCGATGTAGTCCAGCTCCACCCGTTGCACCAGCTGCTGCAATTTGGGTTCCTGCATCAACTTCATATAGCGCTTGTTCCTCGGCATACCGCGCTGAACCTGGAAGAGCTTCGACGCGCCGTCGTAGTCGGGATCCTCCTTATCCACCAGCGGCTCCGCCTCTGCCACCAACTCGTTCATGACGGCGGTTTGGTTGCGAACCAAATGCTTCACCCGAGTGTTGAACTCGGCATATTGTTGATCGCCCTCATGGCCGGCCGGACCAGAAATAATCAAGGGCGTGCGTGCCTCATCGACAAGAATGCTGTCGACCTCATCAATGATCGCGTAGTTGTGCGCACGCTGAACGCGCTGCTCGAGCGTGAACACCATGTTGTCGCGCAGGAAATCGAACCCGAACTCGTTGTTCGTACCGTAGGTTATGTCAGCTTCATAGGCTGCGCGGCGCTCCGGACTGGACGGTTCAGTGTCATCGAGGCAACGAACATCGAGCCCGAGATACGAAAGCACATGTCCCATCCATTGTGCGTCACGCCTTGCGAGGTAGTTATTGACGGTAACCAGATGTGCGCCCCGCCCAGGGAGCGCGTTGAGGTACAGCGGAAGGGTGGCGACAAGGGTCTTGCCTTCGCCGGTCGCCATCTCGGCGATCCTGGATTCATGCAACACGATACCGCCGATCAGCTGAACGTCGTACGGAACCATGTCCCACTGAATCTCGCGGCCCGTAACCTCGACCGTCGTTCCAAGCAGACGGCGGCACGCCTCCCGCACCGTCGCGAAGGCTTCCGGTAGGATCTCATTCAGTGCGGCCTGAATCTCTTCCTTGAGTTGCTCTTCCAGTTGCTGCAGGTCCCTGTCCAAACGATCGCGCTCGGTCGGATCTGCGCACCTGTGCTTCGCCACTTTTTTGTCCGCCAGCTCGAGCTCTAACGCCCCGTATTTCTCCTTCAGCACGCGGCGCAGCTTCTCCGCCTGCCCGTGCAGCTCCTCCTCCGAACAACCGGCCAGCCGCGTCTCTTCGGCGTGAATCTTGTCCACGATCGGTTGCATCTTCTTGAGTTCCCGATCGAACCGGGTGCCAATAATTTTCGTAAAGACTTTTTTAAGCAGCATCAGTCTTCGCTATGGTACACTTGGTGTGTCCGGATATATTCGGCTACCGCGCCTGGCACCCACTCGGCCACGTCCTTCCCGCGTCGCGCCGCCTGCCGAATGGCGCTGGCCGAAACATCGATCGAGGGCACCGTGAGTACGTTGGTGATGGCCGCCAGATCCGGCGGCGGTCCACCCACCCGCGACATGGCCACGATCTGCGCCAGTTCACTGAGCTTGTCCACATCCCGCCATCTGGGGAGATCGCCGGCCGTATCGGCCCCAATCAGTAAAAATAACTCATCACTCGGAAATTGGCGGCGGAGATCGGTCAACGTATCCACGGTGTAGGAGATCCCACCCCGTTCGACCTCTCGCAAATCTAGCACCAACCCAAAGCGGCCGTTCAGCGCCAGTCGCAGCATTGCCACCCGGTGCTCGGCGTCAGCGTGATGACCTTCAGGTTTGAACGGCTGGATCGCCGTCGGCACAAACCGCACTTCGTCGAGCATGAGCTGTTCTGCGGCCGCTTCGGCAACGGTGAGATGAGCAATATGCACGGGGTCGAACGAACCGCCGAATATGCCGATGCGCACGCGACCTACCGAACAGTCGACTCGACCTGGCAAACATCATCGAGACCGAGTGCGTCTGGATAAAACCGCCGCAGGTTCGCACATGTCTCACGCGCTTCCTCGACATAGTCGACGCGGTGATAGATCTCCACCAATTTCACAAGCGCGAGCGGCGCATACACGGATGCACCGTAGTCAGCGACGACCGCCTTGAAGTACAGGATCGCCGAATCGTACGCGCCAAATCGAAGGTAGTAGGTTCCATTCTTGTACTCTTTCTCGGCAAACAGTTCGCCGAGCGAGGCGAGCTTGAGGCCCGCCCGCCTGCTAATTTCCGATCGCGGATACCGTGCGATGACCTCCTGGTACGTCCCGGTCGCCGCCTGACCATACGTCGGGTCCAATTCCGGTCTCTTCCACAGTTCTGTCTGCGAGTCACCGGCTCGCAGAAGTGCTCTCGGCGCGAGCGGGTGGTTGGGTGCCTCGTCGGCGACACGCCGGAACTGCCGAGCAGCCTCCAGGTAGTCGCCCTGAGCAAAAAGACACTCGGCCAACAGGAATCGGGCCCGCACGGCGACCGAATCACGCAGTGGGAGCGACGCGGTGACCTGCCGGAATCCCACCTGTGCGTTGCCGCATTTGCCGCGTCTGTAAAGGTCTTCCGACACAGACAAAAGCATTTCGGGCGATGGATAATCCATCGGCCTGAACTTCTGCCCACATCCGGCCACTGCAACCACAAGGCCCGAGAACAAGAACGCGAGTCGCATATCCGATTGTAACACGCCTTATCGTATGACAGTTCCGGTCGTGTCCACCGAGACGAACCCGGTCACGCGATCCAGACCTCTCTGGGCCGCCCGCGATATCGAGTCGGTTGCGCTGCCACCGATCATCGCGTTTCGAAACGCATCGGCTGTCCCTTCGTAGTCCCCCTGCGCAAATCGCACGTCCCCGAGACCCAGATAGGCCCTGCGAGCAGGGTAGTTGTTGTCTCCAACAGCGATGGCCCGTTCGAACCACGTTGCGGCTTCGCCCGGCTCGCCGCGGTTGAGGCGCCGCCTGCCCGATTCGAACGCGCAGGCGGCGGCACGCAAACGTGCTCCGGACTGCACCGACATTTCACGCTGGCGCAATAAGACGCTTTCAAACACCGCCACCGCGGCATCGCATCGCCCGAGGCGCACGAGCATTACGCCATATCCGTACATGAGGGAATCCTGCAACCGAGCGTCCGGCGCGGCCCCCGCCGCGAACAAGATGATAGAGAGCGCTTCGTTGGAGGCCGCTGAGTCCTCATACTCGATCGCGAGGTCCTTGGCAAAGGATCGCAGCGCACGATTCGGCGCCACTTCTCGAAGCCCTTGGATCGCGGCATGAAGCACGGCGCGGTTCCCCGCGCTGGACGCCGCTCGGGCCACCCGATCGAGTCCATCCGCCGCCAGCATCGATTGATCGACGTCTTCCTCCGCAAGCGCCCGGAACTGCACGACCGCTTCGCCCAGATCGCGCGAGTTGAGAGCCGCCATCGCCGCCTTGTGCATGAGAACCGGATCGGCACCGTCCTGTCGGAGCGCGAGTTGGAACTCCACCAACGCGTCACCGTAACTGTGATCGACATACGCGCGATCGCCGAGCGTTTCATGATCAGCCGCCGCACCCGTGCACGCGGCGAGGACGGCGCCGAGGGCACTCAGTTCACGTTTCGTCATTGGTGCGTTTGAGCATGGCTAGATAGGCACGCACCCGAGTGTCCTCCGGATCGTCCTCATGTGCCGCCTCCCAAATCGACTCCGCCTCTTCGAGTTCGCCGGAAACATAACAGGCCAAACCGAGGGCCGACTGGACCTTCAGGGAGTCCGGCTGCGCGGCGTGCAGTATTGCGAGCTCCTCACGCGCCTCCAACGAGCGACCGACCTCGAGGAGCATACGGGCGAGGCGATACCGGAGATCGTGAAACGTCGGGCCGAGTCGGAGGGCCGCGCGGTATTGTTCGACCGCCTCTGACATTGCCCCCGCCTCAGCGTACGCATCGCCCAGTTGGGCGTGCTGGTTGGCGAGCTTGGCAGCATGGTGCCCCGGAATGCCCTCTCGCTCTTTTCCCCGCGTCTCGTCGGCCGTGGCGAATGCGACCTGAGCTTCCTCGGATCGGCCGAGTTCGTTCAGGATGATGCCTCTGTGTATATGCGCTTCGTGATATCGGGGGTTGAGCTCCAGCGCGGAGTCGAATGCCTCCAAGGCTTGGTCGGTTTGGCCTGCCAACTGAAACGCGAGGCCCAACAGGTGATGCGCGTCGGCGTACGCACGTCCGCTCGCCACGACATCCTGCAGGAGATGGATGCATCCGTAGTAGTCCTGCAGCTCGAAGTGCTCCTTCGCCTGCCGGACTAGATGATCAGGCCGCGTGTCCATATGCCGTCCGATACCAATCAACAAACTGCGGGATGCCGTCTTCGATGGTGATTTGCGGATCATAGGCCAGCAACCGCTTGGCTTTGCTTATGTCCGCGCACGTGCGGTACACATCGCCTGGGGCCGGCGGGTATACCTGAACCCTCGGCTCCCTATGCAGGGCGTGCCCAATCAATTCTATCAAATAGCTCAACCGAACGCGTGTTGATTCTCCCAGGTTGATGATCTCGCACACCGGTCCTTCTTGGCGTGTCCAATCGACCGCCGCCATGACGCCTGCGACGATGTCGTCCACGTGTGTGTAGTCACGCTCCGACGAGCCGTCCCCCAACTGTCGTATGGTTTGGTCGGTGCTGATGAGACGGGTGAATTTGTGAATGGCTAAATCGGGACGTTGCCGATGACCATACACGGTGAAGAAACGCAGGACCGCTACCCGAAAGTCATACAGATGGGTGTAGACGGCACATTGGAGCTCGCCAGCCCGCTTCGTCGCCGCATATGGCGAGATGGGAGCAACCGCCGGGTCCTCTTCTGAGAACGGGACTCGGGCCGCGTCTCCATACACCGACGAAGACGAGCCGAAAACGACACGCCGAACCCCAACCGTTCGGCACACCTCCAACAGCGCCGCCGTGCCACCGACGTTCACCGATACATACGACTCGGGGTCATCGATGCTGGGCTGCACCCCAGCCAAAGCTGCCAGGTGCAACACGACGTCAGCGCCCCGCATGGCGGGCTCCAGCACCCCGACATCTCGAATGTCGCCCTCCGTGAAACGGAAGCCTTTGTGATTGCGGAGACCGGCAATGCCCTCCTCTTTCATCCGGCGGTCGTAAAACGGATCGAAGTTGTCGATGCCGGCTACCTGCCACCCTTTGTGGAGGAAGGCGTGGCACGCGTGCGACCCGATGAACCCGGCAGCGCCAGTGACCAGAAGGCGCCCTGACATGGTTAGACGACGCCTTTGAAATATTCGATGGTCCGCCTCAATCCTTCCTCGAGAGAAACCGTCGGGTACCAGTCTAGTGTCCGCCGTGCCACGGACAAGTCGGGGCGTCGTTGCTTCGGATCGTCTGTCGGAAGTGGTCGTACGACCACTGCAGACTCGGATCCCACCAAATCCGTGATAACATCGGCGAGTTCCCTCACGGTACGTTCGCCATCGTTGCCAATATTGACTGGATCGGGCCCGCCGCGCTCGAACAGCCG
>JADFPO010000156.1 GCA_022562295.1 Gemmatimonadota bacterium
CGGCATGGCGACGGTCTACCTCGACGCGGATCTGAAGCACCACCGCAAAGTGGCGGTGAAGGTGTTGCGGCCAGAACTAGCCGCGGCCATCGGTCCGGAACGCTTCCTGCGCGAGATCGAGATCGCCGCCGGACTCACGCATCCCCACATCCTGCCATTACATGACTCCGGCGAGGTGGACGGCTTCCTCTTCTATGTCATGCCCTACGTCGAAGGCGAGTCCCTGCGGGATCGACTCGTCCGCGAAAAGCAGCTGGCCGTCGACGATGCCATCGAGATCACCGAGGCAGTCGCGCGGGCGCTGGATTACGCTCACAGACAGGGTGTCATTCATCGGGATATCAAACCGGAAAATGTCCTGCTACTGGAGGGTGTCCCGCTCGTAGCCGATTTCGGCATCGCCGTCGCCGTGAGCACGGCGGGTGTCGCTCGATTGACGGAGACCGGGCTTTCGCTCGGCACGCCGGCGTACATGAGTCCCGAGCAGGTTGCAGGGGAACGCGACCTCGACGGTCGCAGCGATGTGTATGCTCTGGCGTGTGTAACATATGAGATGCTGGCGGGTGACCCGCCATTCGTAGCGTCGAACGCGCAGGCGGTGATGGCGAAGCACGTCACGGATGCCCCACCTCCTGTGACGACGACGCGGCCGAGTGCGCCAGCCGCCGTCGCTGAGGCGATTGCGAAGGCCCTCAGCAAGGCGCCGGCCGATCGGCACGCGACGGCCGGCGAGTTTGCGGCGGCGCTCTCCGCACCTGCAGAGGTGGTGCCAGAGAAGAAATCGATAGCGGTGTTGCCGTTCACAAACATGAGTGCCGATCCCGAGAACGAATACTTCAGCGACGGGATCACGGAAGATCTCATCGCCCAGATCTCCAAGATCCGAGGCCTCAAGGTTATCTCACGGACCTCCACGATGCGGTACAAGGGCAGGGACCAGACCGTGCGGCAGATCGCAGAGGAGTTGGGGGTGTCCACGATCCTGGAAGGGAGCGTGCGGCGGGCGGGCAACCGCGTGCGGATCGTCGCGCAGCTCATCGACGCACACACTGACGAGCATTTGTGGGCCGAGACGTACGATCGCGAGCTCACCGACGTGTTCGCCATTCAGAGCGACGTGGCCCTAGAGGTCGCAACGGCACTCGAGACTGCCCTGTCTCCGGCGGAGCGCGAGCGAGTGGAAAAACGCCCAACGGCAAACATGGAGGCCTACGATCTGTATCTGCTCGGCCGGCACCAGGCCAACAGGCGGACCGACGAGGGATTGCGACGGGCCATCGAGTACTTCGAACGGGCGCTCGAGAAGGATTCGAATTATGCGGCGGCCCTCGCCGGTCTGGCGGATGCCTACGTGCTGTCAGCCATCGGGTACCAGGCCGTCCCACCGCCGGACGCGATGGGTAGAGCCAAAGAGGCCGCGCTCCAGGCAATCGAACTCGACGACACGCTTCCCGAGGCGCACGCGTCGCTCGGGTACGTGTACGTATGGGAATGGGACTGGTCGCGCGCTCGCCAGGAATGCGAACGAGCGATTGCCTTGAATCCCAGCTACGCGCAGGCACATCAGTGGTATCACCACTTCTTGGTGGTTCTGCAAGATTTTCAAGCGGCGCTTGAAGAGGCAACGCGAGCCCGTGAACTCGACCCTCTGTCCGTGGTGCTCACCAACGAGCTGGGATGGCCGTACCACTACATGGGGCAATTCCAGCGAGCCAGAGAGCAGCACCTCAGGGCGCTCGAGATGGATCCTGAGTTTGCCATGGCCCACTACAACCTCGCGTACACCTACGAGAGCGAGGGAAGATACGACGAGGCGATACCCGCCTACGAGAAGGCTATCGAACTTGCGGGACGGATGCCGTTCATGACGGCGTGTCTCGCGGGCGCCTATGCGCGCTCGAACAGGGTCGATGAGGCACGGGCAATCTGGCGGGAGCTGTTTGAAATGGCGCAGAAGGGCCCCGGCTTGCAGCTGTGGGTCGCGTACGTACACGAAGCCCTCGGCGAGACCGAGGAGGCGCTGGAGTGCCTGGAGCGAGCCCACGAGGCGCGCGCTCCGTTTATTCCAGTCATCGGCAGCGAGTGGCTTCGCTTCGAGAGTCTTCGGGACCATCCGAGATTCACCGCGCTGCGAGCCAAGATGGGGCTGAGCGGAGACGCGGTAGTATAGATCCCGGCACCTATGTGTCGGTTGGCGTGATCGCCTTCGAATGCTGTTCATCGTCCACGAGAACCACCATACCCATCCCCTCCGGTCGCACGACAAGTGCAACGCGGGCAGTACCGTCAGGCGCGCTGAGCTGGACCTGCGGTACCTCGTTCCACGAGAGCCCGATGATCACGCGCGTTACGCCCTCGGCGTCGAGAAAGGACAAGGACGGAAACGTGGTGTCTTCCTCACACGTAAGCACAGCGCGGACGCGACCGCGCCGGTCAACCAGCTCCAAGCGCTCGGTTCGCAGGATCTTATCTGTCATGTTGACGACCTCCTTGGGGCTTCTGGGTTGGCTTATGAGTTCCCATCCACGGGACTGCGAAAGGATCCTCGCCTAAAGGAAACTACGCAGTTGGTGTTTGTGGAATACCGCCTTCGAGAGACGGCGTTACATTCAAGCCTGAGAATATATAGAAGACATAGAGCCCGTTGGCGGTTGAAGGAGACTCATGCCGTACTGTGCCAGCTATTCGACAGCGCAGGATCCTACGGTCGCGTTAGATGCGATTTGTGACGAGTTGGCCGGGGGGCTCAGCGGCGCGCCACCAGACATCTCCTTCCTCTTCGTTTCACACTTCCATGCCGACAGTTTTGACCAACTGGCGAGTCTGGCTTACCGGAAGAGCGGAACGAGACTGATGTTGGGCTGTACGGGCGAAACGATCGCAGGCGGCGGTGAAGAGTTCGAATCCGGCCCGGCCATCAGTCTGTGGTCAGCCGTGTTGCCGGATACCGACATCGAGCTGTTTCACGCCGAATTTTCCCAAACGCCCGATGGCATCGTGTGTGACGGAGTCCCATCGGGTCTGAAGGAACGACGAGCCGACGTTCGGGCTGTCTTCGCCTTCGGCGAACCATTTTCCTCAGTCCCGAACTCCGTGATCGATCGTTTCGCCGACGAACTTCCGGGCGTGCCGCTCATCGGTGGCATGGCAAGCGGCGGTGCCGGTCCGGGCATGAATCGGTTGTTCCTCAACTCCACCACCATTCCGCAGGGTCTCGTCGGGGCGGTGGTTCGAGGCGGCCCGCGGATCCGGTCGGTCGTCTCGCAGGGATGCCGGCCGATTGGCAAGCACTATGTGGTCACCAGAGCGGAGCAAAACATCGTTCAGGAATTGGGTGGCGTCCCACCCATGCAGCGGTTGCGCGAATTGCTGCCGACTTTGTCAGATCAGGATCGACAATTGATGCAGAACGGGTTCCACCTCGGCATCGTGATGAACGAATATCAGGAGACCTTTGCACGGGGAGACTTTCTGATCTCGAACGTGATGGGGGTCGGAGAGGAGGATGGATCGCTGACGATCGCGACCCATGTGCGTGTCGGTCAGACGGTGCAGTTCCACGTCCGTGACGCGGTAACGGCCGACGAGGATTTGGTTCAGCTGCTCGAGCAGGATCGGACGACGAACCCGAATCCACCACAAGCGGCGTTGCTCTTCAGTTGCAATGGCCGGGGAACCCGATTGTTTCCCGAGCCGAATCATGATGCCGGGACGATCCAGGAAAAAATTGGGCCGATCCCGTTGGCCGGCTTCTTCGCCCAAGGGGAACTCGGCCCGGTCGGTGGCAAAAACTACATCCACGGATTCACCGCGAGCGTCGCCCTGTTTGAATAGAGGGCCCATAACATCATGAACGAACAGGATTGCACGAAGGCAAAAGGGATGGGCATGGCCCAGAAAAAAGGGTCATCCGGTATTTCCGGGGAGAGTTATCTCGACATGATGACCTTGATCGCGTCACCGATCCCCTCGGTCAGCTCCACATCGAGATGGAAGGGCCACTCTCGCCTTCGCTGCCGCCGCCTCCTCGTGAAGGCTTCCGGCCGGGAGAAGCAACGCGGATGACGCGGAAGCGGCGGATTACCGCGGATCGTATGAGGTTATGGTTCCCCACCGGGGCCGCCTCAGCACGCCCGAGCCATCCATATGATGATCGTGAGTGGCGACGGTGAGCGCCATCTCGCTGACCGACGTGCTGTCGGACGACCGAGTCCACGTGATGGACGGCGCGATGGGTACGGTTCTCTACAGCCGTGGGATGTTCGTCAACGTGTGCTACGACGAGCTGAACCTCACGGCACCAGAGCTGATCCTCGGCGTGCATACCGAATACGTCCGGTGCGGAGCCGAGATTCTAGAAACCAACACGTTCGGTGCGAACCCGGTCAAGCTGTCGGGTTTTGGACTCGACGAGAAGACGGAGGAGATCAACGCCGCCGCCGTGACGCTTGCGCGACGCGCAGCCGGCGGGAGGGCGAATGTCGTCGGCGCTATCGGCCCGCTCGGTATCCGTATCGAGCCATTCGGTCCCACGGCGCGGGATGAAGCTATCGACCTGTTCAAGCGCCAAGCGGCGGGACTGCTGGACGGAGGCGTTGACGGATTCATCCTCGAAACGTTTGCAGACATCGATGAGCTGCGTGCCGCCGTGACGGCCGTCCGCGCCATGTCTGACCGGCCCATCATCGTCCAGATGACCACAGGCGAAGACGGGGCGACGTCATACGGTACGTCCGCCGAAACCATTGCGAAGACGCTGATGGAATGGGATGTCCAGGTCATTGGACTGAACTGTTCGGTTGGTCCGGCGACGATGCTCGATGCGATCGAGCAGATGGCAGCGGTCATCGACCGGCCGCTCTCGGCACAACCCAACGCGGGCATCCCGAGGACCGTGGGCGATCGTCAGATCTACCTCGCCAGCCCCGAGTACATGGCCTCGTATGCCCGACGCATGATCGATGCGGGCGTTCGATTCGTGGGCGGTTGCTGTGGCACCACGCCGGAGCACATCAAAAAGATCTGTGATTACGTCGCGAGCGTCCAACCCCGCCTGACGCACGTGCAGGTGAACGCGGCGATGAGCGACGATACCGAGCCGGCGACCGTGGTGCCGCTGGATCAGCGCTCCCAACTCGGTCGCAAGCTCGCCGGCGGGGAGTTCGTGGCCAACGTAGAGATCATCCCATCCATCGGTTGGCAGCCGGACGACATCGTTGCACAAAGTCGCACGCTCAAAGAAGCCGGCGTCGATGCTGTGAGCATACTCGACAGCCCCCGCGCGCGCAGCCGCATGGGCGCGCTGCTGGCCGCAACGATCGTGCAGCGCGAGATCGGCGTTGAGACCGTCGTCCACTACACCTGCCGGGACCGCAACATGCTCGGCATGATCAGTGATCTGCTGGGTGGAGCGGCGGCCGGACTGCGCAACATCCTGATCGTCAGCGGGGATCCGCCACGGTTGGGGCCGTACCCGGACACGACCACCGTTTTCGACATCGATAGCATCGGACTGACCAACGTCGTGTCCCGCCTCAACCAGGGCCTCGACCCGGGCAGCAATCCCATCGGCGATCCGACACGATACGTCATTGGCGTGGCTGCCAATCAGGGTGCCGCCGATTTGCAGCGGGAAATCGAGCGATATGCCTGGAAAGTCGATGCCGGGGCGGACTTCGCCGTCACCCAGCCCGTGTTCGATCCAGCGCAATTGGAGCAGTTCCTCGAACGGACCGCCCAGTGGCGCATCCCTGTCTTAGCGGGGATCTGGCCCTTGATGTCGTTGCGGAACGCCGAGTTCCTCGCCAACGAGGTTCCCGGCGTCCGCGTGCCGGACGCGATCATCCGGCGAATGGCCGACGCGCAAGAGCGTGGCAAGGAAGCTGCCATCGATGAAGGGCGGAAGATCGCGTTGGAGATGCTCGACGCCGTAACCGGCGCCGTTCAGGGAATCCACATCAGCACACCGGCTGGCAAACTCGACGTGGCGATCGACTTGCTGAATGCGGTGAAAGCTACGGCCTGAGGCGGAGGTGACGAGGCCGCTCACGGCTCCCGTCTGCTACTCGCCGAGCGCCTCCATCATCCGGGCGTAGCGACGGTCGACGCCGCTGAATCCGAGATTGCTCAAGTAGATTTTGTTCACACCGATGTCCCGCAGGGCTTCGACCGTGCGCATACACACGTCCTCAGCCGAATCTCCTGCGTCGAACTCGCGGGTGAGTTGTTCCGCGGGCACTGGGAAGAACTCCGCCAGCCGGCTGAGGGTCTTCGGATTGGCACTGCGGTACTGAAACACGCCGAACACCCCTTGCTGGCGGATCTCTCTGCGTCGCGTCTCTTCCACAAATCGCTCCACGGCGCCGATGCTGTGGTGGGACACGATTTGTGTGAGATAAAACTCGCCCATGAAGTCGGGACTGCCGATGTAGCCGGCTTGCTTCGTCGGGTCACGATGAGGGTTCGCCCAACCACCCAAGGACAGCGACGGCACCTGCTCGCGAATCAACCGCCTCAACTCCTGGGCGTGGGGTACGCAACGGGGTGGGCCCACCGACGCGTCTCCGCCGAGCACCGTGAGCGTCTCGAAACCTCGTGAAGCCGCGCGTTTGGCATACATGAGGCAATGATCCAACGTGTGCTTGCAGGTGAGGAATGGCGCGATGCGCGATGGAGCGACGTCGTCCGCCAGGTTGGCCGCGAGGTGTCCGAGATTCTCCTCTTCCGACGCTCCGACCGCGTTGTCGGTCAAGAAGAGATACGTGTCACGCCGCACCAGCCGCTGGATCGAGTGATACATGTCGATCCATACGTCCGTGCTCTCCGCGTACGACAGTCCTGCTTTCGGCGGCCGCAGCTCGACGGCTATCAGTGGTCGATCGTCGTGCAGCCGTTCGAGCAGTTTATTCTGCTTGATCTGACTGGGCGGTTCCATGAACCACGAACGCTATGGTACCAGACATGCATCGCAACCCCCCCACATACCCCCGAGCTATCAGCTATCAGCTAATTCCGTCGCTGTCAGCGACAGACCACCGAGCCGCGGCTCTGAGCCGCGTTACGAGACGCATGCCCGTCCCGGAGAAGCGTTACCGTCGTCTACGCGAGCGCCTTCACTACGGCGATCGCGACACCGATCGACGTCGCGGTCGACGTGACCCAAAAACCGAACATCCATTTGATCAACTCGGTGCGGAGCGCCGAGATTTCCGATCGGAAGTCGCCGCGTAATGTCACGATTTCCTGATGGATCTCGGTGCGGAACTGTGCCATCCGCCGCTCCCACGTCGTCTCGTAGCCGGCCAGGCGCTGCTCCCACTTGGTTTCGTAGCTCGCCAGGCGCTGCTCCCACTTCGCGTCGTAGCGCGCCAGACGCTGCTCCAGCTTGGCGTCGGACTGCGCCAAGCGTTGCTCCAGCTTGGCGTCGAACCGCTGAAAGTTCAGCTCGTTGAATTCCCGCAGGTCGGTTCGGTACGTGGTGTCCACTTGATTGAACCAGTCTACCATCTCGTTAGCGAGATCCTCGCCCAGGGTATCGTAGAATTTCTTGGACAGCTTCATTGTGACTGGCACGAAATCCCTCCGGTGGGTGCCAGTCTATGATAAACATAAGCTCGGCGGGGCCGAGTATCCAAGGATTGCGAACGTTACCGAAGGATTGCGGGCGTACGGCGGTCGACATACTACGTCAAAGGAGCCGATTGGAGCTCCACCGCAGCCGTCGCTGGCGCACGGCTCCGTCCAAACCCTATCTTTGGCACCACGCGGAAACACC
>JADFPO010000042.1 GCA_022562295.1 Gemmatimonadota bacterium
GATCTCGTCGAACGAAACGGTCTGCTTGGAGAAATCGGTCTTGAACTCCCGGTGGTCGGCGCGGCTCTGTGACAGGGCCGACACGGGGGTGGGGGTGACGCCCACCGTGAACATTGTGATGGCGAGGGCCCAACGGCGCTGGTTGGTCGTGTTCATAGTCCTTGGGTAACCGCGCCGGTCCCCACCGAGTTCCGCCCTGCTAGGCGGCCGCGGCCCGTTTCTTTTTCAGGAGGCCGTCGATACTGAAATCGCCGCCACCGAACGCCGCGATGAGGAGGAACACAAACGCGTACACCATCGGTAACTCGCCGCGGTTGGCCCACCAGAACAACTCCCCACTGCGCCCTGCGTGCATCCAGAAATAAGTGACCGCCATTTCGCCCGAAATGAGAAAGGCCGCCGGGCGGTGGTAAAAGCCCAGGATGACCATGCCTCCCGCGAAGACCTCGATCATCCCAGCCGCGCCGAATCGGCTCATGAGGGCCACGGGATCTCGCTCTGTAAACCACCCAAACAGCTTTTGAGCGCCGTGCGACCAAAACGCCAATCCAACCATGATGCGCATCGCGTTCTGAGACAGCGGTTGGAGTTTCGCGAAAAAATCGTTCATGTGGCTGCTCCGTGTGAGGGGAAAGAGCTGTCCTACGATTTGTTGAGCCGTTTAGCCAACGGGATCACGAATTTGAGTGCCGTATGCGATTCTGAGAATTTGACGATCTTGACGTCCACGAGACCCGCCATTTTACCCGCGTTCATTACCTCCGCGCGGGTGATGTCCTGGCGCCCCCTGGGATACACCACCCAGAGGGCACCGTGCTGGGCCAGATTGGCGCGACAGCGATCCATACGCGCGAGGTCACCGGTTCGCTGGGCGCCCAGGAACACACTCTCGGTATCCTTCCGCATCCGGCGCGAGATGTCCGACGTCCTGTCTCGAAGGTCCTTCTCGAACTTTGGATCCTCGAGCCCCAATACCGTGACCTTGGCGCCGGGTTTGATCCCGAGCTTGTCGATGCGGGATCGCGGATTGCGGATCTTCTCTGCCCACTTTTCGGCTCCGGGGCCGATACGCAGCGCCAGTCGGCCGTCGGGGCACTCGAGAATCAACGTGCCGGTCTTCACGCGGACTGCGGTGATCGAGTCGAACGGAACCGTGATCCGGAAGTCGCCCCGGAATGTAAGGCGGTCGCCTTCGAGGTGTGCTTCTCCATCGGTCGTGCGCCGGCCCCGCGTGGCTCGGCAACGCGCACTCAGACCCATGGGTACGTGTTATCGCCTTATCAGCTGCAAGAGCGACACTCCACCCACACAGAGGAACCCGACCCCGAACAACAAGACGAGCGCACTGGGCAGTACGTTGCTTCGCAGCGCTTCCATGACCCCGGCTGTCAGGAGCGCTGCGCCGGCGGCGCATTCGAGAAGCGCGGGTCCAACGGATGGAATGCGGTACGCCGCGGTGCGCCACGAACGGTCGGTAGCGTGTGCAATGCGGTATTTCGGTGTCCGCCGGAACGGCGTTCTCCGGCCGGTGACGCCGCGTGCGACCGCCGCCGTCTGTTCGAATGCGATCCCGGCGCCGATGATCATGATTGCCGGGATCAAGAAGAGCCTGCGCCGCCAGGATTCACCGCCTCTGGCCTGCGCCGTGACTCCGTAGAAATACCCGAGAGACAACATCGCAAAGGTGAGCAGCACGCCGTCGGCCGCCAGCACCCATCGCACCGCATCCGTCTCCGCCAGCAGACCCACCGCGAGTCCGGCGATCGTGACCAGCAGCAGAAGGGGATACGCAAAGTGGCTGGTCAAGTGCCATACCGCCTCCCATTTCACCCGGCGTGGCAGAGTTGCGCGAAGAATTCTCGGGAGCAGCAGGCGGGCGGCTGCTGCGCCGCCCTGCGCCCAGCGCTGCTGCTGCTGCCGGTAGGCCGCCACCTCTACGGGGAGTTCGGCTGGTGCGGTCACGTCGTCTCGGTAGACGAAACGCCACCCACGCAGTTGCGCACGGTAAGAGAGATCGAGATCTTCGGTGAGCGTGTCCGCTCTCCACCCACCGGCGTCTTCGATTGCCAGCAGACGCCACACGCCGGCGGTGCCGTTGAAATTGAAAAAAAGGCCAGTCGCTGCGCGCACTCCGTGCTCGACGGTAAAGTGCGCGTCGAGCTGCAACGCCTGCACGCGGGTCAGCAATGAATGCCGTTCGTTGATGTGACTCCAACGAGCTTGAACCATGCCGACTGAAGGATCTACGAACTCGCCGACGACACGCTTCAGAAAATCCGGTTGTGGGATGAAGTCAGCGTCGAAGATCGCAATCAGCTCTCCGTTCGCCTGGGAGAGGCCATGTGCCAGCGCTCCCGCCTTGAAACCGGTGCGCGATTCGCGGCGCAGATGCTTGATGTCCACTCCGTGTGCCCGCAGCCGGCGCACGACGCGAGCCACTCGATGCGTGGTGTCGTCGGTCGAGTCGTCGAGCACCTGAATCTCGAGTCGGTCTTGGGGGTAATCGAGTGCCGCCGCCGCCAAGATCACGCGCTCGGCGACGTAGCGCTCGTTGTAGAGCGGCAACTGTACGGTGACCGTGGGCAGCTGCTCTGTGCGAGGTGCTTTCCGGTCCAAATGACGGACATGGCGACGATACTGACGTGCCAAATGGAGTCGGTGGCCACCGAACGCAGCCAACAGGAGCGCCGCTACGAAGTGCAGCGCAATGAGAGCTAGGACGTCACACCTCCGTCAAACCTTGGACAGCCAGCTACCGCCGTCGATCACGATGATGGATCCGGTGATCCATGAGCCGCCTGGCCCGGCCAGGTAGACCACCATGTTGGCGATGTCCTCAGGCTTGCCCAGGCGGCCGAGGGGAATCTGATTCCGGAGCCGATCATCGAAGCTAACCATGTCCGCGCTTCCCTCGGGATAGGTGAACGCCTTGCGCACGCCCTCGGTCAAGATGGGGCCCGGTGCGATCGCATTCACGGTGATGTTGTCCGGTGCCCACTCGACGGCCAGCGTGCGGGTCAGCGCATCTACCCCCGCCTTGGCCGCTGTCGCATGTGCCATCTGCGGCCAGCCCCGATAGTGGAGCGTCATCGACGTGGAGATGATCTTCCCCCCGCCCTGCTCCTTCATGATGGGGTGGACCGCCTGGCATCCGTAAAACGTCCCATACAGATCGGTTTCGACGACGGCCCTCCACCCGTTGGGGGATAAATCGGCAGAAGGGGCGTAGAAGTTCCCGGCGGCGTTGTTGACCAGGATGTCCAAACGACCCAACTGCTCCGTCGTTTGCTCCACCATGGCGCGTACGGATTCTTGGTCACGGACGTTGACCTGAATGGCGATCGCTCTGCCGCCGGTCGCCTCCGCCGTGTGGCGTACGGTGACGACGGCTGGCTCCAGGTGTTCCGGTTTGCGGCTGGCGATGGCAACGTCCGCACCGTAACGGGCCAGCTCGATGGCGATGCCCAAGCCGATTCCCGTGCCTCCCCCGGTAATGAGAGCCACCTGTCCCTTGAGGAGATCCTGTTGAAAAATCATGCGAGGTTCAAGTTGCTCAGGCCCGCTTCAGGTGGTTGGGTCGATCTGAATTCGGCAAAACCGAGTCATCGGGCCACCCAAAGTCGGTTGGATTCATGACGCTACGAGCGGACATCCCGTGCCGGGCGTGGGCTTGCACCCGCTAAGCCACGATGACGCCGCCGCAGCTCGACCCTGCGCCCGCCGTGCATCCGAAACAGTGGGAACCAATGACGATCTTCCGATTACGGATCTTCTCGAGATCGAAGTCGAATATCGACTCGGGCAGGCCGGGCCCCAAGCCGAGTTCGAGCATCTGGTTGAAGTCGCAGTCGTAGAGCCTTCCGTCCCAACCCACCGACAGGGTGTTACGACACATTACGCCCTGTGCGGCCCCCGGGTTGAACGCGTCGAGCAGGCGTGCCATGTACCCCTCGAGATTGTTTGTTTCCTGAAGCCAGTCGAGGAACCGGGAGATCGGCATGTTCGTGATCGTAAACAGGTTGTTGAACAGGATGCCATAACGCCGCTCGAGTTCACGTTTCCACTGAAGCTCCAAACTTGCTTGGTTGCCAGGCAAGAAGGCTCCCACCGGATTCGTCACGAGATTGAGCACCAGCCCGCTTCCTGGCATACCGTATCCAACCGCGTTCAATCTGGTTAAGGCCTCGATCGACTCCTTGAACACCCCGGCCCCGCGCTGCACGTCGGTTTGTTTCTCGCGGTAGTAGGGAAGCGAGCCGATAACCTCGACCTTGTGTTTGGCGAAGAATTCCGGCAGGTGGGCGTAATTCGGAAGCAGGAGGATTGTGAGGTTACATCGATCCATCACGTCCTTGCCCATAGCCGCCACCTGCTCGACTAACTCGCAAAAGTCGGGATGCAGCTCGGGCGCGCCGCCGGTGATATCTACCCTGGGGATGTCGCTGTTGGCGAGCACGGCCAAACATTCGTCGAGCACTTCGCGGGGCATCACCTCGGTGCGGTCCGGTCCGGCGTCCACATGGCAGTGGCGGCAGGTCTGGTTGCACTTCTTTCCGAGATTGATCTGAAAGATCTCGATATCGGTGGCCGTGAGCGGGAACAGATCGGCGCCCCGGAGGCATTCCGCGAACGAGCGGCGCAGCGGCACCGGCGCGAGTGTTGCCCGTTGGTCGGCGGCGCTGGCCAAGGGTGCGCGTCGCTTGTGCAGCGTCGGGAGAATACGTCCCACGCTACATTCCCAACTGCCTCGTCTTGTTCCGCATCTGAATTCCGTGAACCAATGACGCACCTCCGCGAATGGCGGCTGCAACATGCACCGCTTCAGTCATCTGTTCCGGATCCGCGCCGTTCTCGAGGCAGGCCTCCGAATACGCATCGATACAATAGGGACACTGAACGGCGTGCGCCACGCCCAGCGCAATGAGCGCCTTTTCGCGTTCGGTGAGCGCTCCCTCCGCAAACACCGCCGTGTACCACCCGTTGAACTTTTCCCACAGGTGGCCGGCTTCCTCGCCCATCTCCGAGAATCTGCCGAGGTCCGCCGCGTTATAATAGTGGTCCGTCATCGTGACTCCGACTGGAAGAGGGGATGAACCCAGGTAAACGTCGTCCTTGGGGGATAAGTTCCACATGGTACCACGGCCCTGCCCAGGGGGGAAGGGTCCTGGGGTGCGGTAGCACGGACTTGGCGCGTGAGCGATCTAGGTGACAGATTGGCCCATGCGCATCAACCAGATCTACGATCTCCTTGCACCGATTTACCGGCGCGTCGTGCCGCCGATGTACGACCTCGCGACGTCGCGTGCCGCCCAGCGGCTGTCTGCCGGGGCGCCTACGACAGTACTCGAGGTCGGCGTGGGACCGGGCCATCTGCTAGCGGCGGTAGGTAAGAGGAATCCGGATGCGCGTGCAGTCGGTGTGGACATCTCTGGACGAATGCTGGAGGCGTCCCGCGCCGAACTCGAGAAAAGCGGCACACCGGCAGATCTAGTACGGGCCGACGCGACGAAGCTGCCGTTCAGAGATCGAGCGTTCGAAGGTGTGGTGGCTTTTTTTCTCTTGGATCTGTTCTGGAAGGAAAAGATCCCCGATGCCCTACGGGAAATGCACCGGGTGCTCGCTCCCGGTGGTCGCATCGTGGTCGCAAGTTTGCAGTTCTCCAATCCGGTGATCAAACGAGCTTGGATGCTGACTCACCGGTTCATGCCCGATGTGTTCGCCGCCCTTCGTCCCTTGGATTTCAAGGATTTCCTGGAAAACACCGGGCTGCGGGTTCTGCAAGACGAAGTCATTGCGCAGGCAGCGGGCACGCGGCTCCTCACACTGGTCAAAGTACGGGCGTAGGCCCGCCGCTCTCAGGGGTTGGTGGGGCGAATATCCAACTCCGAAACGAGTGCTCGTGGAGGGAGTGCCAAAGCGGCGACGACGGACTCGGCCACGTCCTCCGGCTGCAGTACCTTGTCCGCATTCGTCAATTCGACCCCCGCCTTGTCGAAAAACGATGTCTCGACCGATCCCGGGCACACAGCGATCACCCGGATATTCGACTTCCGGACCTCCAGCATCAACGATCGGGAGAATCCCAAGACCGCGTGTTTCACCCCCTGACGTTCACCGCGAGGGTCTCGTCGATCTGTTGGGTCGTCAGCTCGGTGAATGGCCCCAAGTGGCCGACACCGGCGTTGTTGATCAGGACCCGCACCTGCCCGCAGGTTTTGGCCACCTGGGCAGCAAAGTCGGTCACACTGGTCTCGTCGCTCACGTCGCACGCGGCGCCCCACGCATCCACACCGTGTGATTTGAGATCGTCGACGGTTGTGTGGACGCGCTCGGCCGTGCGGGCGCACAGGGCGAGACGAGCGCCCCTCTCGCCGAGCGCCCCGGCGATGGCGCGCCCGATTCCTTCGGTGGCGCCGGTGACGACGCACAACGATCCGTTGATGGTCATGGCGAAATAAAGTACCGGCCGCAGCCGGGTGCGACAGGCCTCGGAGACCGGCCGGCCGTCAGGCCATCATGGCGCCTACCCAGCGGCGAACAGATCGCGGAGGTCGCTAGGTCGCAGCCGCCCCCGGCGTCGATCGGCCCCGCCAGATTGACAAGGCGCCGACCCACCGCGCATCTTGACGGCCCCCCAAAAAAGGAGGTTTTGGCGTGCGCGTATATACAGGAGATGCAATCCGGAACGTGGCCGTCGTCGGCCACGGCGCAAGTGGCAAGACTTCTCTGATCGATGCCCTTGCGTTTGTTTCCGGAAGCAGCAAGCGACACGGCTCCGTTCCCGATGGAACCGCCCTCACCGACTACACTCCCGACGAAATCGATCGGCAATACTCCATCAACCTCGCGTTGGCGCATGTCGAATGGCAGCAGACCAAGATCAATCTGATCGATACGCCGGGGTATCTCGATTTCCTCGGTGACGCCATTGCAGGCTTGTATGCCGCTGACGTCGCTCTGGTGGTGGTGAGCGCCACTTCCGGTGTCGAGGTCGGAACGGAAAAAGTGTGGGAGTTCGCCGCTGAGAGGAACATGCCACGCATGTTGTTCGTCTCTTTGATGGACAAGGAACATGCGAACTTCGAAAAAGTATTCGAGGACATTCGAGACCGCATTACACCCAAAGTTGTGCCAATCGAGGTCCCTGTGGGCGAAGGGCCGGAATTCCACGGGATCATCAATTTGTTTTCGAAAAAGTGCCACATGTACAAAAAGGGCACAAAGACGGGGGAGTTCGAGGAAGTCGACATCCCGTCGGAATACCAAGAAATCTTCGAAAAGTATTCCGAGGTGCTGACGGAGAACGTTGCGGAGGTGGATGACGAGTTGATCGAGCGGTACCTGGAAGGCGAAGAGATAAGCTCGGCGGAAGCGTTGGCGGCAGCCAAAAAAGGTATGGCGGCCGGCCAAATATACCCCCTGTTATGTGGCTCGGCGACGCTGACGTATGGGATCCGCGCGTTACTGAACAAACTGAAGGAACTCGTACCGGCTCCCACAGAGCTTCAGCCGAGGATGGGGCAGGTGTGGGGCAGCGCCGAGGAGGTGGAGGTAGTGCCGACAGATGACGGCCCGTTCGTCGCGCAAGTATTCAAGACCATCTCCGAGCCTCACGTCGGTGACGTAAGCCTGTTCCGGGTGTGGTCCGGGACCGTGCAGAACGGGGCCGAGGAGCTGAACGGTCCGCGCGAAACCACGGAGAAGCTCAATCACCTCTCTGTTGCGCAAGGCAAGGATCGCGAAGAGGTCGCCGAGCTACATGCAGGTGACATCGGCGTGGTGGCTAAGCTCAAGAACACGCACACCAACGACACCCTCTCGTCGGTCGACTCGCCGACGGTGTTGCCGAAGATTCCGTTCCCCGGACCGCTGATCGTCATGGCCATGGAGGTGTCGCAACGGGGCCAGGAAGACAAGCTGGTGATGGGACTCCAGAAACTGCACGAAGAAGACCCCACCTTCCAACACGAGTACAACTCCGAATTGCGCCAGACGATCGTGCGGGGGCGTGGTGAGCGCCACTTGGAGGTGATCGTCGGGCGGTTGGAGCGGAAGTTCGGTGTCAAGGCGCAATTGACCAGGCCGGGAATCGCCTACCGGGAAACTCTTGCGGGCAAGGGGGAGGGGCAAGGGAAGCACAAGAAACAGAGCGGTGGGCGCGGCCAATATGGGGATTGCTGGGTTCGCATCGCGCCACTCCCAAGTGGTCGGGGCTACGAATTCCACAACAAGATCGTGGGTGGCGTGATCCCGGGAAAATATGTTCCGGCTGTCGACAAGGGTATCCAGGAGGCAGCGGCGCGCGGCGTCGTAGCAGGATATCAGGTGGTCGATTTCTCGGTTGAGTGCTACGACGGAAGTCATCACTCCGTTGACAGCAGCGAGCAGGCGTTCAGGATGGCCGGTATTCAGGCTTTCAGAAACGTGGCGCGGAGCTGTAAACCGGTGCTGTTGGAGCCAATCGTCGAGGTCGAGGTGTGGACTCCGGACGATTGCTTGGGCGATGTCATGGGCGATTTGTCGGGACGTCGGGGCCACATCCTCGGCTCGGAACCTGACAAGGGACTCCTCAAGATCACGGCCCGAGTGCCCGAGGCCGAACTTTACAAGTACTCGACGCAGCTCCACTCGATGACACACGGGCGCGGCACGTTCTCGTGGAAGTTCCACAGGTATGAACGTGTTCCCCCCGACATCGCCAAGGAGGTCGCGGCCGAGCGAGCCAAAGAGAAGGAGACGGCGAACAAGTAGCGCGCGGGTTGGTTGCTACCGCCGGCTCTCGACGAGGTTTTCCAGGTCCTCCGGTGTCCGCGGTAGCGCCGAGGTGAGTACCTCGGCGCCGCCGTCGGTCACCAAGATCTCGTCCTCAACGAACACCGCGATGTTGCGATCGTGGTTGTAATACCACGGCTCGACCGTGAAGATCATCCCCGGTTCCAACTGAATGTCGGGGATGCTCGGGTCACCTACCGCCAAGCCTACGTGGTGACCGAAAAACAGCTCTGCCTGCATATACTGGCGGTGCTCTTCCGGGATTGCCGATAACGCGATGGCCCGCAACTCGCGAAACGTCATGCCCGGGCGTACTGCCGCGATGATACTGTCCGAAACGGCCGTCGTCATGCGGAGAATGTCGCGTTGCTCGTCGGTGAACTCTCCCGACACGGGAAACGTGCGGCCGACGTCACTGGCGTAGTAGTCGACCTCGCACCCGACGTCGAAAATGACCAGCTCGCCGTTACGCATGCTTCGGTTGCGCCGGTCGTAGTGGGCCGCAAGAATTCTCCACGGCCACAGGGAGTTGGGGCCGGACTTGACGATGGATGAAAACGCGAGCCGCTGGCTTCCGCCCCGCTTGCAGGCCGCCTCGAATTCCGCCTCCAAACGCCGTTCGTCCGTGCCGTCTGACACCAAGCGTGCGGCAGTCATGATTGCCGACGAGGTGATCGAGGCCGCGCGGCGCATCACCGCGATCTCAGCCGCGGACTTGATCATGCGGAGCCTAGCAATCTGCGAGAACGAGTTTTGGATGACGACGGACGGGTAGGTGCTTTGTAAATGCCGCACCAAGAGGGCGGCGGGGGTTCGATTCCCAAATGGGTCGGTGCCGGCCTCAGCCACGCGTCCAGTGCGTCCTGGGTCTATACGTATCACCCGGCCGTTGGCGATGGCCCTCGAGATAAAGGAGTCGAACTCACCGAATGAGCGGATGTCGCTTATGCCGGACTCACGGCCCAACGTGACGTCATCTGCCAGCGGCCGGCCGGGAAAGTCATTCGGGCGAGATGGATTTTCGAATCGGCTATCGCGCCTCGGGACGAACAGGATGGCTCGGGAGGCGTCCGGGTCGATTGCAAGTATCGAGCGCGGCAACTCGAGGCCGGTGAAGTAGAGAAAATTGTCCTGCTGCCGGAAGGTTCCGCCCGCGGTGAGTCCATCGGCGCTGGGCAACAGGAGCACGCCACCGCCCGATTGCTGCAGCTGCGCGATGACGGCCTGTCGTCGGAGCCTGAACTCCGTTTGGGAAAACGGCAGTGCGGTCCACTCGAAGAACCGCTGCTCGAGTTCGCCGCTGCGTGGTTCCTGAGCCACGCCTGGCGCGGCGCTTGCCCAAAGTGCAACGAGGATTGCCGAGAGTCGGCGACAGTTCATGGGAATACCCCGGCTGGAATCAGCGCAATGATGCATAACGACGTACTCGGAGGGAAGGAGAGAGGTTGCGCTCCGGCCGCGTGGATGGTCATTTGAATTCCTCGTGTGAATCAAACGTGGAGGTGCAGATGAGACGACGAGTGTTTGGATTTACGCTGTTCGCGTGCTTGGTGTTCGGCGGGTACGCGGCAGCACAGGAGATCGGACCTCAGGCCGGATCGCTGGTGATCGTGGGCGGAGCGATGCGGGATCGTGCAATTGTGGAACGGTTCCTGGATCTTGCAGGCGGACCCGACGCGCCGATCGTGATGATCCCCACCGCAGGGGGGGCGGATCACTACGATCAATATTGGCGAGGCCTGAGGCAGTTCAAGCAAGCGGGTGCCACCAACCTTACGGTTCTACACACCAATGATCGTGACGTCGCGAACTCGGACGAGTTCGTGAAGCCGATTCGCGAGGCACGGGGAGTCTGGTTCGGCGGAGGGCGGCAGTGGCGCCTGGCCGATTCGTATCTCGACACCAAGGTGCATGACGAGCTTTGGGCGCTGCTCGAGCGCGGCGGCGTGATCGGTGGGTCGTCGGCGGGGGCGACCATCCAGGGTTCCTATCTCGCTCGCGGTGACAGCGAGACCAACGAGATCATGATGGGAGACCACGAAGTCGGTCTGGCGTTCCTCAAGAACGTGGCGATCGACCAACACTTGTTACGCCGGAACCGCCAATTCGATCTCCTCGAGATCACGGCAGCGCGCCCGGAACTCTTGGGAATCGGCTTGGATGAGAACACGGCCATCGTCGTCCAAGGCGACGAGTTCGAGGTCATTGGTCAGAGCTACGTGGTGATCTATGACAACGAACGGCAGATCGACTCGGGGGGCGATTTCTATTTCCTGTCCCCTGGTGATCGATACAATCTCGCGACGCGGGAGCCGTCTCGGATGGGACGCAGGCCGCAGCCGTTGCCCCGCATCGTTGAAAAGACACCGGTGAGATGACCGCAATAGGGGAAGGTTTCAGGTGTCGGGTGCCAGGTTTCAGGGTTCGGGGATTAGGTGTGTTAGGCAACTGACCCTGACACCCGACACCTGACACCTATCACCTCCGCTCCCACACCTCGAACGTATAGTCGTGTTCGTTCTTTGCGTCTGCTGGGTGCCGCTCGCTCTCCGTCAGTGTCCATTCTTCCATGGAGAACTCGGGAAACAGCACGCTGCCTCGCACGACTGCATGCACGCGCGTGAGGTACATGCGCTCGGCGAATGGTAGGGCTAGTCGATAGATCTCCGCACCTCCCACTACAAGAATGTCGCCGCCGTCGCGTTGCCCGGGAGTGAGGAGGCCTTGCTCGGCGTATTCCAGCGCAGCCTCCGGTGAGTGCACCACGGTGATTCCCGGACGGGTGTAGCCGGTGTCGCGCGAGATGACGACGGTGAGCCGATCGGGAAGCGGCCGACCAATCGACTCGAAAGTCTTGCGGCCCATGATGATGACGTGGCCCGTGGTGAGGGCCTTGAAGCGCTTGAGGTCGGCGGGCAGGTGCCACGGAATCTTGCCACCGTGCCCGATAACGTCGTTTTCCGAACGGGCAGCGATGAGCGCGACACTCATACTGCGATGGGCGCCGTAATCCGCGGGTGAGGGTCGTAGTCTTCCACGGCAAAGTCATCGAAGTCGAAATCTCGAAGGGATTGGACGCGGGGATTGAGTCGCATCGTCGGCAGTGACTTCGGGTGACGCGACAGTTGTAGGCGAACCTGCTCCTCGTGATTCACATATATGTGCGCGTCACCGAACGTGTGAATGAATTCTCCGGGTTCGAGTCCGGTGACATGCGCAACCATGAGCGTCAGGAGAGAGTACGACGCGATGTTGAAGGGAACACCAAGGAACAGATCCGCACTCCGCTGATACAGCTGGCATGAGAGTTTGCCGTCGTTTACGTAGAACTGGAAGAGCACGTGACATGGGGCCAGCGCCATCTGTGGGATGTCGGCCACATTCCATGCGCTGACGATCAAGCGTCGTGAGGTGGGGTTGTCACGAATCTGATCGACGACATGGTCGATTTGATCGAAGTGGCCATCGTTCTTGAGTGGCCACGACCGCCATTGGTACCCGTAGATCGGACCTAAGTCGCCGCGCTGGTCTGCCCACTCGTCCCAAATGCGAACGCCGTGTTCGTTTAGGTATCGCGTGTTGGTGTCGCCCTTGAGAAACCACAGCAGCTCGTAGATGATCGACTTGATGTGCAGTTTCTTGGTGGTAACGAGGGGGAAACCTTCGGACAAGTCGAACCGCATTTGATGACCAAAGACGCTGAGGGTGCCGGTTCCCGTGCGATCGTCTTTGGGTTTTCCGTTATCCAGCACGCGTTGCAGCAAATCGAGGTACTGTCTCATTTGATTCTTGCCACGCAGTACAGCGGGAGGCGAGGGCTGCTTAGCAATCTAGCAGGAATTGCGTCGCCCGAGAGGGGCTCGGTGGCGGCCGGTGACGTGTCGAGACCACGGCGCGGCCCTTCGGTTCCGGGACCCGCACTACCCACCGAAACGCTCCCGGATGCCGCCTAAGATTCGCAACAGCATTGCTTCGCCCTCGTGGCCTTCGGGAACCATGACTTCGGTTTGCCGCGGGTCGAGTGACGGGTCGAACACGCGCCGATGAACCGCTTCGGCGGTCAACTGGTACCCCGGCGGGCCCACCGGATCGATCCAAAAACGAAGCAGAATGACACGTTCCGGGTGCGCGATGTCGCCGTCATCAGACTCTTGCGTGACCAGGTTGAGCCAATCCGTCTCGATGTAACCGTCCAAAACGCTCGATACGCGGATGCTGAATCCCTCGTCGATCGTGCGCCTTTCCAATTCCTCGATCAAGCCCCCTGCCTCGGCTTGAATGGTGTCGATCATGGCCTCGTACAGGGGCTCGAACGGCGGGCGGACGGTTCCGGCGGTCGCGCAGCCTGCCAGGATGATAGCCGCTGCCCGTATCGCGCCGCGTGCTGATTTACAGGCCGAGTCGGGATGCAGTAGGCGGAGTAGTGGAATAATCGTAGAAGCCTTTGCCAGATTTTTTGCCGTACCATCCCGCCAGGACCATTCGCTTCAGCAACGGCGGCGGCGCGTATCGTTTCTCGCGGTATTCGTCAAACATGATGTCGGCGATCTTGAGTGTCGTGTCGAGACCCACGAAGTCCAACAGCGCCAGCGGCCCCATGGGGTGACCGGTACCCAGAACCATTCCCTTGTCGATGTCTTCAGCCGAGCCGACTCCCTGCTCCAGCGCGCGGATGGCGTCGAGAAGGTACGGCACCAGCAGCAGATTGACGATGAAACCCGAGTTGTCCTTGGCCGCGATCGGCTCTTTCCCTAGTGTCCTTGCAAACGCCATGGCTCGATCGAATGAATCGGAGCTCGTCGTCACCGTCCGCACCACTTCGACCAGCTTCATGAGCGGGACCGGATTGAAGAAATGGAGGCCGACGAAACGATCGGCGCGTTCCGTGGCGGCAGCCATGGCGGCTATGGTGAGGCTCGAGGTATTGGATGCGAATATCGTGTGGTCGGGACAGAGTCCGTCGAGTTCCTTCCACAGCGCCCTCTTGAGGTCGAGATCCTCGACAATCGCCTCGACGACGATGTCGCAATCCTTCAGGTCCGACATCTCCGTAGTAAAGGTCAAGCGTCCCAGCGTTCCGTCGCGATCGTCGGCTGTGAGTTTCCCCTTCTCGACAAGCTTGTCGAGCGACTTGACGATTGCGGCCTTGCCCTTGTCGTTCAGCTCACGGGAGATTTCCCGCACGATCGTGGTGTAACCGTTGGTCGCCGCCACCTGCGCAATGCCACGGCCCATGAGACCGCATCCCAGCACGCCAACCTTCTTTATCTCTGACATTTTCCTTCCCAATGTTGATATCGTGCCATCGCGCCAACCGCACGGTGGTCGTCGCGCACCGGTAAGACGCGATCACGCTCCCAGATTCTTCCCCAGCTCCTTGATCTCGGCCTTCAAACGTTTCACGAACTCTCCTCCACCCTTCAGTGGTGACTCCTTGGGCAGATTTATCTCGCCCCGTTCCAGCCGATCCAGCACCTGTTCCATCGAGACCTGAACGCGTTCCACCTGCGGACGATTGCTCCGGGCGATGGCCCAGCCACCCGCTGTGCCCACGACGACCGGGATGGCCGTCACCCCGGAGGCGACGCCGAGAACCACAGTGATGGCCGCCATCGCGCTGCCAGCGCCGAGAAACAGCGCCCCCGCGCCAACCCGCTCCGCACGCATGTTGGACACGTCGCAGATGAGCGTGACGTGACACCAATCGTCTTCGAGTCTCTGCACCCGAACGATTGTTTCTCGTACGCGGGTGAATGCGTACTTCCTCCCTCCAACCCCCATGCGTCGCTTGACGGTGGTCAGCCAGTCCTTGCGGGGCTCCCACGACGTGCCTTGGCGGTACCGTCTCTTTACCGTGAGTAGTTCCACCTCTGTCATCCAATACGAGAGGATCTGCTCGACGTCATCCTGCTTGCCCGCCACGGTGCGTTCCGCGCTGAGGCGGCGCGGACCGGCGAGCTTCACTAGAAATCCGCGATCGGTCGCAGTGACGGCGCGGGTACGCTCTTCCAGCAACGCTTGCTGCATGTGGCGCGTCGGGATCCCCACTTCCTTCCCCAGCTCCAGGACGTCCTGTTCGGACATCTGATCGCCAAGGTCGCGCTGGCCGGCCTGAAGCTCCGCCGCGCGATGGATGATCCGCTCCAGCGCCTCGCGGCTGATGCGCTCGTCAGACGGAACCAGGTCGCCGGTCATGAGCCGTCTTTTAGAAAGCTTCGACGATTACAGCAGCACCCTGACCACCACCGATACAAGCCGCCCCAAGACCGTATTTCTTGTTCGCGAGCCGCAAAGCGTGCAGCAAGTGCAATGTGATACGCGTACCGGTCGATGCGAGCGGGTGGCCGATGGCGATGGCCCCGCCGTGGACGTTTGTCTTCGCCGGATCCAGCCCCATTTCCCGTTCGACCGCGAGGTATTGAGCGGCAAACGCCTCGTTGATCTCGACGAGGTCCATGTCGTCCAACGACAGGCCGGCCCGTTCCAGTGCCTTCTTCGATGCCGGCACGGGACCGATTCCCATGTACTTGGGCTCCACGCCTGCCACCGCCCAGGCGACCAGCCGGCCTAGCGGCTCGAGACCATGGCCCTCGGCAAAGTCCTCGTCCACGATCACCGTGGCGGCCGCGCCGTCGCAAATGCCGGACGCGTTGCCGGCCGTGACCACGCCGTCCTTCTTGAAGTACGAGGGCAACGTTCCCAGCACGTCGAGCGTCGTGTCTGGCCGCATGTGCTCGTCGGCACGCCACTCCTCGGTCTGTTTGGTTTTGCGGTGCTTGACCGGCACCGGTATGACCTCGGCGTCGAACACGCAGTCTTCCCACGCCTTGGCCGCGCGCTGCTGGCTCCGTAACGCCACCTCATCCACCGATTGCCGGTCCAGCTCATACTTCTCAGCCAGGTTCTCGGCGGTTTCCGCCATCGAGAATCCGCATTGAGGATCGGACAGCGCCTCCCACAATGAGTCTTCCAACTTTGACGCCGGGCCCAGCCGCAATCCCCAACGGGCCCCGCGTACCACATGCGGCGCCTGACTCATCGATTCGGCCCCGCCTGCCAACACGACGGCGGACTCATCCAAAAGGATCTGCTGCGCGCCCTGAATGATGGATTCGAAGCCCGACCCACAGAGACGGTTTACCGTAACGGCCGGGGTTTCGATCGGTAGCCCCGCCTGGAGTCCCACGTGGCGGGCGAGGTAAATCGCATCGGCCGATGTCTGTTGCGCGTTGCCGAACACTACGTGGTCGAAGCGGGCCGGATCGACTCCGCTTCGCTCGATGGCGTGTCGAGCTGCCGTGACGCCCAGCTGTGTCGCCGAGAATTCTTTCAACGTGCCGCCAAAACTACCGTACCCCGTCCGGACACCGGATAAGAACACGACGTTTTTATTTTTGCCCTGCGTCTTCATGGGAATCTCCGTTCTGATCTGCCGGACTGGCGCCGGCGTCTCTTGCTCCCACAACTAAAGCTCTCGAGACCCGCCCGGTTCCGCAAACGGCCTGGCAGCTACGAGCCGCGCTGTACCGGGGCTCGCAATATGACGGGGAGTCGAAGGTGTGTGCAAGTGAGTCGAAGCGAAGCCGCGGCCGATCCCGCGACCGTCGCGGCACGTTCTTAAATCAACCGGTTACTGTTCCGCCGGGTCGCCGCAGGTGATGCAAAAACGCCAGTCCAATTCGAGCTCGGCACCGCAGGATGGACACGGGATCACCGTTACATCCCGTCCACAGTAGGGGCAAAAATGGACTTCGCGCTCGGGGGGCAGACTACCACCGCAGTAATGACACATGGGTGCCGGTCCCGATTTCGGCGACTCCGCAGGCGGGGGCGGGGGCGGGGGCGGGGTCAGCGGTGGGCAGCTGGTCCTCGGCCGTTTCCGTTGCCGCCCCCTGCACCTCGAAATCCTCAGGCTCCTCGCTGGTTGTGCGGGCGGAGGCCTCTACCGGGGCGGGAGCGGTTTCCGGGCTCGCTTCCGCTTCTTCCTCCTCGAAAGTTTCTGCTTCGTCTTCGGGATCCGCCGGAGGGGCATACGCTTCGTTCGCTTCCGTAACTGTGCGCACCGCGCCGGAGTTGAGATAAACTTTGGCCGCGGCGAATTCGCGGAACGCGCCGGGAGTGGGATTGATGGCCCGGGCCTCTTCCATCAGGGCCTCTTGCGCCTCCGGTGGGTCGAGAGAGGCGAATCCTCCTTCACCCGCCAGGAACCGGAGGATCACCATCTCATAGTCTTCGTTGGTGGCGAATCCAAGTGCCGCCCTATGCTGGCGATACGGGACGATAGTCAGATACAGTTCGGAAACCTGTATAGGAGAGCGTAGTCGGTCGGCGTCGGACTTAGAGAGAACGTCCACCAGGTGCCGGAAGAAGGTCTCCACCTCATCGATGGGGGTCACGTTACCTCCACTCGTCTTTCCAACGATCGTAGTGCACGGGGATCACGCCAACGCTTGCCAGCAGCTCGATGCCGCTCGGATCGCGGTACTTGTTCCGATAAAACAGGTGCGTCACGCCGGAGTTCATCATTAGCTTGGCGCACATCACGCATGGACTGTTCGTCACGAAAACGACCTTGTCCTTCACCGCTCCGGGAGCCTTGACAAGGGCATTTACCTCCGAGTGAATGCAACCGCAATTGCCGGGAACGCTTGAGTCGCAGCGGTTGGGCAGGTTCTTGGCGTTGCCGTTGTAACCGATCGCGAGCACGTTTTCCATTGTCGCGTCGGTGACGACGGTTCCCACCTGAAGGCGGGCACACGTGGACCGTTTGGCGAGTTCTTCGGCCATGCGCATGTACACTTCATAGAGGGGAATACGTGATGTTGCGGGCGGCGGTCCGTTTCCCTCGATCAGGTTGAGAGGGTGGGTGTTCTCCGCGACGCCGTCTTTCGGAATGGTCATGAGTCCGTTGAATATCGCCGTGCCAGTTGTTCGAAGTCGGCGTCCGCATCGTATCCCGACAACTTGCCCGATGTTTGCTGTCGCGCAAGCCACTCGGGAAACTCGGATGTCACGAGCCCGTGACTGTCGGCCTGCCGCTCGGCCGTACACACCGCCAAGTGGTCCGCGTACTCGTTCTTGACGTGACCGGCGTGACCCCGTACCCAACGCCACCGGACATCGCCCCGACGGGACAGGGACAAAAGGGCTTTCCACAGGGCCAGGTTCTGGACCTCGCCCCCCTTCCGCCGCCAGCCGCGCCGCTCCCAGTCGCGCACCCATTCGGTGATTCCCTTTACCAGATACTGGGAGTCCGAATGATAAACGATAGCCGGGTACTCCCCCTCATCATCTCCAAGGAGGCTCAAGACATCGATTGCACCCTTAAGCGCCATTTTGTTGTTTGTGGTAGCCGGGGAGGCGGCGAAGAAATCCTGGCGCACGATTCCGTCTGCCCCGCGGAACTCGATCATGGCCCCGGATCCCCCGGGACTCGGCTCCTCGTTTTGGTTGCCGAGGCAGCTTTCATCGGCGTGCACTATGACCAAAGTCGCATGAGGCGATGGGATCCCAACCATTAACTATCTTTAACGGGCGAGCGCAGAAAAATCCAACGGCTGCGCCATGACGTTGATGGCGCCACTTGGCCTGACCGCTTGACGGCGTCGTAACGTTCCTCACGGCGCTCGGAGCGAAATGATCGTACGATACCGAGGCCATTCCGCTTGACAGTGTTCAGTTGGTTACCTTACGTTGGCGTGGTATCTCAAAGTGACAGTTACATTTACGTGGTTTCTCGGGCAACCGTCCCAGGCAGAATAGTGAAACGACTCGGGGTCTTTGTTGCGCTGAGTGCCGTCGCATCCGGCTGGCCTTTTTCGGTAGCGGCTCAGGCAATTGCGGAGCTCCAGGTAGCGCCGTCGACCGTGCAGATCGAGGTGGGCGCGCGCGAAGGCGTGTTGGTCACGGCGTACGACGCCAGTGGCAACGTGGTGCCGTCGACCGATTTCGGCTGGATCAGCTCCAACATCGAGATCGTTCGTGTCGAACCCGACCCGGCGACGCCGAACATCGCCTACGTGGTGGGTGTGGCCCCGGGGGCGGCGCAGGTGAGCGTGACTGCGGGGAGGGCGCAGGCGTTCCTCGCCGTGAGCGTGTTGGCGTCATCGGGGCCGAGCGGGGTTGGGCAGGCTTTCTCGCTGGAGATACTCCCCAACCCGATCCAGCTGTTGCCGACCGAAGAGGTGATGCTCGAGACCAGGTTCCTTCGTGCCGACGGTCAGTTGGCGGCGCGGGGCCCGCTTACCTGGCGGTCCCTGCGTGATGCCGTTGCCGCGGTCGACCAGCGCGGCGCGGTGATCGGCATATCCGACGGCCAGGGAGTCATCCAGGCTACGGGCCCGAACGGCATCGTGGCTCGTGTGGTGGTGCAGGTCGCGAACCAGGGGTTCGCGCCCGAGGCCGCTCGGCTGTCTCTCTCCCCAGCCGCGGCGGAGTCGATTGGCGTCGTCGTGCCTGGGCAGAACGGTCGGCGTATGGCGAACAGTCAATTGCGGTGGGCGAGCACCGACGAAGCCGTGGCCGTGGTGTCGCCGGCGGGGGTCGTGACGGGTGTATCGGCGGGGGCCGCGGAGATTGTCATCCAGGGGTTCGGGCAGCAACACCGATTGCCGGTCACGGTCCACCGACGGGTCACGGAGATGGAAATTGCGCCCCCTCACGACGGGGGGCCGATCATCATACCCCTCACCGGCTCGGTGTCGTTTGAAGCCACCTTTTACGACGCAAACAACACCCCCGTGACCGAAGCTGTTCCGTCGTGGGCGATCCAAGATCCATCCATTGCATCGTTCGACGCCGCGACCGGGATGGCCACCGGGCTCCAGATCGGAACCACCCGCTTGGCATTACAGGGGCCGTCGGGACTCGGCGTGAGCTGGGAGGTGCAGGTGGTCGGGGGTGACATCACATTCGAGACGTCGCGCTTCGGGCTGTCGGTCGGGAGCGCGGTCGATCTTGCCGCCTCGTTTACCGACGCCAACGGCAACGTGCTCGCGCCCGCCACCGGACTCACATGGACGACGCAGTCGGTGGCCATCGCGACGGTGGATGGCAGCGGCACCGTGTCGGGCGCCGGTTGGGGCCGCACACAGATTGTGGCCAGCGCCTCGTGGGGCGCCGCCGACACCGCCGAGGTTTTCGTTCAAGGGAGCATTCTCGTCACGAAGTTCCCGGGAGGAGGCGGCGACATCTACGCCTTCGATCCGGCGACGCCGACGGCGATGAATCAACTCACCTCCGGTCCCAACGCCGAAATTGGCGCGACCTATTCGTTCGACGGCACCCAGATCGCGTACGTCGCCGCCGCCGAAGGTGGAACCCAGAAGATCTTCGTCATGGACGCCGATGGACAGAATGCGCGTGTCGTAACCGATAGTCCGGATCGCGAAGGCTCCCCGAAGTTCTCGCCTGACGGCAGCCAAATCGTTTACGAGTCTAATCAAGACATTTGGATCGTGAATGCCGACGGTTCGAATCCGACTCAGCTCACGTTTGGTGAAGCCGCGGAGGACCGGCCGGCGATTTCTCCCGATGGGCGTATGATCGCGTACCAGTCGACGACCGGGAGAAACAGCGACATCTATGTGATGTCACTCGATGGCAGCGATCAAAGGACGCTCGTGGCGACCGAAGCCCACGAAGCGTTTCCGGCGTGGTTCTCCGACGGAGGCTTGGCCTATCTGAGCGCGCAGACCACCGGACGGGACCGGACTCGGCAGGTCATGCGGACCGATCTAGACGCTGGGGAGCCGGTGGCGGTGTCGCCCGCCGACCTCCGGGTGCTAAATTTTGCTGCATCCGGCGACGGAAGCATGCTCGCCCTGGTGGTCGAAATTCGGGAAGATCGTACTCTCTTTCGACGGCTCTACCTCCTGCCGCTGCGCGGACCCAACGGCGGTATCCCCATCGAGGTACCGCGGGAGGATCCGTCCGAGCAGTTTTTCTCCCCTGCATTCAGACGCTGATCGCAGTCGATGAAGGCGTTGGTGTGCCGCGGGCACGGCGATCTGTCGATGCTCGCCTTCACCGACGTGCCTCAACCTGCCATCGAGCGGCCCGGTGACGTTTGCATAGCGTTACAAGCCGCGGCTCTCAATCACCTCGACTTGCTTACACTGCGTGGGTTGCCGGGTTTGTCGCTCGAGTTCCCACATATCTTGGGCGCAGACGGAGCGGGAATCGTCGATGCGGTGGCGCCCGACGTGCGTGGAGTGCAGCCCGGCGACAGGGTGATGTTCAACCCCGGGATCTCCTGTTACGCGTGCGAGATGTGCGACGCCGGAGAGCATTCGCTCTGCACGCGTTACCAGCTGCTGGGTGAGCATCTGCCGGGAACGCTCGCCGAATACATCGTCCTCCCCCAACAAAACGTCCTCCGCATCCCTGAGCCGCCCGATCCCCATCCCCCGATTTCGTGGGAGGAAGCTGCGGCGTTTTCGCTCGCAACCATCACCGCGTGGCGGATGATGGTAACCCGCGCACGCGTCCAGGCGGGGGAGGTGGTCTTGATTTGGGGTATCGGCGGAGGTGTTTCGAGCGCCGTGCTGGCGGTCGCAAAGCTTCACGATGCGTTCGTCATCGCAACTTCATCCAGCGATGAGAAGCTGGCCGTAGCGCGGGAGAGGGGCGCCGACGTCACGTTAAATCACAACGACGTCGATGTTCCGAAAGAGGTGCGCAAGGTAACCGACAAACGAGGCGCCGATATCGTCGTCGATAACGTGGGTGAGGCTACCTGGGAACGTTCTGTCAAAGCGCTGGCCAAACGGGGGCGGTTGGTGACCTGCGGTGGGACCACCGGGCCCATGGTGGTCACGGATGTGCGGCGTCTCTTCTGGAACCAGTACGATATCCTCGGTTCCACGATGGGCAACGCGGCAGAGTATCGCGAAATCGTGAGACGGCTGGGGCTGGGGGAACTGCGCCCGCCGGTGGATTCGACATTTGCCCTCGAAGATGGTGTGCAGGCGTTCGAGCGGCTGAGGGACGGCAAGCAGATGGGAAAGATTGTGGTGCGGGTCGGTCAGTGAGTCGTGAGTGGAGAGTGGAGAGTGGTTCCTTATTTGTCCCGGCTGCCAAACGAACACCACCGCTGCGATTCCCTTCAGCTTCCAAAGCGGGGAAGTCCGAATGGCTAGAGAGCACGCATCGAGTGGGGTGAAACTCATCGTGGTACTACTGCTCACCGCATGCGGTTCGAGTGACCGGCACGCAGGAGGGCTTGTCCTCTGGGACAGCGCCGGTGTGGAGATCGCCGAGAGCGAGCATGCCGCTTGGGATGACGCACGGGCATGGGAGTTGTCCCCCGAGCCGCTCCTCGAGATCGGCATGACCGAAGGTGACTCGCTGTATCTGTTCTATGAGATCGTGGGGGTTCATCGTTTCAGCACTGGCCACATCGCGGTCGCCAACGCCGGTACAGACGAAATTCGCTTCTATGATGCCGACGGCCAATTCCTCAACGCCGTTGGTGGGCACGGTGACGGGCCGAGCGAATACCGCTCCATGGGCCGCTTGGATGTTGTGGGAGATTCTCTCTTCGTGTCCGATTACGGGACCTATCGTGTTTCAGTGCTTGCCCCCGACGGCGCATTCGTTCGGAGCATAAACCTTGCCGCACTCTGCCTGGCTATACCGAGAACGTTGGGCCTCTTCGCGGACGGGTCAATGCTGGTCTGGGCAGATGCGGTTGAGGACCTGAAGCTCGTGGCTGGGGTGAACTACACGAATACGAGGTATTACCGCGTCGATCCAAACGGTACCTCAGTCGATTCAATCGGTCAGTTCTTCTCGGGTGAGCATTACGTCGAACTGCGTGACGGAGGCGGGTACTCATCGAGACGCATGCCATTCGGCCGACGGTCCGCGGCAGTCGTAGCGGGGAACACGTTTTACTACGCCGACGGGTCGAATGTCTCGATTACGCAGTACTCGCAGAGCGGAGTTCCCTTGCGGATCATCCGTTACCCGGCAGCCACCGCGCCGGTTACCAGCGCGGACCTCGATCGCGTCCTCGAACCGTACTTGTCGCACTTCGGCGAGAGTGTCCAACGTCGGTTGAGGAGTACCTACCGCGCGATGCCACTCCCGTCGACCATGCCGGCGGTCTCCTCCCTCTTGGTCGGCAGCGAGGGAGATATTTGGGTCGGACAATACCAATCCGCGTTCGACTTCTCCGCGCGTTGCTGGTGGATCTTTGCGGCGGCGGGGCAACTGCTCGGGTCCAAGTGCCTGCCAGATGGGTTCACGCCACATCAGATCGGGGCCGATTTCGTCCTTGGAGTTCGCGTGGACGATCTCGGCGTGGAGCGTGTTGCGTTCTACGGACTTGCCAGACAAGCCTCTGACGCCGGGGGACTGGGTCGGCCTTGGCCGAACTGACCTACCCGGCCACACCCTACAGCCTGCACACGCCCGCGTGCGGGCGTATACACTCAGCCGCCGACATCACCAACGTGACCAGCGCTCCGCCGTGCGGCTCCGGATCAGTGAGTGGAGAGTGGTTCCTTTATTCCCCAGGAGCATGGAGCGACCTTGCTGGCGGGCGGTGTTTGTGGCCAGGGCCCGCGTTGCGTTATTTGTCCCGGCTGCCAAACGAACACGACCACTACCGGCTCGACAGCAAGATCACGCCGCACGCCGAGCCGGTCGCATGGTATCGGATCGGATTTGCGCGGCACCCGTATAGACCTCCACAGCTCCCAGCCGACGCGGGTTCGTGAGGAATCGATATTGCCTTGCGCAAGCTCGCTTACCCGTATCCCGTCGAGGTGGATGAGGATTCCGCCGCAGCGGCTACCACCTCTCAGAGTTCTGATCGTTCTCGTCCCGAACAATGCACCATCCCTTCGGCCCATCCTCACCACCGTCCCGCGACACCGAACGTCAACCATGGTAAAAGGATGCCCATAGCGGACCGCGGTTTCGTCCAACAGATTGTATCCGGAATGCTCCCTGCACGAGGCTGAAGCCTTTTCGAAGATCATCTCGTGAACGGTGAAGCTCAGGCTCACGGCTCGTGAGCACTCCGGGTATAATCCTTAATCGTTAGGCGGTGCCGGGCGTCTTGCCGGTCGGTCACCCACGGTCTGGGTGGTGGCGAGTGTTGTTTCGGCTCCTATCGGACCAGGAGTTCATGCGGCGGCTCAAGGCACCGCGGCCTCCGGTCGATGATCCGAGGGAATTGGAGTAGAGATCGGTGGCCTGACGACGTGCACCCGCACGTTTCACCTGCCTGTGCGGAGCTCCTGTCCAAACGCCGCCACCGTGCCTTCGGCGCAGAACCGGTTCGCAGGGGCTCGGTGACCGTAGCGGTTGACAACTCAGCGTCGCCGCCCTTGACGTCGTCGATGATCGCACGGAACTCGTCGTCGGTCCCGTCCCACAAGACTGCCAATGGTGGGACTGCCACTTGCTAACGCCAAGGTCCGATAAACTCATTTAGCATTTGCCCCATTCGTCGCTCGCACCAAATACGCGACTCAGCTAGCAAGACGATATACCGTTTAGATACGGAGACCGACCAGCGCCGATTAACTGCCTTCAGACCGCCCCTTCGGGGCCGGGGAGAACCCGAACAGGAGCGTAACGACATGGTTTTGTAGATCGTAAATGGTGTTGAATCCCTTGGCGAATCGCATGCTCAGGGAGTAACGCTTCCCGCGGGAGGTTGCGGCTTGAAATCGAATACCGGCTACCAGAGCCGCGTCGCTATGCCCCGGGGTCAGGATGTCGAGGTCTGCGGCGAGCCCTCCGGTGATGCCCGCGCCAAAACCAGCGCCGCGGGGCCAGAAGCCCAAGTGCGCAAGAAGAGGGATCTCGAGGTACACCACTTGTAAGGTTGGGGTGGTGACGCGCCATCCCTTTGGAGCTAAAAAAACACCGGTCTCGAATTGCAAAGGGCCGATGGTTCGTGGAGTTATCGAAACGCCGGCGGTTGGTGCGTTCAGGTTCTTGTTAGAGGAAGCACTTCCTTTGCCACAGGTCAGCGTGCAGAAGATGATGGACTTTTCCCCCCACGATGACGAGACGCCTCCGAAGTAGGACAAAGTCTGCGCATGTGTCGTCTCGAGGGGCAGCATCATTGCCGCGCACAACAAGAGGAGACCGGCTGGCGATCGCATCGTCTGTCTTATGGGTGCCGATCGGTTCATGTCAAAGGTTGAATATCTGCTTCTACCCTGGGGCATGCTCGAGGTTACATCAAGGCTTGTTCACGGCACCGCTGTTTTCGCTGGAGTCTGGCGGGCGCGCGGGGCAGCCAGCATACCAGCCGGATGTAGGCGCGTAGGACTCCCCGTGGTCACCAGGACAACCTGAAAAGGTCGAACTTCACGCCGGGTACGACACCCCGCCGCGTGCCAGGGGCTGCCAGCACGGTGGGCCTGGGCAGGGGCGCGCCGAACCGGAGCTTCCCCTCGCGCCATGAGATCAAAGTGGATGCCAGGTCCGGGACGTCGATGTCGTGGCCGGAGTCATCGCTGGTCGAGCCGTAGCCAACTAAGAGGCCGAGGGCACTCGTGGCCATTGGGATCAACGCCTCCACCCGAACGTCGTCCGGCTGCATGATGAGAGCGAACCCAAGGCCCCCGATGAGCCCGGCGACGCCGGAGAAGTGGACCAGCCATGCGCGGCCTGTGCTCATGCCCAGGGTGGGGGCGGCGAGCGCGCCGGCGATGAGACCGACATCCCCACCGATCAGGGTCATCGCGAGGCGCCCGTCACTGTCGTTCTCGATGGCGATGACCGACGCGGCGAAGCCGTACCAGCTACCCCACAAGGCGCCGAAGTTAGCAACGAGGGCCGTCGAGGCGGCAATGTGGATCTGGCGCGACAGGAGGATGCCGGTCGTGAGGCCGGCCAGGCTTCCAAGCACCGCCCCCGTAAACGGTGCTTCGTCCGACTCCTCCCGGAAGGTGAAGCACTCCGTCACTCCACCCCCGGTATCGAAACACACCGCGACGTTACGATCGCCCCAATCGAAAACTTCCCGCCACCCGAAACCCTGCCACATACCCCACCACGAACCGAACGTGATGGCCCGGGCCTGACCCGGTGTCAACCTCACGCTATTCGCGTAGGCCTTCGACCCTGCGTAGCCGAGGGGCGCCCCAAGCAGCAGCCCGACTCCATAGGGTTCCGAGTCGTCGGCACCGAAGGCCGCCGGGATCAGGACACCGAGGGAG
>JADFPO010000157.1:0-3403 GCA_022562295.1 Gemmatimonadota bacterium
GTTATTACTTCCGATCTCTATGGCAGCCCGACGTGTCGGTCGATGAGCAGATGACAGACACCTGATAAGAGGCCCCGGTCACAATGACGAAAAACGAGGTTGTTGCACGACTCAAGACGGCGGGCACCGCACAGAATCGAAAAGTGTACCGCCGGCACGGCGTCTTGGGAGATAAGTACGGCGTGAGTTACGCCGAGCTGGGAAAGTTCACCAAACAAATCAAGACCGATCACGATCTGGCAGTCCAGCTCTGGGATACCGGCAATCACGATGCCAGGATCCTCGCAACGATGATCGCCGACCCGGCGAAAATGAAGGCGGCGTTGCTGGACAGTTGGTCACGGGACCTCGATAGCTACCCTCTGACCGACGCCTTTGTGGTACTGGTGAGCAAAACGGACTTTGCCCCAAAAAAAATGGAGAAGTGGGCTCCGGCGAAGAGCGAGTGGATCGCTCAGGCGGGCTGGGCTCTCCTCTCACATCTGGCCGTGAAGCACACCGACTTGCCCGATAGTTTCTTCCTCGAACATCTCGAGACCATTGAGCGGGAGATTCATTCACGCAAGAATCGCGTCAGGCACTCCATGAACGGTGCGCTCATCGCCATCGGACTGCGGAACCCGAAGCTCGAACAGCGCGCACTCGCGGCCGCGGCAGGCATCGGGAAGGTGGAGGTCGATCACGGCGAGACGAACTGCAAGACTCCCGATGCTGCGGCCTACATCACAAAGGCGCGAAAGCGCAAACAGCCGGCACTCTGACCAGCTCCAGCCCGACGAGCGTCTCCTTGTCTCTGCGCCGTCGCCTTACGGCGTCTCCCTGATGCCCGGCTAGCTTACGTCCTTCCCTCTCTGGCCCCCCCCTCCCGCCGGCGCCAGACTGATCAGGGTATTCACTCCCCGCCGAGGCCACTTGCGCTCCGCATCCAGAATACGAACAACGCCGCGTTCGGTAATCGCGATGAGCGGAATCGCCTTACCCTCATAATGCCGTTCGAAGCTCTCAAACGTGAACTCGTCGGTGATGTTCGTTTGCTTCACCACATATCCGCTCTCAAAGGCGGCAGCCAGAGTAGACCAGCTTGCATCCTTCGAGGACAGCAACCGAGCCTGCAGGTGGGACGGCACGTTGCTCAAGTCGCCCCGTGTCGGCCGCTCGTCGGGAACGACCTGATAGATATCCGACAGGTCGAACACTTTGCGCAGATGATCCGCGGCTAAGGCGTTCACCTCGGCGTTCGGCGTGGCCAAGATACATCTGCCAATCTCGTCCAGATCCAACTCGTCGATGGCGTCCTCGTCGAGAATGTTGCCGTAGTGTGCCGGGAGTCCCGCCTTGCGAGCCGCGGTCACGTTCTGCCAGTTGGCGTCCGCCAGCAACACCGGAATACCCAACCCCTGCAGGGTTGCCGCGACGTGGCGGACCCACGGCGCCGCCCCCACGAAGAGCACACCCTGCGGATTCGCCACGGCAACACCGAGCTTGCGCGCCAACGGACTTGCCACCAAACCATACACCGTGACCGTGCCGATGATGATGAGAAACACGATGGGAGCCAACCGTTCCGCGCCCGGATATCCCACGTCTGCCAATTCGATGGCAAATACGGAGCCGATCGCCGCGGCGACAATGCCACGCGGCGCGAGGAACGCGAGGAACACACGCTCCTGAACGGTGAGGTCGAGCCTCCATGTCGCGATCGCCACCGCCAAGGGTCGCTGCACGAGAATCAACGCCACGAGGAATCCCAAACTACGCGGGTCTGTGTATACCGGATCGTGCAGCGGCAACCTCGCCGCCACCACCACAAACAACGCCGATATGAGCAGGACCCTCAGATTCTCTTTGAACTGCACGATCCGACGAACCCGTACCACCCGTTGGCTCGCCAAGGCACTGCCCATGACGGTCACCGCCAAGAGTCCCGACTCCGCGAGCACTCGGTTGGAGGCTGCGAACACCACCAGTACGGCTACCAGAGTGACGTGGCTGCGGAGAAAGTCGGGCACCCAATAGCGACGCAGCGCAAGCACGATGAGACCGGCACCGGCAAGGCCGAGCACAATGGCCGTGGTCACCCCGATAACGGCTAGCGCGATCGCCGATCCCCCACCCGCGATTCCCTCATGCACACCGGTAGCGAGAATGAAGTCGAGCACCAGGACCGCAAGGATGGCGCCGATAGGGTCTGAGACGATGCCCTCCCACTTGACGATGTCGGACATGCGCCGCGACGCGTGAACTTGTCGCAACAACGGAATGACAACGGTTGGTCCGGTCACGACGAGGATGGCGCCGAGGAGAGCCGCAAGAGGGATCGGGAAGTCCAGCAGGATGTACGCCAGGGCCGCGGAGACCAACCACGTGATCGGCGAGCCGATGACGAGCAGATTGCGCACCACCGGCCCAATCGCCCTGAGCCTCCGGATGTCGAGGTTCAGCCCCCCTTCGAACAGGATGATCGCGACGGCGAGGCTCACCGTCGGGAACAGCAGCTCCCCGAACAATGCGTCAGGATCCAACCAACCGGTGACCGGACCGGCGATGAATCCCGCAAGCAGGAGAAGAAGAATCGATGGAATGCGAAGGCGCCAAGCCAGCCACTGGGCGCTAATCCCAATGACGAAGACGCTCGCAATCCCCAGGAGAGCGCGTTCCAAGAGGGCCGAAAGGTAACTCGGAGCGGCAAGGATCTGCCACGGGCGGGATACGCTTGCTCGTTTGACCAACGAGGTTTACAGCGACGGCACGGCCCGCCCGGCGCCCACCCGCCCGCCCACTGTGGCTTCCGGGCTTCGGTCGGCTACCTTTAGGTCGGACCCGCGCACTCCGCCATGCCGGGAAACCGGCTGGCGAGCCGGAGTAGCGTACGTTGGTCCGGGGGAGCCGACGCCGTTTGGCGGAGTAGAATTCGGTATCCCTTTGCCTAGCCCAAGGAGCCCCTTCGGGAGGAGACAAGATGAAGTTTGGGACCAGACTGTTGACCGTCACCTCCCTCGGGCTGATCGGCACCGCAGCGTGGGGTTGCAGTTCCACCACCGTCGAGGGTTGCGTCTGCGACAGTAGCTTCCGAATCGCCGTGGTCACCATCGTCGACACCGACGGCACTCCGGTCGTCGGCGTCGCCATCACCGTCACCCGGGTCAGCACCGAGGAAAACATCGAGTTTACGCCCACCGACCTGCCGGATGGCGTCTACATCATCCTCGATGACGGATTTGTCGACGCCGTCGATATGGATGGCGAGGTATTCCGCGTCGTGGGACGAAAAGACAATGCGGGGTTCATGCAGGACTATGTGTTCGGCAGCGACGTATGCCGTTGCCATCTCACCCGCATCTCGGGACCGGACTCCATCGTGATGGACGTGAACCCGGCGCGGCCGGTGGCCATGGAGGCGGGC
>JADFPO010000157.1:3502-7552 GCA_022562295.1 Gemmatimonadota bacterium
ATGCGGGGTTCATGCAGGACTATGTGTTCGGCAGCGACGTATGCCGTTGCCATCTCACCCGCATCTCGGGACCGGACTCCATCGTGATGGACGTGAACCCGGCGCGGCCGGTGGCCATGGAGGCGGGCGAAGCCCGTCGAGCCATCGCAAAGAAGCCTTAAACGTTCCAAAGCGGGGCAGCGCGATCCCGTAACGAATTCCTTGCCGCATTGACATCATGTGAGAATCCACAGCGGGGCGAACTGCCATGCACGCATCTCTCAACCAGAATCTCTTCTTCGTAAAGGAACATGTCGGCCTATTCAAGGCGGCGAACAACTACGACATCTACGATCCACAAACAGGGGAGATCACCATGCATTGCCGCGAGGACAACCTCGGCGGCTTCACGAAGCTCCTCCGGTTCACGAAGTACAAGCGGCTCACACCTTTCGACGTGCGTATCACGACTCCCGACGGACAGCAGTTGGTCCGGGTAACAAGGGGTATCACTTTCTTGCGATCTCACGTCACCGTGCTGGATGAAGACGATCGCGTCATCGGGAGTTTTCGGCAGAAGTTACTGTCCGTCGGTGGTGCATTCGACCTGCTGGACGCCGACGACAAGGTTCTCTGTCGTCTCGTCGGGAAATGGACCGGCTGGGATTTCAGGTTCATGGCTGGTGACACCGAGTTTGCGCATGTCACCAAAAAGTGGGCCGGCATAGGCAAGGAACTCTTCACCAGCGCGGACAACTACATCCTGGAGATCACAGAGGCGGTACCTCCTGACAATCGCGTGCGCCTCCTGATCCTCGCGGCGGTAACCTGCATCGACATGGTACTCAAGGAGTAGTCCACCGTCGCCTGCACACTTCCCGGAACCAGCCGGGATACCGACTTGACGCCAACGCCGTCGAAGTTCCTATTCCTTTCATGACTGCCAAAAGAATCGTGATATCGGTGGCATCGGCGCTTGCCGTCTCCGTCGTGCTGAGAACCGCGTTGTACACTTGGCTGGTCGGGTACGACCTCATCGTAGGACAGTTGGCGACCATTCTCCTCGCCATCATCCTCGGGTATTTCCTTTATCATCGCCGCGGCTGGGCCCGCTGGATTACCATAGCGCTGTCGGCCATGGTTGCGGTGTTGAGCGTCTCAGGGATTGCCGGCGCCACGATGCCGGTAGAAAGTGCGGGGTGGATGGTCGTGTTGGCCCTTTCCGGCTACATCGTCATCGCCCTGACATTGCCCCGCTCGGTCGGCGAGTACTTCAGCGATCGTGACGGGGCGCAAGCAGCCGGTGAGAGAGAGCCATGACGATTCGACCGCACCATACGACCCAGTGAGATGCGGCTAACGTTGCAAACCTTGGAGATCTCCTCTGTTTTCCCGACATCGAGATCTCATCGTTTGACGTCGTTGAATGGCTCGAACCGTCCACACGTACCCCCCAACACTTTCACTCAGTCAGGTGGATCAGAACATGGCCATTTCGCACTCCGTCGAGAGTTCCGACCTCGGATTCGGCGAGGTCGTTGCCAGTGAAAGCGGCAAGCGACTGCTCAATCGCGATGGATCCTTCAACGTTCGGCGTCTAGGTCTCGGCGTATTTCGGTCGCTGTCGATCTACCATCACCTCATCACCGTTTCCTGGCCACGCTTTTTGGGACTCATCGCCGTCTGGTACATCGTCATCAACATGGTCTTCGCGGCGGCGTTCCTGGCGTGTGGGCCTCGGGCCCTCAATGGGCCAGACACCGTCGAGACCGTTGGACGATTCGCCCAATCGTTTTTCTTCAGCGTACACACGCTGGCAACCATAGGATACGGTCATGTGACCCCGCAGGGACTTCCCGCCAATATCGTGGTGACATTCGAATCGCTCGTCGGACTCCTCTCATTCGGCCTCGTGGCTGGCCTCATGTTCGCCCGGATTTCACGGCCGATGGCCGACATCATTTTCAGCGAGACCGCGGTCATCGCCCCGTACCGTGGGATCACGGGGTTCGAGTTTCGCATCGTGAACGGGAGGAGTAATCAGATCCTCGAGCTCGAGGCAAAGGTCATCTTCGTTCGGCGAAGTGGGTCGGGAGGTAATGCTCGCGAGTTTCACACGCTCACGCTCGAGCGGCACAAGGTGGCGTTCTTTCCCCTCACGTGGACCGTCGTGCATCCGATCGACGCATCGAGCCCGCTCTACGGCGCCACCGCTGAGGATCTTCAGGCGTGGGACGCGGAATTTCTCGTTCTCCTCACCGGCATCGACGACACTTTCTCCCAAACCGTTCACGCACGATCGTCGTACAAGGCCCACGAGGTGGCCTTCAAGGCACGATTCAAGAACATTTTCGACCACAGCGCGGCGGGCACGCTCGGCATCGACATCGATGGCATTCACGAGGTGGAACCGGCGGCATGAGCGGTCCGCCTCCGGGTGAAGCGAGACGGACGGTTTTCCCAGATGGACAAAACGATCCGGCTCCGTCACTTTCCCTGGAGCAGATTCATCCGGAGGTCGAGTGAGCGCGCGCGTATTTTCAATGCTTGGTGCCACCGTGGGTGGCGGCGTGTTCGGATGGGCGGGTGGCCAGGTCGGGTTCATGACGGGGTTTTTCACGAGCATGGTCGGCATGGGAATCGGGATATACGTGGCTAGCCGCGTCCACCGCAGCTACTTCGGCTGACGTCGCACAGCTCAGTTACAACCGATAGAAGCGCGGCCTGCCCGACCACCCATCGCCCACACCCCCACGCCCACCGGCAGCCACAGCGCAAGATCCGAAATCCATACGGAGGTGGCTCGGCAGTGACCGCCTCGGTACATTACCTGCCTTCTCCCGAATAGGGACATCGTAGAGAGGACCCTTGCGAATCCTGATTGCAGACGATGACGCCGTCACCCGCCAGCTCGTACAGATGTTGCTGGTCAAATGGAAATACGACGTGACGGCGGTCGACAATGGAACGGACGCACACGCCTGCCTGGTGGACCAGGACGGCCCCTCGCTGGCTATCCTCGACTGGATGATGCCCGGGCTGGACGGACCGGACGTGTGTAAGAAAGTGCGGGCCAGTAACCCCAAGCGTCCGCTGTATCTGATCCTTCTCACGACGCTCGAAAAGAAGGACAACATCATCCAGGGTCTCGAATCCGGGGCCGACGATTACCTGGCCAAGCCGTTCGACCCGGGCGAACTGAGAGCGCGAGTCCGGGCCGGCGAGCGGGTGGTGAATCTGGAGTCCGATCTGCGCCAGCACGTGCGCGAACTCGAGGATGCCCTGGCCCACGTGAAGCAACTCCAGGGACTCCTGCCGATTTGCTCCTACTGTAAGAAGATTCGCGACGACCAGGACTACTGGCATAGCGTGGATCAGTACATCGCCAAGGAAACCAACGTGCGGTTCAGCCACGGTATCTGCCCCACCTGTTACGACGAGATCATCGTTCCACAGTTGGAAAACGCCGACGCCGAGGCAGAGCGGAAGTAGACCACCAAACCCTACGTAACAAATCGTCCAGTCTGGTCGTAGTGATCTTCATGCCGAAGAAACGAGGCGGTCGAGATCCGAAGTTTTCACACACCATCGGCGAAAAACCCCATGTTGGTCGACGGTACGTCGAGAACGGTCGGGTCCGGATCGAATGGTCGGAGGGCGGCACCAGGCGGCGCAGGTCGTTCGGCGAGAACAGTCCGGAGGCGAGAAGCGAGGCTGACGCGGCCCTCGAGGAGATTCTGGACACTGAGCGGCGCAACACCGAAAACGTGCGACGGCCGGACCAGGACGAAAAATCCACCGGTCAACCCAAGCCGGTTACCGCCGAGGCCCTCGCGCGTAGCCTGGTGCTTTCCTTGATGGACACGGCAGATCGCATTGCGGAGTGGATCCGGCCGGAACAATAACCGGCACGCTTCGACCGGAACAACCGCCCCCGACTGCCGCGGAACAACAAAAAGAAAACGCCCGGACTTCGTCCAGGCGTTTTCTTCGTTCAATCCGGTGTTCGTTCGCGCGTCAGACCCATCCCCGCGACCGAAAGTCTCTCAGCGTCTCCGCGAAACGCTCCAT
>JADFPO010000158.1 GCA_022562295.1 Gemmatimonadota bacterium
CGTGGAAGACGGGTTGCATGAGGACGACTGGGACGGTTGGAAGAAGATGACGGATGCGTTGGGTGAGCGTGTGCAACTCGTGGGCGACGACGTGTTCGTTACCAATCCCGAGCGCCTCGCCCGCGGTCTCGACGAAGGTGTGGCGAACGCGATTCTCATCAAGTTGAATCAGATCGGCACACTGTCCGAGACGATGCAGTGTGTGGAGATGGCGCGAGCCAACGGATTCGAAACCGTCATCTCTCACCGGTCTGGCGAGACAGAGGACACGTTCATCGCCGACTTGGCTGTGGCCACCGGGGCGGGTCAGATCAAGACCGGCAGTGCTTCCCGCACCGATCGCGTCGCCAAGTACAACCAGCTTCTTCGGATAGCCGAGGAGTTGGGCGATAACGCGTTTTACCCGGGCTGGCACATCTACAGCTTGTGAAGCTCAGTCGCTTTCTCGGCGGTACGGTTGCGATTGGCGGCCTGGCCTTTGGTTATGCTGGTGGTGAATACAGCACCGAGGACTGGCGGACGCTGAGAGAAAGCGTCGCCGCCGAGCAGGCAGCTATCGCCCGGCTCGTGGCGGAGATCGACAGCATGCGGCGTGACGTAGAGGCTCTGGAGACCGACCCGACGGCTCAGGAGCGGGCGGCTCGGGAGCGGTTTGGGATGCTGCGCCCCGGGGAGCTGATGTATAGGATAGAACGCGTTCCTGAGGCGGCTGGCAGGGATTAGATTTGCAGGGGTGATTTGTACCGCCTTACCGCCTTACCGCCCGGTGGTTGGGTGAGGTGGGTGGTACCGCCGGGGGGAGGAAGAGCGGTGGGCATGTGGCGGAGTAGCTCAGCTGGTTAGAGCAGCGGAATCATAATCCGCGTGTCGGGGGTTCGAGTCCCTCCTCCGCTACTTATGGAGTGCCAGTGACTTACGAGGTTGCTGGCGCTTTTCATTGGGACCCCACCTGCCCCCTCACCTGCCCCTCTTCGAGAGAATCCGCGATCGCTTTGGCGATCCCACGGGCGATGCCGCGCCGGGAATAGACGTGCGTCATCTTGGGATTCGAATGGCCCAGGTGAATGGTCAGGTCGCGATCTGTCACCCCGCGATCGCCGGCGTACTGCGCGGAGAGATGCCGGAGGTCGTACATGCGGAGTTCGGGACACCCCGCGCTCTCCCGCGCACGGTTCCAGTAGACACCGAGCCAACGGTATTGCAGCCGACTCGGCACGGCCCGCTCGATCCATCCCCAGAACCGTTCATCCACGGCCACTACCCGCTGTCGGTATTCGGATTTGGTGCCGTTGACCACAACGGTGAGCTGGTCGGGGTTCAGGTCCCGCTGCCGAATAGCGAGATATTCCTTCGGCCCTACACCTAGCACGGCCATCGCCACGTAACTCGCTTGGGCGTGCTTTGGGGCGCTCATCACGACACGCCAGAAATCCTCTGGGGTCTCCTGCGGCATCCGGCCCTTGTTCTCCCGCGCGGTGGGCACGCGCCCCATGACCTCGTCGGCGCGCACCCGTCTCGATCGACGATTGACTCTCTCTACACGGGGCGCGGGTGGAGCAGGGCGCGCAGGAGTTGGTGAGTGAGATCGACACACAATGCCTCGAAAAGACTCGAGCGGCGCACCGAATACGCCGGGACACACCCTTCCGCTCGGACACACCAAACGAGAGGATAGAGCGGTACCAGGCGTACCTAGCCGGCCGTGTCTGGATCTGCTGAAACCCGCAGGGGGAGGCGCCCATTGTTCTGCCCTTCTAGGGTGTACGGTCCAGCGTGGGTCATGAGGCCGGGGTGTAGATGAGAGCGCCGCGTTGATTCCCCTGCGGATGCCAGAGACAAACGAGCTGACGCTTGCCTGAGTCGACGGCGGCAGTCGCTGCGCGCGTGGCACGTCGTGCCGTGCGAACCCTCATCAGAATGCGCGACTGTCTTACTTCAGGCGACGACAGCGGTCTAGTCAGCACCTGGGAGGAGATATGTGTTCAGGTCCAGTTTCAGGAATCCGTTTACTGGGAGGCATACGACTACACCGTTTACGACATCGTTTGGCGGGAGGTCAAGAGATTACCGCCGTCCGTGCTGAGGACCCTTTGGCTAGACACGATACCAGGACAGGACTGGCTAATAGAAGCGGAGGGTGAGCAGCCAGAGTCGCCTCCATACTGCATCGACGAGGTCGCCGAACATATCACGCGCATCCTCTACGACATGGCTGCCGACTGGAGCAACCGGCATATCCGAGCGTACTTCAAGCGGCATGAGGTATGAGCGCTCGCTCGGAGCGTCCCGCTTACACCACCAGCCAACTGAGACCCACGCAATAACTCGCTGCATCACGCCACGAAATGGGTGCCACCCTGGGCCGCCGGCTCGATCGTGCGCCCGCGGTGTGTGTGTTGATGAAGACCGGCTGAGTTTGGCGCGTAGGACTCCCCGTGGTCACCAGGACAACCTGAAAAGGTCGAACTTCACGCCGGGTACGACGCCCCGCCGCGTGCCAGGGGCTGCCAGCACGGTGGGCCTGGGGAGGGGCGCGCCGAACCGGAGCTTCCCCTCGCGCCATGAGATCAAAGCGGATGCCAGGTCCGGGACGTCGACGTCGTGGCCGGAGTCCTCGCTGGTCGTGCCGAAGCCAACGAAGAGGCCGAAGGCACTCGTGGCCATCGGGATCAACACCGCCGCCTGATCGTCGTCCGGCTGCACGATGAGGTCCAACCCAAGGCCCCCGATGAGCCCAGCGATGCCGGCGAGGTGGACGAGCCACGCGCGGCCCGTGCTCATGCCCAGCGCGGGAGCGGCGAGCGCGCCGGCGATGAGACCGACATCACCGCCGATCAGGGTCATCGCGAGGCGCCCGTCACCGTCGTTCTCGATCGCGATGACCGACGCGGCGAAGCCGTACCAGGTGCCCCACAAGGCGCCGAAGTTGGCAGCGAGGGCCGTCGAGGCGGCAATGTCGATCTGGCGCGACAGGAGAATGCCGGTCGTGAGGCCGGCCAGGCTTCCAAGCACCGTACCCGTAAACGGTGCTTCGTCCGACTCCTCCCGGAAGGTGAAGCACTCCGTCACTCCGCCCCCGGTATCGAAACACTGCGTGACGTCGCGATCGCCCCAGTCGAAAACTTCCCGCCACCCGAAACCCTGCCACATACCCCACCACGAACCGAAGGTGATGGCCCGGGCCTGACCCGGTGTCAACCTCACGCTTTTCGCGTAGGCCTTCGACCCTGCGTAGCCGAGGGGCGCCCCAAGCAGCAGCCCGACTCCATAGGGTTCCGAGTCGTCGGCACCGAAGGCCGCCGGGATCAGGACACCGAGGGAGGCACCGTAGATCGTGCCCCAGGCGATCAGTTCACCGCGACCCCCGCGGTCGCGTCGCGCGGCCTCCAATTCATCGAGCAAGGCCCGGGCGTCGGACGCAACTCCCGCTTCGGGAAAACGACCCAGCAAGATCCGAAAGAGAGACGCCGCCTGGGTGGTGTCCCCCTCCTGCAGGAGATCACTGGCTACGCTGAACAGGACGCTGGCGGTATCGGCGGGAATTTGCGACGCGAGCGGAGCGGGCGCCGCGGACAGCAAAATGGCAAAGAGACCGAGGACGACCCCGGGCCCCCTGGTCCGAACGGCGACGCGACGCGAAGAATAGGGAGTCATCGAGGTCTGGTCACGAATCGAACCGCGGGAGAAATGTGCGGGCGCTGGAGATTCGCCGTGGTCTTGATTTCTTGGATGAACCGTTCGGCGCCGAGGACCGCGGCGAGTTCGGGACGCAACACCTTGACGGCGACCTTGCGGTCGTCTTTAAGGTCGTGGGCGAGGTAGACGGTTGCCAGGACTATGCAAGTGAACGTGAGACGCGGCAGCATCAGTTCTCCACGCGATATCGCACGATATACGGCACATCCAACTCGTCCAGTTCCATACCGTACGCTGTGGTTCCGTCGACCCATAAGAGCGTGAGTCGGGCTGGCAGCACCGCGATACCCAGCGCTTCGCCGTCGGGCAGCACGACTCGCCATTCGACCGGTGCGCCGCTGAGCACTGGGCCTCGCAGCCACGCCGATCCGTCACGGCCGATGACCAGTTCGCTGACCGGCGGATGGTGCGGCGGGAGATAGAGGGCGTCGCGTGCCCACTGTTCGGCCTGCGCCTGCGTTGCTCGTCCTCGTTGAGCTGCAAAGCCGGCTAGCCGGTCGATCAGGCTGTCCACGAGGGCCGCAGATACTGGTACCGGCAAGTATTGGTATTGACGGTCTAGCACCGTGTCGTTGTCGAAGGTCGTCACGGTAACGCCGAATACGCCTTGCGACGAAACCGCGGCGGCTGGGCGACGCACGTGGTAGATCAACGGTCCGTAGTCGGAGATGCGAACGATGTCGGTGTCCACGAACGGCTGCGGCAGATAAATACTCCATTGGTTGGGACGGTTCGGGTCTCGAAGCTGCCACACGGTGTTGGCTAGGGGGTAAGTGGCGACGGTGTCGACCACCGCACCAGCGGAATCGAGCCGGACTATCTCCTGGGTTGTCAGGCTGCCGTCGGCCACCAGCCGCGACCACGCCGGCGAGGCTCCGACCAACGACCCGTCACTCAGCAACCCACGCGGGCGAGGTGGCGAGTTCTCAAATGTGCCTAAGTCGATGGGAATGCGGCGTGTGTCCAGCAACTCGCCCGCGAGCGTGAAATAGCTGAACCGGTAGTGGCCGATGTCCAGCACCCACAGGGTGTCGCCCAGGATACCGATGGTGATGGGGTTATCGAACTCCCCCGGGCCGTCTCCCTTCCGGCCGATCGTCCGAACGAAGCTGCCGTCCGGGTCGTGGACACGGATGCTGTTCTCGACAGCGTGCAGTGAGTAGATCCGGCCGGTGGAACTGACCTCCATATCGCGGATTCTGGTCAACGCGTACTGGGGATCATCCACGCTGCCGATGCGAAGGTCCTCCACTACGTTCAGGCGCCGGTCGGGGAAGGACGGTACGGCGTCGCCACCTGAGATGCACCCGGCAGCGACTACGAGGATCGTGGGGCGAAACGCTCGCATCCAACCCCCTTTCTGAGGCGTCCGTTCGTACACTTTAGGGTCTGCACTGGCCCTCAATATGCGCCCTAGGATCCTTTCGCACGAAACGTGGCGACCGAGCGATTCACTGGTGAGGTGCGAACCTTCGGCGGTGCGAGTGCCGCGCTGTCCTCCGCAGAGGACGACAACGGATGCAGCAAGGCGGACGGCTGAGCGGTAACCCCTTCCCGCGGCGGCACTTCCGTAAAGCGAAAACGCGGCATCACTTTTGCGGGTGGGGAGGATGTTACCTCTAAAGGGCGACGTTCTAACCGATGTCTCTCGGATTGGAGGGGCGAATGCCCTACCACCAAGTAGTCGCCGATATGTCGAAGCGAACATGACTGCTTCTTCGGACTCGGGGCTGGTGGTGGTGCAGGCCGCTACGACAAGGATGAGCGTCACGCCGACTGCGATGGCCGATGAAGGCTGCTGAGTATTGGTCCGCAGGAGCTCCCAGACTGTTGTATCGCAGCTGTTGCGCGAACTGGGCGATGTTCTGAGGGAGTCTTGCAGAGTGCGGGAATACATTGTAGACTAGATGAGTCTACAATGTGACCGTGGCGGAAATCTATGCCGAAATCCTTCTTGGGCGAATTCGAGCAAATGGTTCTGTTGGGCATCCTGCAGCGGGGAGATACGGCCTACGGGATCGACGTACGGAAGGAAATCGAAAAGAGCGCGGGCAGGGAGGTGTCGCGGGGAGCGTTCTATACCACGCTCGACCGGATGGAAGCGAAAGGGTACGTCAAATGGAAGACGGCGGCTCCCGTGACCGGGCGCGGTGGTATGCCCCAGCGACTCTTTAGAGTGACGCCTGCAGGGAAGCGCGCCTTGCGCGCGTCGCGGAAGGCCCTACTGACGCTGTGGCGTGGCCTCGACGAGGTGCTGGGCTAGCGCGATGTCTAGTCCTCCTCGGGTTGCGGAGATCCTGCTCCGCCGGTTCTTGCCGAGTGGGGTTGTGGGCCGAAGCATCCTCGGCGATCTGCGGCGGGAGTTCGGCGAAATCTGCCGATCTCGGTCCCGCCACCATCCGCGCCTGTGGTACTGGCACCAGGCCGTGCGACTGAGCGGTTGGTACGCGTGGTCGCGGATACGAGGCAGTGCGGAACTTCCCCGCGTCGCCGTAGGAAAAGAAAACACGATGTTGTTCAATCTCGCACGGGACGTTCGTTACGCGGTGCGACGACTGGCGAGGGCTCGCGGCTTCACGGTTACCACCTTGGTGACCCTGGCGCTTGGTATCGGCGTCACGGCCGCGATCTTTGCGCTGGTCAACGCCGTACTCATCCGTCCGCTTCCATACCGCGATGCGAGCCGTCTCGTAGCGATACGGCACATGGCATCGCGCGTCGAGCTTGCCGGCACCGGGCTTTCGGACGGTTTGGAGCGGCATTACCGCGAGCACAACAGGGTTTTTGAGGAGATCGGGTCTTACGAAGAGCGGGACCGCATCATTACAGATTCCGGAGAACCGGAACAAATACGCGGCGCGTCGATCTCGCCGAGCGTTTTGCGAGCGTTGCGCGCGACCCCCTACCTTGGTCGCCTCTTAACCGACGCGGAGAGGGTGCCAGGCACGCCTAGAAGGTGGATCATCAGCTATGACCTCTGGGTGCGTCGCTTTGGCGCAGATCCCAACATTATCGGCCGCACGATCGAGATCCAGCGGGGTGGTGGCGAGGTGGTGGGCGTGATGGAGCCCGGTTTTCACTTTCCGCACGCCGAGACGCACGTGTGGTACACGTCTTGGAGTGTAGGGTCGAAGGCCAGCCTTCAGGGCCTCGTATGGAACAGTATCGCGCGGCTCAAACCCGGAGTATCGCGCGAAGACGCCGAACGAGATCTCCAGCGGCTCGTCCGCACGCTTCCGGATGCCTTCCCCGACGTCACCGCGCAGCAGCTCCAGGACATGGGATTACGAGCAATCGTGGTCCCTTTCAAGGACATGATCGTCAGAGACGTGCGCGTGGTGCTCTTGCTCCTTATGGGCACGGCGGCGTTTTTGTTACTCATCACGTGGGCGAACGCAACCAATCTCACCCTCGTCCGGGCCGAGAGTCAGCGAAGAGAAGTGGCGGTCGAGCGGGCGCTCGGAGCCACCGACGGCCGCCTGGCCCGCCGGTGCTTCACGGAGAGTTCCCTTCTCGCTGTGATCGGAGGTCTGCTAGGCCTGGCCATTGCGCATGTGGCCGTTGAGGCACGCTTCGGATTTGCGTTGGACGAGATCCCACGACTTCGCGAAGTTGCCGTCGACGGAACCGTCGTAGGCGTCGTGGTTGGCCTCTCACTCCTCAGCGCCGGGCTGCTCGGCGTGGTCTCGCTCCTGGGTGCCAGGCGGACGGATCTATCGGCCGCGCTCACGGGCTCTAGCGGTCGGATGACCACGGGGCGGAGAGAGCAGACCGGGCGGCAGTTACTGGTCGCCGGTCAGGTTGC
>JADFPO010000159.1 GCA_022562295.1 Gemmatimonadota bacterium
ATATCACGCGGCGCGCTCCGCGAAGCCGTTCATAGATCTCCACCGCCAGCAGCATGCCCAAAGGCGGAGCCGTGAAGTAGATCCGGAGTTAGGTAAAGAGCTGGGCTTCTCGAATTTCAAGAATATGATGCTTTCGGCCGAATCGGGCGAGTGACGGGGGGAGCATAGTGTGTGGAGTGGAGTGAGAATCAATTCCTCAATTCCTTCAAGTACAACATCTATTCGGAAATCATCGGGATGCAGAACGCCACCTCATCCCCCAAACAGGAGGTGCTTGTGAGAGCTTGATCGTCGATTAGGAGAGTGAAATGGCCGCTGTAACCGCACAGCTCGGCGAAGGCTCATGGCCCGAACAAGATCTAGCGATCGGATCCTTCGGCTGGGATCGAGCTACTCGCCCCGCAACGCCACCATGGGATCGACCTTGGTGGCGCGGTGGGCGGGGACGTAGCATGCGAACAGCGCGGCAACGATCAATCCCACTGCCACCGTCGCAAATGTCACGGGATCGGTAGGCTCGACGTCGAAGAGCAGCGTGTCCAAGAACTTGGTCATGCCATAGGCTCCAAGCAGGCCGAGTAGCGTTCCAACCACCGCCAACGACATGCCCTGCTTGAGAACGAGGCGGCGGACAGTGCCTCTTTGCGCGCCGAGGGCCATGCGAATTCCAAGTTCCCGCTCGCGTTGACTGACCGAGTAGGAGATAACCCCATACATGCCTATTCCCGCGAGTGTGACGGCGATGATCGCGAACGACGTTACGAGTAATAGCAGGAAACGCGGCTGGGCGATCGACTCCGCTAGCAAGTCCTCCATCAAGTTGATCCTCGTGACGGGCAGGCGATCGTCCAGTTGCCACACCAACTGCTTCACCGCCGGCAGCAACGCCATTGCGTCGGGCGCGCGCACAGCTATGGCTCGCCCATCCCAGTTCGTGTTCGCGAGCGGTCGATAGAACTCCATGTCGCCGAATGGGTCAACCGGCCCGAACTGCTTCACGTCGGCGGCGACACCCACAACGGTGATCCATGGGCTTTCCGTGCCGAGGCGGAACCGCTTGCCGATAGGGCTCTCTGCGCCCCAAAACATCTGCACCATCGTCTCGCTTACGATCATGACATCCCGTTCGCTATCGGCCGGCTCGAACGGGCGTCCTTCTCGTAGGGCGATGTCCATGACTTCGAAGTAGTTCTCGGACACCCGGGCCGATGGCATCACGAAGTCCGGCCTGGTGACGGGGGGCTCGTGCCCCTCGGCCTGCGGCGTAACCCCAAAACTGATCCCGCCGCCAGACGGGGGGAGGCCGTCGGCCATCGTGACCCCTTCGACCCCCGGAAGAGCCGCTATCCTCTCGGCGACCTGGTCGTAAAAGACATCTTGCACGGACGCGGTCGGGTATCGAGAGGTTTCCGGGTTGACATAGAAGGTGAGAAGATCGTCGGTGCGAAAGCCCAGGTCTACGCGGTTCAACCGCACGAAGCTGTTGACCATGAGGGCTGCACCAATGAGGAGTACGAGAGAGAGGCCGACCTCGAGCACCACGAGCGCACCGCGCATCCGATGGTGCTCGCGCGTGCTCGTGAGACGCCGGGCCGCGGCGCACAGTGCGCCGGATTTGTCCGCACGTGAGCCGCGAATTGCCGGTATCAATCCCGACAGTACGCCACTTGCCGTGGACAGCAGCAGCGCAAACGCGAGAACGCGCCGGTCGATGGAGATGTCGGCACCGGTCATGAACGTGAGGTCGCTGGGCGCGAACCGGAGGATCAGCGGTAACCCCCAGTTTGCCAACAGGACACCCAGCCCACCGCCAACGAGGCAAAGGCCCAAGTTTTCGATCAACATGTGGCGCGCGATGCGAAAACGTCCCGCGCCGAGTGCCGCACGAATGGCCATCTCGTGCTGACGTGACATCGCAACCGAAAGTGACAGGTTGGCGATATTGGCGCAGGCGATAAGAAGGACGAACCCGACCGCCCCCAGAAGCACCCACAGCGCGACGCGGTTTCTGCGCTCGACACGTAGATCGTTGTGACTGCGAAGCCGGATGTACCACCCGGCGTCTCTCGGGTGGGACTCTTGCAGCCGTAAAGCGATGCGATCCGCTTCCTCCTGCGCCTGTTGGAGTGATATGCCCGTTTTCATCCGGGCGAGTGCTTGGTACAACGCTCGCCCAACCCCTGGCTCTGCCGTGACTGGCACCCAGAGCTGCACGCGCGCCGACGGGAACCTGAAGCTCGCCGGCATCACGCCGATAACCGTATGGTTTTCCGTACCCAGCCGAAGTGACTGCCCCACCACGGACGTGTCGCTTCCAAATCGGCGCTTCCAAAGCCCGTCGCTGATGATGACGACGCGCTCGCTGCCGCGCTCGGCCTCCCGGGGTACGAACCCCCGACCGATCTGTGGTGCTACTCCGAGCATCGGCATCAGCCCAACCGAAACCTTCGAGCCAGAGATCAGTTCGGGATCACCGCTGCCCTGAACGATGAACGCCTCGGTGTCGTACAGCTCGACCTGCTCGAATATGTGGTCGGCCTCGCGCCACTGGCGCGCGGCCTGGAGGGAATGCGCTCCATACAGGAGGTCCTTGTCGGGAATGTAGTTCCACAGGTCGAACAAGCCGTCGGGGTCCCGATAGGGCAGGGGTCGCATCATCACGGTGTCGACGACGCTGAAGATCGCCGTGGTGGCGCCAACGCCTATGGCGATCGTAGCGAGCACGACGGCCGAGTACCCCGGCCGCTTGGCCACACTGCGGAACGCGTGCCTGGTGTCGGCGAGCGCCTGCCCCACCGATTCGCGCCACGACCCGTTCAACGGATCGCGGCGACCGTTGGGCGACTGACCATGCGTGCCACCACTGCCCATTCGTCCAACTTGCCGCGCCCACGACTCGAATCGTTGTTGGAGTGCCACCCGGGCAGTGTCGAGAAGCTCGGCTAGCGCGGTCCGAAGCGCTGCGATCGCGCCACGGTGCGTGAAAGTCTGCACGCATACGGTGACGAAGGTCTGTTCCATGGCGGGCCCGAAGGCGATGCGATACTCTCGGGCGTATCCGTAGAGAAATAGTCGGTAAACTTTGCGGACCAGCACTATGGCCAGTCGAGTCTCGGTCATTCGGTAGTCGGCTCGTTACCGACTACGCTGGCCATCACCGCTGCCTCGCCCGCGTGGCTCAGCATCTGCCGGAGCCGGGTGGCCTCGGCGCGGAAGACCCGCCGGCCCGCTTCGGTGGTGCGGTAATAGCGGCGGCGCTCGTCGTCGATCGCCGGATCGGGGCGCTCGGAAACTTCCTCGATGAGGCCTTGGCCTAGCATCCGTCGAACCGCGTTGTAGAGCGTCCCCGTCCTCAACCGAACGGCACCGTCGGTTCGCTCCGCTACCTCGTTGATGATGGCGTATCCATGGCGATCAGCGTCCTGGAGCGCCAGGAGGATATAGAAGAAAGGCACGCTAAGTGGCAGTGGTGATTGAACTTGCGCCTGGTCACTCGACACGGCAGCACCTCTATTTCGTCAAATATACTTATGATAAATGCAGTGTGACGAAATATATAAGGACGGTTGGTCGTGTCAAGCAGAGACTCGTAGGGTGGATCGAGCTGCGAGGTATCACCTCAGCTCTCGAACCCTGATGGTGCGCTCCGCTTCGAACGGCCCACCGCCGGGCTCCCGCCTGCCCAGCACGCGGACGGTCGCCACGCCAGCCTCGGTGAACCGAAGCTCCACGCGGTGTTCGAAAACAAGCAGTTCAGCCGTGCAGGCCAGATCCGGAAACGGCACGATCGACGAGTCCATGGGTTGGACGGTGGCGGCCAGCCCGGAGACTGCGACCTTCGTCGGCCCCTGTGCGGTGCAGCCTCCACCAAACGTGCCGACTGTGACCACGACTGGAACTCCGACGGTCGCCGCCTCCGGGACTTCGATCGTGACGGGTTGGTCGTAGAACTCCACCGTGCCCGGGTGGAGCTGCCAGCGGATCTCCGGCTCCGTCGAAGAGACGCCACACCCGAGGGAGAACGCTGCCGCGAGCATGGCGGTTCGGAATGAAACGATGCGGATCCAGAGCATCCAAATGCCTCCTGCTCTGGATACCCCGGCTGCATCGTAGTGGTCACTCTGCGCTACGAGCTACGAGCTAAACTCCGTCTCTCTCTCTCCCTCGCCGTCCCTTTTTCGCTACTCACCACTCACTACTCACTACTCACTCTTAGTCATACCGCAACGCCGTCAGCGGACTGATCTTGGTTGCGCGTAACGCCGGGAGGTAGCAGGCAAAGCATGCGACGCCCCCCAACAGCAGGGCTGCCACACCGAACGTCACGGGATCTCGTCCGGTCACACCGAACAGCTGACTCGAGATGGCCTGCGTAGCTGCGAGCGCGCCCAGCGTTCCGACACCTACTCCGATACCGATCACGACGATCATCTGACGCATCACGTGTCTCAGCACGGCCGGCCCACTGGCTCCAAGAGCGATGCGCACGCCCAGCTCCCGGGTTCGCTGGGCCACTGTGTAGGAGAGCACGCCGTAGATTCCCACGGCCGCGAGAGTCACCGCTAAGACGCCGAACAGAGTGACCAACATCATCGCGAACCGGTCGCGCGCAATCGAGCGCTCAACCACGGACGACAACGTGCTCACGTCGTTCACTGCGAGGTTGGGGTCCGTTGCCGCAACCTCTCGGCGCACTATGGGAACGATCGCGGTCGGGTCGCCGCTCGTGCGGACCACGAACGTCATCCGGCGGAACGGTGCCTGACGCGAGGGGAAATACATCGATGGCGCCGCCGGCTCCCGCAGGCTGCCATATCGGACGTCGTCAACCACGCCGATGATTTCCGTCTGATTGTTGAAGACTTGCCCCAGCGGTCCGAAAGCGCCGGAAACACCGGAGAGTTGCCGGCCTATGGGGTTTGCGTCTCCGAACAACGTGCGAGCCAAGGTGCGGTTCACGATGACCACCGCGGGAGCATCTTCTCGATCGCGGGCTTCAAACGTGCGCCCCCTGATTAACGGAACCCCTGTGGACTCGAGCAGCTCGGGGCTGATCTGTCGGTACCAGGCGTGGGGTTCGGTGCCTTGTTCCGGACGCGGTTCGCCTACGACGATAACCTGGAGCAGGTAATCCAACGGCTCGCTCAGAGGCAGAGATGATGTGATCCCTGCGCGCTCGACCGTCGGTAGTGCGCGGATTTGTTCCAACAGACCGTCGTAGGCGTCGCTCACGTTCGTCCACGTGGGGTAGCTCGTCGGGGGCAAGTTCAACTCAAACGTCAGCACACCTGCGGAGTCGAATCCGGGATCGGTGTCGCGCAGGTTGGCGAAGCTGCGGATCAACAACCCGGCGCCCACGGTCACGATCACGGCCAACGCCATTTGTGTTACGACGAAGACATCCCGCACAACCGCGCCGCGTCGCCCGCCGCCCGCGCGTTGTCCGCCCTCTTTCAACTCGGCGTGCAGATCCACGCGGAGGAGTTGTAGCGCTGGTGCGAGGCCGAAAGCCAACCCGGTGACGATCGCACTCGCCAACGCGACCCCCAGCATCGGAAGATCGAGGTGGACGCCATCGAACCGCGGCAGGCTGGCGGGGGATATGCTCATCAAGGCCCGCAGACCAACCAGCGCAACGACCACGCCCGCGACGGCCCCAACGCCGCCCATGACGACACTCTCGGTCAATAGCTGCCGAACCAGCCTCCATCGCCCGGCGCCAAGCGCCGAGCGAAGCGCCATCTCGCGGTAGCGTTTCTCGGTTCGAGCCAACAACAGATTGGCGACGTTGGCACAGGCGATAGCCAGTACGAGGCCAGTCGCGCCGATGAGCATCAACAGGGCGGGGCGCACGTCTCCCACCACGACCTCGTAGAGCGGAGCCACGTCTACGCTCCATCCGGAAAGCTGGCGCGGGAACTCTGCTTCCAGTCCGCGGGCGATCGCTTGGAGGTCGGCCAGCGCTGTGTTGGGCGTTGCGCCTGGTCGAACGCGACCGATCACGTCCATGTACTGTGCGGACTGAGTGCGAGGTGGCACGAAGTTGGTCCACAGGTCGACCGTTTCGGGAAAGCCCGCACCAGGCGGAAGGACGCCGATGATCTCGGCCGGCTGCCCGTCGATTCGGATGGCTCGTCCGATGACTGTGGGATCGCTTCCGAAGCGATCTTGCCAGATGCCGTGGCTCAAGACGAGAACCCAGTCTTGCCATGCCAGCAGCGCGTCGTCGGGACCGAGTGTACGACCCAGCAGCGGCTGCACACCCAAGACCTCGAACCAGTTCACCGTGGTGGACATCGTGCGCAGCTGTACCGGGGTATCGAGGTCGTCGGTGAGCGTGACATCCCGCGGCCATGCGGCCGCGATTGCCGTCAGGGCTTCGGTGCGGTCCTGCCATTCGTAGTATGACAACGGCGACGTGAAATACCGCTCCCGGTCTTGCGCTGGGTTGCTCGACCAGATGCGAACCAGCTCGTGCGAGTTGGGGAAGGGAAGTGGCTCGAGCAGCACCGTGTTCACCAAGCTGAAGATCGCCGTATTGGCCCCGATGCCGAGCGCGAGGGTCGCCACGGCTACGAGGGCGAAGCTTGGTTGTTTGGCGAGCGTGCGGATGGCGAGTCGAGCGTCTTGCAGGATCGCGCTCATGATTGAGTCTCCTCGTTTCTGACGGTCGCGGTACGTGGATCGCACTGGGTGGATCGGGCTGTGGGTGGTGCGCACCCACTCTGCACCCACACATGTCAGGAGGTCGAAGGCGGTATGCGCCCACACGCGCAATGCCGCGAGGGTGCCGGAGTCGCGCTGGACGGTTGTAATCCGCGCGGCGAATACCTCCAGCATCTCCGCGGTGTAGGTGCGGCGGAATCGGGAGGGATAGAGAAGCAAGACCGGTCTGAGCAGCCAGATCGCGAGTCGGGTACTCCGGCCGGGACTCGCCATCATCGCCCCGCGTCGCGCAGGAGGTCGTGGGTCCGTGCGGTCCGAACGACGTCGACCAAGCGACGTGCCTCCAGCGCGGCGACCTGCTTGCCGAACGGCGTGATGTGATAGTAGCGCCGCCGGTCGCCGGCGTCCCGGCGCCGCTTCGATTCGGCGATGAGCCCCTCGTCGGTCAGCCGGGCGATGAGGCGGTACATCGATCCCACCTCCAGCTGCACCTGGCTGTCGGATTCGGCCGCCACCGCCTGCATGATCCCGTAGCCGTGGAGGTCCTCCTCCAGCAAGACCATCAGGATATGGAAATCCGCAGGCTTCAGGGGCAGTACCTCGGTCATTCGGTCGGACGAGTGGGTCATGGCTCCTCCATATCAGCAAAATACTGATACCAGTATATTACTTATAAAGCGCGCGGAGCGAAAGGGGGTTGAGCTTCGAGCCACGAGCTACGGGCGACGCTCCGCCTTGGACCGTCTTCGCCCGCCTGCCCGCCTGCCCGCCTGTCCATCTGCCCCTCCGCCCGTCCTACCGTCTCCACTCACCTCTCGATATCCTTAGATCCCA
>JADFPO010000043.1 GCA_022562295.1 Gemmatimonadota bacterium
TGCGGATCGCCGCAAACGTGCCGGCGGGAACCGTGATCTCTTCGGTGGCAGCCACGGTGATCGTCACCGGCATGAAGGTCCCCTCACTCGCCGTGAGGATCATGACTGTGAAGGACGCACCCTCGGCGAGATCCATTGTAGGCAGCAGCACCGTTAACGCGCCCATCGCCGTGAGTCCGGGGACCATGGGTTCGTCCACGGCGATGTCTTTCATGCCCCCCGCCTGCGGATCGGGCACGCGACCCTGACCGACGACGCGCTCGGCGTTGAACGTGTAATGCACCTCTCCGGACATCGGCCCCACCGACATGGTCTCGTCGACAGAACGCACGTCGAGCGCGGAACTCAGGACGATTCTCGTGGTCTGATTGACTCCGGCGATGGGAATAGCGGTGACCTGCTCCAGCACCACGGAGTCGCCGAACTGCGTGACCTCGGAGACGCGCGTGCCCATCATGTTGCCTTGAACCATGACATGAAAGGAGTCGCGGCGGGCGACCAATCGAGTGGGATTCACGGGGAGTGCCACGGTCGAGGGGCGAAGGTCCGCCGTGGTCAGGGGTTTGCCATCGGCGGCGATGATCCGAACCGGGGCGATGGCTGCCAATCCGTCGTAGATCTTGGCACCGTCGCCCACGACGACGATGACGGAGGAGTCGGGCTGCATGAGACGGCCGGCGACGTCGAGAATGGCATCGGCGTCGACGGCGGCGAGACGATCCCGATAAGTCTGGAGATAATCGGCTTCCAGCCCCAGCAGGCGAACGGTCCTGACTTGGCTAGCTATCTGCTGCGGGGTCTGGATCGTCAACGGGAAATTGCCCACGAGGAATCCCTGGGCCCCTGCGAGTTCGTCGTCAGATACGGGCTCCGTGCGCATTCGACGGATCTGATGCAACAGTTCGACCAGGGCGCTGTCGGTGACCTCCGTACGCACCTCGGTATTGGCTCGGAACCTGCCAACGCCTTGCGGTCGGTTGTGGTTCGAGTAGGCGCCGTAGGTCCAGCCCTTCTCCTCACGAAGGATCATGAATAACCTGGCGTCGGCACCGCCGCCAAGAACCTTGTTGGCCACCACCGCGGAGTAATAGTCGCTGTCGCCGGGCCGCATGGTCAGGTTGCCGACCAGGATGTTCGACTGTGCCGAACCCGGCCGGTTCACGAGGACGATCTCGGTGGCTCGCGCCGCTGGTACCTCCGTCGGCCGGTCGTCGGTCGCCGTGCCGGTCCACGCGCCGAAATGGCGTTCGGCGAGCTCACGAGCTTCATCGAGGGAGATGTCGCCGGCCAGCACCAGAATGGAACCGCCAGGGCGAAGCCGCGCCGCGGCGTATTCCACCACGTCTGCCCGATCGATGCCGGCGACGCTGGCGGACGTGGCGATTCGGCCATAAGGATGATCGCCGTAGAGCTCACCGCTGAAGAACTTACTGGCCAGAAACGTGGGCTGCGCCTCCGCAGCACGAAGGGCCGAGAGCGTCCGCGTTTGGGAAAGCTGGACCTCGGTTTCGGGAAACGTCGAGTGGAGGATGACATCGCCCATGAGTTCGAACGCCAGGTCGGTGTGTTCCTTCAACACGGTGGTCGACAGGTTAAAGAAGTCGCTGCCCGCACCGGCATTGAGTGACGATCCGACGCCTTCGATCTGCGCGGCGATGTCTTCCGCCGAGCGTGTGGCCGTGCCCTTGAGCAAGAGATCCGCCACCATGCCCGCCAAACCCTCTTGGCCCTGCGGGTCGTAGCTGGAGCCTGCCAGCATCGTCAACGATAAGCTGACCAGTGGCAGCTCCCGGTTCTCGACCAACAACACCTGCAACCCGTTCGACAGCGTCACTTCTTCAAACGGCGGGAGCTGCAGGCTGCGCAGCTGGCCTGGTGGCGGTGGCTCGGTCGGGTATTGCGCTGCCGCCGGGGCGGTGAAGAGGGCGATTGCCACCGCCATGACACCGATCACGGCGACTGCGGGGCGACGAGTTGTCGTCATCGTGTTATCTCCTGCACAAGGCTAGTCGTTGCACGTTCGCGGGCATTGGACTTACGGTACCGGAGCTTGGGTCGCCGCCTTCGGCGTGACCAAGATGGTGAAGCTGTTCTCCGGGGTCAGGTATTTTTGGGCGAATCGCTGGATATCATCGGCCGTCACCGCCATGTACATGTCGAGGTCGGTGTAAAACTCGTCCAGGGATTTGTGGTAGTGTAGGTAGTGTTGAATGTTCTGTGCGACGGCCATCGTGGTCTGCCGGCCGAATATGTCGCGACTTCGATAGGCGTTCTTCGCCTTGGTCAGTTCCTCTTCGGTGATTCCTTCGGCCAGCACTCTCGCGACCTCTGCGTGGAGCTGATCCGCCAGGACCTGCGCCTCGACCCCCTGGTTGGCGATACCTAGCGCAATGAATACGCTCGCCATCTGTCGCGAATCCACCTGCGTACCGGCCTGGACCGCCGATTGTTCTTCCCGCACCATTTTCCGGTTCAGCCGCGAACTTTCACCCGCTCCCAGGATCTCGCTCAGCAGCTGGAGGGCTCGGATGTCGCCGTCGCCGTGCGCAGGTGTTCGGTACGCTACCAAGACGAGAGGGAGGTTCGCGAGGGGATCGTCCCACACGATCTGCTGCGCCTCGGTTCCCACACTCCACGCGCACCGTGTGGCAGGTGGTTCTTCGCCCGCTGGAATGTCGCCATAATACTGCTCGATGAGGCTCTTGGCTTCGGTGGGATCGAAGTCGCCAACCAATACGAGGGTGGCGTTGCCGGGCGCATAATACAAATCGAAGAATGACTGCACGTCGGCTGTTTGCGCCCTGTTGAGATCGTCCATCGATCCGATGACCGAGTGCGCATAGCCGAAGCAGTCGGTCGAGTCGAAAAGTTGTGTGATCCCCTCCACGAATGCCGCCGCATACGGCTGGTTGTCGATCCGCATGCGTCGTTCTTCCTGCACGGCGTTGCGTTGATTCTCGAAGTTCTCGTCCGTCACGGCAAGGGATCGCATCCGGTCCGCTTCGAGCCACAGCGCGAGGTTCAGCCGGTTGGCAGGGACGGTTTCGAAGTACGCGGTGCGGTCTTCGTTCGTGGTGCCGTTCATGCTGCCGCCGGCACGCTCGATGAGCGCCATGTGCTCCGCCTTGCCGACGTTTGCCGATCCTTCGAACATCATGTGCTCGAACAGGTGCGCGAAGCCGGTACGATTCAGGCGCTCGCTGCTGCTGCCGACGTCGTACCACAGATCGACGGTGACGACTGGAGCGGAGTGGTCCTCGACAAGGATGATCCGTAGACCGTTGTCGAGGCTGTAGTCGTCGAATTCGATGCGTTCCTGCGCCGCCAGGGGCGCGGTGAGGAGCGGTATGGTCAGTGATGCGAGGGTGCGCAAACGGGTCATGAGACAAACCTCGGCGGTCAGATACGAAGGTTACGGTCTAGTAGGCTACTCAGGCGGAGAAACCGCGTCAATCACCGGCTCGGCTGGTGGACAGCCACTCCGACACGTGCGTGTCGGGCGGCGGCGGCGTCGCTAGTGATACCACCACCAGGGTCGCTATGTGCGCGGCCAAGCCCACCAACCCCTCGTGGATACCCCAAGGTTTCCAATGGGGCATGACCAAGAGCGCTCCCGTCACGCTGATTCCCACCAGCAGGCCCGCAATGACGCCATGGGCGGACGCGCGGCGCCACAGGAAGGCGGCGTAAACGGAAGGAGCGAGCTGCACGATAGCCCCGTAGGCGGCGAGTAGCATCGCAACCAGCGACAGCCCACTCTGCAACGCAATGGCGTATGCGAGAACCCCCACCACCAACGCCAGCCAACGAATGAGGCGCCGCTGATCGTGCTGACTCAGTGAACGCGTCCGCACGCTGCCATACACGTCCGTGACCGCGATGGACGCCGCCCCGTGCACGAGGGCATCGCCCGTGGACATCGAAGCCGCGAGGGCACCTGCGCAAAACAAGCCGACGACCACCGCAGGGAGCCCGGAGTTCAGGATGATGTGCGGCATGATCGCGTCGGGATCGGACGGCGCCGACGAATAGAGCACGCCGGCGAATCCCACCAGGAACAAGGGGAGGAGGAAAAGCTGAAACAAGGGAAACAGCATGACGGTTCGGCGGATTGTGGCGTCGTCCTTTGCGGCGAATGCCTTCATGAACAGGTGGGGCCACATCATCAGCCCGATCGCCGACACGATGATCGCTGAGGAGTAGCCGACGGGTGTCCATGGATCTCCCGCTGCGGTCAAGCCGGGCACGGTCAGCATCTCGGGGCGCGCGGCGGCGATTTGTTCGAACATGGGCCCCACGCCCCCGTAGAGCCGGAGGGGGATGTAGATCCCTAAGACCCACGCGATGACCAGCATGAACACGCCCTGAAACACATTGGTCCAGCCGACACCCATCACGCCGCTGCGCCACACGTAGATCAGGACGACCCCGTAGGCCATCGCCGCCCCCAGCGGGAGCGGGATGTTTCCGTCCGTCACTTGCTCCAATACGATTCCGGCACCACGCATCTGCAGCGCCACATACGGCACCATCGCAATCACGCTCACGATGCCGGCGGTGAAAGCCACCCACCGATTCTGGAACCGGTGCGCGAGCATGGCCCCCTGCGTAACGTATCCGTGCTTGCGGCCGAGCCTCGCCGCCCAGGGACCGAGCGCAAAGTACGGTGCGATCCCGAGCACTCCGTAGCCGAGGATGTAGAACGCGGCCGCGCCGCGACTGAACGCCCATCCGGGGCCTCCCAGAAAAGCGAAGGCCGAGTATACGGACGCGCCCGTTACGAAGAACATGACCACAGTTCCAAAACCGCGGTCGCCGGCCACGTATCCGGCAACCGTGTCCGAAGAGCGACGACTCGGCAACAGGCCCACGACGAGATTCGCAGCTAGGTAGACCAGTACTACGGCGAAGACGATGTGCCAGCTCGTCACTCGTTGTACGCCCGATAGAGGAGGAAGAAAACGAGGGTTGATCCCGCTACCCAAGACAGCACCCACGCAAACACGAACGGGATGCCGAACACGAGCGGCTCGATGGTGTTGAAGGGCCGAATTCCTGGAAAGGTGACCGCGAAGCCCATCGCTATGAAGTAGGCGAATGCGATCATCACCGCGGCACGTTTCATTCCTTTATCTCCCCTTTGAGTCGCGCGGTCTTGAGCCGTCGCAGTTCTTTCTTGGCACCGGCTACCTTTCGCGCAAAGTACGAGCACGGGATCAGCGCCAGGCCACCGACCGTAACGGCGATGATAGTCACACTGATATCGTACGGTGTGGAGCTCATCAATGTCCAGATGGCGCTGATTTCACCGGCGAGCACCAGCGTCGCGAAGCCGTCGCGCAGAGCGGCCATGTCATGTCTGAAGCCCCTCATGCGTATCTCGGCATCGGTCTCCGCGGCGCCGGCGGCAACGAGCTGCCCGTCGGAGGTGTAGATCGTGCCGCAGTTGGTGCACACGCGAAGCGGATGGCTGACGAAACTGGCCAGCCCGCGCCACCAGTGCCGCGTCCACCGCAATCGCCTGAGGGGATGCCGTAGAACGTCGAGCGGATGTCCGCACTGCTTGCAGTCTTGGGGCATCGGTGTGTGGTATGACTACGAAACGCACGCGTGGTTGTTGCAAACGCCGCGATCAGCCCGAATTCACGCGCTGGCGAAAAAGATCGTACAGGCGACGATGCATCGGGCCGGGCCGCCCATCACCAACCGGCCGACCGTCGACTTCTACGACAGGCATCACCTCCAGCGTCGTTCCAGCGAGGAACAGTTCCTCAGCGGCGATCAACTCGTGTTCCAGAATCGGCATCTCTAACACCGGTATATCGGCCTCTCGGCACAGGTCGAGCACGACGTCCCTCGTGATGCTGGGCAGAATATAGTTGCTCTTCGGTGCGGTACGGATCGTTCCGTCGAATACGCCCAAGAAGCTCGATGCCGTCGCTTCCAGCACCGCACCATCCCTGACAAAAACCGCCTCGACCGCCCCCGCCTCTTGGGCGCGTTGGTTGGCGAGACAGTTCGGTAACAGGTTCACCGACTTGATGTCGCAACGAGTCCAGCGGGTGTCGGCGAGGGTGATGACCTTGACGCCCACCGCCGGGTCGCCCTTGGGTTGGAACGGCATGGCCGTGGCGTATGTCGTCGGGGATGTCTGCTCCGGGGGGAACGCATGTCGGCGCGGGGCGGCCCCGCGCGTCACCTGGATGTACACCAGCGCGTCGTCGGTAGCCATGCCGTTGCGATCGAGCAACTCGCGGGCGATGTCACCGAACTCGGCAGCGTCGACGCCGCGAATGCGCAACTCGCATAGACCTCGATGCAGGCGCTCGAGGTGTTCGGCCAACGCGAAGAAGCGGCCACCGTAACTGCGCACCACCTCGTATACGCCGTCTCCGAAGAGAAATCCCCGATCGTCGGGCGACAGGTGAACCGATGGTTTGGGAAGGTACTCGCCGTTGAAGAAAACCGTCGGGATTGCGTGATCGAGCAAGGCCGTCTCCGGGGCCTCGTCAGCGCGACCGCAAAAGCCGAAGGATGCGCCAATACGCGGCTTCGGCTCGCTGAGGATGGCTCTGCGGACGAGGCGCAGTCAACCGCAACAGCGCCGGTGTGCCGGGATCGGTCAACTCGGCGTTGAAATGTCCGGCGAGTGGTACGGGGTCCATAAAAACCGCCGAGAGGCTGTCGGTCGGATCTTCGATGACGAACGCCGAGTACGCATAGCTGAAACGTCCCTGATCTTGGATGCTGTCTCCGAAGATCGTGGTGGTGTGGAACCCGAAAAACACGCCGCACACGCCGGGCAGGAACACGTCAATCTCGTCCCACGTGGGCGCGGGATCGTCAGTCGTGGTCACGCCGACGAACGCGCTGTCATCCACGACGTGCGCGTCGAGGGACACAATGAGCTCTGCCCCGAGCCCCGTCCTAAACTCGGTGAAATTGGGACTGTCCAGCTGGAAGTCCTTGAAAGTCTGGAATCCGGTGCTTGGATCGTCGTCGATATCGATGTCCATGAAGATGGACACCTTGTCTGCGTCTCCCAAGAGAGATCGGCGCGCGTCGAACTCGAAGATCCCGTACAACGTGGAGCCCCCGCGCGCGAGCGTGGCACCGATGAGGTTGGGCGCTGTTAGCGTTACCGCTTCGGCGGTGCCGGTAAAAAACGTGTTGGAGGTATCCGTGGTGACGGTAGTCTGCAGCCCTTCCGAGGTAGTGATGAAGCAAAAGTTCCTGCCGTCGCCTACGGCGTTGCCTGCCACGTCCGTGAATCCCTGAATGACCATCTCGTAGATCGAGAACGGCTCGAGGATTTGGTCGGGCTCGAATGTGACAAACGTATTGTCGCCCGACAGGGTTGCGGTACCGGGGACCGTGCGCGAATTCTGCTTGAGGATAAACGAGGCGTCGGGACCGGTTTGTACGAGGGGTTCGCCAAAACGAATTGCGATCGCCGTGTTGAGTGGAACGTTCGTCCCCTCGTTCGTCGGGACCGAGGTTGCCACCTGCGGGCCGGTATCGTCGTGGGTGATCACCACGATCAACGGGTCGCTTATCGTACCGGTGCCGTCGGACGCCGTCACCGCCAGTTGGGTCTCGGCGTTTGCTCTAATGCCGATTTGGAAGCTGAACGATCCCTGAACCGTGTCCGACACGGTTTGCTGGCCACCCGCTACCGCAACCACGATCGGTGTGTCCGAAACGGGGGTTCTGGTGACGGTGCCGGCAACCGTAATCGTGCGCTCTTTGGTGAACTCTGGTAGATCGATCAGCGTGATCGTCAAAACCCCCGACGGCTCCGTGCCGCACGCTGCGGCTACCCACAATCCAATCACAAACCAAGAACGACGCATAAGCCTTCCGTGTTTTCGATCAACTGCTTTCCGCCGCCTGCCGTAATGCCGGCAAGGTCAGCAGAGCCCAGCAGAGCGTGGCCCAACCCCCGAGCAGACACAGTCCCCCAAGTGGTGCGACTGCACCCAACCAACTCCATCCCGAGATGACCAACAGGTAGAGACTCCCCGAGAAGACGATGGTGCCTGCCAGGAAGAGCTTGCCCGCCCACACAAACGCCGCCGCCGCGGAGCGTCCGATCATAACTCCAACCAGGAGAAGCCCCCCTGCATGATACATCTGGTACCGCACGGCGGTTTCAAATGTGTCGAGGGCGTTGGGCGAGACACGACCCTCTAACAGGTGCGCGCCGAACGCACCGGCGGCGACTGCCAGGAATGCAAGTGCCGCACCCGCTGCGGCGAACCCGCGTCCCGTATTCATGCAACGTCGAGGGGCGGAATCTCAGCCCCCGTACCCAAAGCGGCCCGTGCCTGCACGGCCAAATAGTGACTCACCAGGATTGCAGCTCCCGGGCTGAGGGGCCCATGCAGAATCCCTTCTGAATGTTGAATCAAATAGGGGATGCCTGCGCTGTCTAAAAGGCCTCCCGCGATCTCGGCCTCGAGCTTCGTACGAAAACTGGCGATCTCGATTGGAGAATCCATGAGTGCTCCACGCGTTCGGCTAGCCGCCGAGCCAGTCGGCCCACAAGCTCACCACCAAAGTTACTACGAAAATAGAGACCAAGTTGAGCCACAGCCCCGCCCGTGCCATGTCGGAAACCTCGAGCCGGCCGGAACCGAACACGATGGCGTTGGGTGGCGTGGCCACCGGCAGCATGAACGCCATCGACGACGCGAGGGCAGCCACGGCCATGAGCGGCAACGCATCGAGCCCGAGGCCGATAGCCGCTCCGGCCATCAACGGCATGCCGAGTGCCGCCGTCGCCGTATTGCTGGTGAGTTCGGTGAGAAAAACGAAGAGGGCAGCCGTGACCAAGAACACGAGCGGTCGAGGTGCGCCCCGCAGTTGTTGGAGGCCACCTCCAATCCACTCCGTCAACCCGCTGTCCGCGAAGGCGCTGGCGAGCGCCAATCCTCCCCCGAACAGCAGGAGAATGCCCCACGGGATCTTCTTGGCGGATTCCCAATTCAGGGCGACACGAAATCGGGCGTTTCCCGACAGCGGGATCACGAAGAGCAATACGGCGGCGGCGATGGCAATGCCGGCGTCGCTGATGCCCGGCAGCACGTCCGACAACCCGGGCACCCTCAGACCCCCAATTACCTTGGGTGCCCGGAAGATCCAGGCCATCGCCGTCGCTCCGAAAACGCCGAGGATATACTTTTCGGACCCTGAGAGCTTCCCCATGGCAGCCGCCTCGCGCTCCACGAGTGTGTCTAACCCGGGAACCCGCCCCGTCACTCCGAACAGCCGAACCAAGAGCAGCCAGCAGCACGCGAGCAGCGGCACCGTAGCCGACAGCCCAACCACGAGCCACGCTCCAAAACCGACGTCGATGCCGAGGAGTTCTTGTGCGGCGCCCGCGAAGATCGCGTTGGGAGGCGTGCCGATCAGGGTGGCGACGCCCCCGATGGAGCACGAGTACGCTACGCCCAGCAGCAACGCCACCGGAAAACGGTTGGGCGCTTCTGCTGCGTCTGCATCCATGCCTCCCACCACTGCACCGGCAATCGGCAGCATCATCACGGCGGTCGCCGTGTTGGAGATCCACATGCTGAGAAAAGCCGATGCCAGCATGAACGCCAGGAGTACGTGGCGGGCCTCCGTGCCGGCGATTCGCACCGTCGCCATAGCGAACCGTTTGTGCAGATCCCACCGCTCCAGCGTCGCCGCGAGAAAAAAGCCACCCAGGAACAGGAAAATGATGGGGTTCGCGTACGAGGCCGTGACGTCCTCGATTGACCGCGGCCCAATCAGGGGGAGCACGACAATCGGAATCAGTGCGGTCGCCTCCAGGGGCACGATGGCCGTGAGCCACCAGAGGGCCATCCAGACGGCAACTCCGGCCACGCGCCAGCCGTCCTCTGTCAGCGTACCCGGTGGGGACGTGATGAGTGCGATGGCCAGGATGGCGGGACCGACGGCCAACGTGAGTCGTTTCATGGGACAGGGGTCGCGGTCAGCGTGATCTCAGCGAGTCGGGATGAGCTGCAGCGGGTTGGTGCGCGTGATCCGGGTCTTCACGTCGTCGGACAAGGGCAACGCCAGGAACTGATCGAGGTTCTCCCGGAGATCCTTCACCCCCGGACTGGGCCAGTCGGTGCCCCACACCACGCGGTCCGCGATCTCGGCCAACCTGGGGAAGTACTCGAGCAAACGTTTGGGAGGGATGCCCGACAGCTCCAGATGGACGTTCTTGTGACGACGCAACACGAAGAAGGCCTCATCCATCCACAGCGGTCGCCCGCCATGGGCCATGATGATCGTGAGGTCCGGATAATCGATGGCCACGTCGTCGAGTTCCATGGGATGGCCATACTTGCACCGCGCCCCCGGGAAGATGCTGGTTCCTGTGTGCACCAGCACCGGCATTCCCCTCTCTTCGCAGCGGCGGTAGATGCGTGCGAGGTTTTCGAGCCCCATGGTGTACGCGTTAGCGGGGAACAGCTGATGCGGCGGATGAATCTTGAGGCATCTGATCCCCATCTGAAGCAGTTCCTCAACCTGTGCTTCCGGGTCCTTGGTGAACCGCGGATGCACGCCACCGAAGGCGAGCAAGCGCTGCGGAGCGGCCGAAGCGTAGTCTGCCGCGAACCTATTGGTCTCGTCGGTGAAGCCCATGAGGTCGGGGCTCGGGTAATTGATGAGGCCCACGCGCCAGATGCCCGACCGGTCCAACATCTCCAACAACAACTTCGGGTCGTCCATCAAAGCGGTGAGACGGTCCCATTCCTCCTCTTTGCCACGGCGCATCACCGCCAGGACGTCCGGCTTGAGCTGGCGCCACGGCTGGATGTGGATGTGCAGGTCGGAGACGCCGGGGGGGTTATTGGTCACAAGCAGTGGGTAGTGACAGTGAGTAGTGAGTTGTGAGTTGCGGTGTGGTACGATCCCTACGCACTACTTACCACGCACGACTCACTCGGTTTACCGCCCTGTGAAGTTGGCTTGTCGCTTGTTCAAGAACGCGTCTACGCCTTCCTTCATATCCTCCGAGGCGAACGCCAACGCAAACAGCGTGACCTCTTCGCGTAACCCCTCGTCGAGCGGTGTGCGGGCGCTGGCCTTGACGGCCTGCTTGATCAACCCGAGGGCCACGGGACTCTTCTGACCGATGGCTGCGGCGAGTTCCGCCGCGCGAGCCGCGAGATCGGCTGCGGGCACCACTTCATCCACCAATCCAATGCGGAGCGCCTCATCAGCCCTGATGAAGTCACCCGTGTACAGCAGCTTGAAGGCCGCTCCCATACCGATCAAGCGGGGCAATCGTTGGGTGCCGCCGCCGCCCGGGAGGAGGCCCAAGTTGATCTCAGGTTGGCCCAGCTTGGCCTTGTCCGATGCAATTCGAATGTCGCATGCCAGGGCCAGTTCACAACCTCCCCCGAGACAGAACCCATTGATGGCCGCGATGGTCGGCTTGGGAAAGTCGCCGACGGCCTGGAACATCGACGCATCGGTCATGACGCGAAACTGGTCGATGGGGCTGCGGCCCTCGAATTCGCTGATGTCGGCTCCGGCCACGAACGATTTTTCGCCGGCGCCGGTGATTATGACGACACGCACCTCGTCGTTCCGCGCCAACTCGTCGAGCGCCCTCACGATGGCGCTGCGAGTAGCGATATTGAGCGCGTTGAGTTTGTCCGGACGGTTGATCGTCAGCGTCGCGACGTGTCCGTCGATTTGTTCTAGAACTACTTGCTCGTCGGCCATTCGTAAAACCCCTTACCAGTTTTCTTGCCCAGTTCGCCTGCGGCGACCTTGCGTCGCAACAGGTCCGGCGGTTCGTAGTGTGCGTCTTTCAGTTCGGCGTGTAAATATTCGGCAATGGCCAGCCGTACGTCGAGCCCCACGAGATCAGTCAACCTCAGGGGTCCCATCGGGTGGCCATACCCCAGCTCCAGCGCCTTATCGATGTCCTCCGGCGCCGCGACGCCTTGTTCCATCATTCGGATCGCCTCGAGGCCCAATACCACACCGAGCCGCGACGACGCGAAACCCGGGGAGTCGCGCACGACGATGGGGTCCTTGCCCATTCGCACCGCGGCTCGGTGGATCGCCTCCACGACCGAGTCGGCCGTGGCGTCATGTCGCACCACCTCCACCAGTTTCATGATGTGCACGGGATTGAAGAAATGCATCCCGACCACTGCGGCGGGCCTGTCGCTGGCCTCGGCGATGGCGGCCACCGAGAGGGAAGACGTGTTCGTGGCCAAGATGGCGTCCGGCTTCGTGAGGGAAGAGAGCTCGCCGAACAGCCGGCGCTTGCTCTCCAGATCTTCCACGATCGCTTCGATTACCAGATCGGCATCCGCCGTGGCGGTTGAAAGGGCGGCATCGGCGTGCACGCGTTTACGCGCATCTTGCGCCGCCTGCTCGGTGACTTTTCCCCGGGCCACACCGCCTTGAAGATTTTGCTCGATCTGGGCCAGCGCCGCATCCAGCGCCTCGCTGCTCACGTCGTAGATAGTCGTATCGAAACCGGCCATCGCGGCAACCTGAGCGATGCCGTGCCCCATCGTCCCCGCGCCGATGACGGCGATCTTGTTCACGTCAACAATTTCCTCACGACATCTGGCTCGTTCGAGCAAACGCCGTCAACTCCCATATCGATGAGTTCGGCGATCCGATCCGGGTCGTCGACCGTCCACGGAATGATGCGCAAGCCGATGGCGTGCACCGCTGCTATGAGTTCGTCATCCACCAAGTGGTCGTTTTGCCACAATTCCGTCGCACCCGACTGTTCGAGCTGTATCAAAGGGTTCAGCGGATACGACGTAGACAACACGCCACCGACGAGACCTTCTTGGCGCGCCACCAGTCGATGCACGATACGGTGGTCAAAAGAGTGGACGTGACACCGTGCGGGTGAGGGTGCGTCACGCAGGACCTGCAACAAGCAATCATCCTGGGTGGAATCGAGGGTCTTCACCTCCACGAACACCGTGACGTCGCTTCCGAGAGCATCCAGCACCTCACCGAGCATCGGTACGGGCTCACCGTTCGCGAGGCGGTGGCGCCGCACCGAATCTAACGACGACTGGGGGATATGAGTGCCGGCGACCGTATCGTCGTGATGCACGATGAGCCCCCCGTCGGCCGTGGCGTGGATGTCAAGTTCCACTCCGTCGGCGCCGAGGTCAATGGCGGCTCGAAACGCGGCAATCGAGTTTTCCGGCTCGCGTGCCGACGCGCCCCGGTGCGCGATGACCAGCAATTAATTCTTCATCGCCCGGTGCTCGATCCAATCGCCGTCCTTCATGAGGTTCTTGAGCTGAGTGTACTCGGTCTTGCTCGGTGTCACGGTCGCAAGGTACTGCTCGTAGCGCTCCGAGCTCAACTCGTTGCCGTCGACATCATGGCACTGATGCGCGTATTGGCCGATGCGTCGATTGAACTTCATGTGCGGGATGTACAGGTGACGGTCCGGATCGGGAATGTAACGATTCATGCGTTGAACGAGGCGCACGCATTCGTCGCGATAGAGGCCGCGTGACACCTCGTTCAGCGCACCCATGTCGGCCTCCAAGGCATTCTCCCGCTCGTCGAACCGGCCCTTCAAACCCCACACGTACGCCCAGTGTGCCGACGATGAGGCGTCGGTGCCGAACAGGTCTAGGGCCGTGGGCACCCACTTGTTGAAGAATTTTTGCATCATCTCGGGCGGAATCCGGCCGGCCTTGATGATCCGCAGGAGGCCGTTGTTGCCGGTGCCGAGGTGGAAGCTCTCCTCCTTGAGCATCGGTCCCATGGAAAGTGCAAGGGGTTCGAACGCCGATGTCGACAGCATTTTGAGTTGGAACTTGCCGTCGCGGTCGATGAACTGCGCGTAGGTAAAGAAATCCATCCAGTTGTCCACGATTTCGTTGAAGCTGCCCAGCAACCGCTGTCCTTCGAGCGCACTGCGCTCGAGCAACTTTGCGGCCTCTCGGCGACCCTCGTCGCCAAAGTATTCACACAACAGGTACGACATCTGCCAACCGTGCCGCATCTCCTCACACATCACGCGCATGATCGTTTGCATGTCGTAGTCGCTGGGCGGGTTCAACAGCAAGTCGCGCTGCTGTTCCACCGAGGCGAACTCGGTATCCCCCTGATAGATGATCAGGTTCATCAACGCATCTCGGATGCGTTGATCGGGAATGTGCATGAGGGTCGGCCACTTCCGCTGACCCCTGTAGTGTCCGAACTCGATGGCCGATTCCTCGGGGTCGCCAAACTTGATGTCGAAGTCGAAATCACGGAGTTCCTTCCGGTCGAGGCCGATGCTGTCCTGCCAAAAGCGGAAGTAGTCTCTCCAGTCGTCCCAATTATGCAGTTTGCGCATGCGTGTGGCTCCTAGTCTCCACGAAAAGTTGGTTCGCGTTTCTCGAGGAACGCGTTCAGTCCCTCAACGGTGTCATGGCTCTCGAAACATCGTAACTGATGGTCGAGTTCGACGTCCAGCATGTGGTTCAGGTCGGCAACGTCGCTCTGGCGTAAGGCCTGCTTGGCGAGGGCCAATGCCAGCGGTGGCTTGGCGGCGAGGTGGCGGGCCAGCGACGAGGTCTCTTCCGCGAGCAACTCGTGGGGCACGACCCTGTTGAACAACCCGATGCGGTGTGCCTCGGTAGCCGGCACCATTTCGCCGGTGCTGATCAACTCGAACGCCTTGGCGGGTCCCACCAGGCGGGGCAGGAAATAAGTGCCGCCCCAGTCGGGATGCAGCCCGATCTTGTTGAACGTTTGGCCGATCGATGCTCGGTCGGACGCGATGCGTATGTCACAAGACAACGCGAGGTTTGCTCCACCTCCCGCCGCCGCGCCGTTCACGCTGGCGATGACGGGTTTCGGCGTGTTGCGGATCGCCGTGACCACCGCCCGCCCGGCCTCGACAAGCGCCCTGAACGCCTCGGTGTCGTGGCGTTGGATCAAATCCTTCATGTAGCCGATGTCGGCCCCAGCGCAAAACGCGCGGCCGGCTCCCGTAATCACCACCGCCCGCACGTCTGGATGGGCGGTCATTACTTCTACCGCCTGCACCACCTCCTGGCGCATCGTGCCCGCAAAGGCGTTGAGCTTGTCGGGTCTGTTGAGCGTAATCGTCCCGACGCCATCGGCTACGGAGAGCAGCACGTTCTCGAATTCGGGCACGGACGCATCGGCGGCGCCGGCGGCCTTCGTTGCGGGAGTGGCCTCGGCCGGGCTCATCAGACTCGCTCCACGATGGTTGCGATTCCTTGACCTACCCCGATGCACATGGTGACCAGCCCGTAACGGCCGCCCGTGCGCCGCAGCGCGTGCACCAACGTGGTCAGGATCTTGGCACCGGTGCAGCCGAGCGGGTGTCCCAGAGCAATCCCACCGCCATAGATGTTGACCGCCTCCGGGTCGAGCCCGAGTTCTCGGATGCAGGCGACGGCCTGCGCGGCGAAGGCTTCGTTCAGCTCCACGAGATCGATGTCGCCTACGGAGAGGCCGGCGCGGTCCAACGCCTTTTTCGTGGCCGGGATGGGACCCAACCCCATGCATGCCGGATCGACGCCGGCGACAGCCGTGGTCACGATTCGAGCCAGTGGCTCGCAGCCATCAGGGAGTTCGACGTCATCGCTTACGACCAAGAGGGCGGCAGAGCCGTCGTTGATTCCGCTGGAGCTGCCCGCCGTCACGGTGCCGTCCGCGACGAACGCCGGGCGCAGTTTCGCGAGCTTCTCGGCGGTGACGTCGGGCCTTGGATGCTCATCGCGTTCGAACAGTTTTTCCGAGCCGTCTCGCTGCGGAAGGGGAACGGGGACTATTTCCTCGCAAAACATCTGTTGGTCCTGAGCGTCGCGCGCCCGACGCTGACTCTCCAACGCGAAGGCATCCTGCTCCTCGCGCGTGATACGATAGCGCTTCGCAACTTCCTCCGCCGTTTGGCCGAGTGAGATGGTCCATTCATCTGCCATCTTCGGATTGGTGAAGCGCCATCCCACCGTCGTGTCGGCCACGTCGGGGGCTGTGCGATCCCACGATTTGCCTTTCTTCAGCATGACGTACGGCGCGCGGGTCATGCTTTCGACTCCACCCGCCACGAACGCCGCGCCCTCTCCCGCTTTGATCGCCTGGGCAGCGCTCGCCACCGCCTGCAAGCCGGATCCGCAGAGCCGGTTGATTGTTTGACCAGGAACCTCAACCGGAAAACCCGCCAGCAACGCAGCCATGCGAGCCACGTTGCGGTTGTCTTCGCCGGATTGGTTGGCGCAACCGAAAATCACGTCGTCGAGCCGAGCAGGGTCGAAACCGGTTCGGTCGGTGACCGCCCGTATTGGGATCGCCGCGAGGTCGTCGGGGCGCACCCCAGCCAGCGCGCCGCCGTGTGTCCCCACGGGGGTTCGCAGTGCGGCAGCAATGAGCGCGTCAGGCACCCGTCCGCCTCCAGCCGGCCAGGCGGGCAGGCGGGCAGATGGGCGGTATGACGGTAGGACGGTAGGACGGTATTGCGGGGTAGGGTGGGGCCTGCCCAACTGCCCGACTGCCCAACTGCCCATCCGTCACAACGCCACCCACACCGACTTCGTCTCTAAGAAACCGTCTAACGACTCTCGCCCCAGGTCCCGACCGTACCCGCTGGCCTTGTACCCCCCAAACGGCGCCGCCGGGTCGTACATGTTGTAGGTGTTGATCCACACGGTGCCCGCTCGGATCCGTTGGGCGACGCGGTGAGCCTTCTTAATGTCCTTGGTCCAGATGCCCGCCGCCAATCCATACATCGTCTCGTTCGCAAGGGCGATGCCCTCATCGACACCGTCGAAGGTCATCACGGCGAGCACGGGGCCGAAGATTTCTTCATCCACGATTTTCATGCCGGGCTTCGCATCGTCGAACACCGTGGCCTCGACGAAGTACCCTTTGCCGTTCACGTCCCTGGCGTTCCCGCCGGCCACAAGCGTTGCCTCTCTTTTGCCGGCCTCGACGTAGGACATCACGGTTTCCTGCTGGCTCTTCGAGACGATGGCTCCGAGCCGGGTCTCGCGCACGAGAGGGTCCCCGGGCTCGAGACGCTTGGCGCGCTCGACGAGTTGTTCGACCACTTCATCGTGCACAGAAGCCTCGACCAACAACCGTGAACCCGCGGCGCACACCTCACCCTTGCCGTAGAAAATTCCGTTCTGCGCCCCTTTGACGGCCGCCTTCAAATCGGCATCGGCAAAGACGATATTCGGACTCTTACCGCCGAGCTCCAACGTCAAGCGCTTCACCGTGTCTGCCGCTTCGCGCATGATCTGCTTGCCGATCTCGGTGGAACCTGTAAACGAGATCTTGTCCACGCCGGGATGCTTCACGAGCGCAGTGCCCGCCGTCGAGCCGCCGCCCGGCACCACGTTGAACGCCCCGGGAGGGAAACCGGCCTCGAGCATCACCTCGGCCATCGCCAGCGCCGTGAGCGGTGTCTCGCTGGCAGGTTTGAGCACCACCGTGCACCCAGCGGCAAGCGCTGGAGCGTATTTCCACGTGGCGATGTTGAGCGGGAAGTTCCAGGGCACGATGGCGCCCACGACGCCGACGGGCTCGCGCAGCGTGTACGCAAAGAACGGCCCGCTTACCGGCAGCGTATCACCGGTGATCTTGTCCGCCCACCCGCCATAGTATCGTAGCGTTTCCACGCTGATCGATATGTCGATCTTGGACTCGAATAGGAGCTTGCCGTTTTGGCGCGTTTCGAGTTCCGCGATCTCCCCGCGTCGTCCTGCCAACAGGTCGGCTGCCTTGGCCAACATGTGCCCCCGGTCTCTCGGGTTGAGCGAGCGCCACTCGTCACTCTCGAAGCAGGTTCGCGCAGCGTCTACGGCCGCATCGACGTCGTCGGGACCGCCTTTGGCTACATCGGCGATGACGTCCTCTGTCGCGGGGTTGACGACGGGAAAGCGGTCGCCGGAGGCGGCGGCGACCCAATCGTTATTGATGAAAAGGTCAGTCTTCACTGTGAATAGTTACCCTCGCCGTTACTTGCCCTTGAACGTCGCCATCCGCTTCTCGACAAACGCCGCAATCCCTTCCTTGGCGTCTTGGCTCTTGAACAGCAGCGATTGCAATTCGCGCTCGATAGCCAGACCGGTCTCGAGCGGAACCTCGACACCAGACTGGACCGCGCGCTTGATATGTCCCACCGCCATCGACGGCTTGTTGGGCGGACAGAACTGCTTGGCATAGAGAACGACCTCGTCCCAGAAAGTCTTGTTCGGGAGGATTTTGTTCACGATGCCGAGATCTTTCGCGGTCTCGAAGGAGTACAGCTCGCCCGTGATCATGAGCTCGATCGCCTTCGATTTACCGAGCACGCGTGCGAGCCGCTGCGTGCCGCCGGTCCCCGGGAGCACACCGTAATTCACCTCCGGTAGTCCAACACGGCCGGCGTTCTCTCGTGCGAGGCGGATATCGCAGGCGAGCGCGATCTCGAGACCACCGCCGACCGTGTGCCCGTTGAGGGCGGCGATGGTGAGCTTCGGTGTGTGCTCCAGGCGGAGCAGGGTCTCGTTGGCATGGAGGCAGAAGCAGTACTTGAATTCGGGAGTGACCGAATTCAACATGCTGAAATTCGCCCCGGCGGAAAAAAACTTGTCGCCCTTGCCGCGCAAGATGATGACATACACGCCTTCATCCATTCGCGCTTTCAAGATGGCGGTGTCCAGTTGCAGGTTCATCTCGTAGGTGTACGTGTTCGCGGGCGGCTCGTCCATCTCGATGACCGCCAAGCCGTCCTCAACGCTGTAGTTGATCAGCTGTTTCGTTTCCGCCTCGGTTGCGGGGGCCGGGGGGGGTGGGGGGGGTGGGGGGGTCGCGGTTGTTGCCATGGGTGCTCAACCTCCAGGAGTAACAGGGGCCGCCGTTGATGCGGTCAGCCCGTTGAGAAACAGACGGGTGAATTGGCCGGCGAGCGCCTGTGGAGAGACCGCGCCGGCGGGGTCGTACCAGGTGTATATCCAATTCATCATTCCGAACAACGCGTACGACGCCACGTTCTCATCCACCTCGCACCCATCCGGGTCGCACACGTCACCAATGAGTCGGCTCAACATCGCCACATAACGGCGCTTCAACGCGTTGATGGTTGCGAGGCGATCGCCACTGAGACTCTCCGCCTCGTGCGACAGCACCTTCATCTCGCTCATGTGTCGGGCAAAGAACGTGATGTGATGCCGGATGAATCGTTCGAGCCGTTCGCTCGGGTCCGACACCTCGGCCAATGCCGCCTCGGCGCCCTGCAACACCTCGGTGAAACAGCGCCGTTGGATGGAATGCAATAACTCGTCCTTACCGCTGACGTAGTGATACATCCCGGCGAGGCTCATACCGGTCTCACGCGCCAAATCCCGCATGGTGGTGGGGTGGTAGCCCTTTTCCGCGAACACGCGTGCCGCGATGGTCTGCAGGCGTTCGAGTCGCGTATCGAAGGTGCTCATGACCATTCGAACGTTCGTTCGGATAACATGAAGTAATCTTAGAACGCGTGTTCGAACCGGTCAAGGGGCCACTCGTTCGAGGGATTTAAGGGAAACGCGGTGACTTTGCGATGGTGATGCAGGTCACAAAGCGTAGCAACAACCCGGGATTATCCGGCCTGTGACATCCGGCACAGACTGATAGGCAAAAGATTGCACATCGTATGGCATTCCAGGCGTTACGGGCAGCCTAAGTGGCACTGATAGGAGCAGGGAAAGGTCGGCCCATCAGGGGTGCGATCATACGACGTTGGCTGGAGGATGGCTCCAAGACCATGTGCAAGCATTCGGCTAGGAAGCCGTGAAAACCGCACGTTCGATTATCGACTGGCCCAAGATGCCGGCCGGCCGCATAGCGATAGCGGCTGCCGGATTTGGTCTCGCCATCGTTCTGCTATTGGCGACAGCGGGGTCGGGGAGCACCCTCCTCGCCATGGGTGTGGCCGCCGGATCGGCTGCCGCAGGATGGTTCGCGGCGACTGCTTTCAGGGCCAACGCCGCTTCGCACCAACCAATACGCCCATCAATACATGGAGAAACGGCCGAGCACGAGCAAATCCTCTCGCTCCGTAAGGCCGTCGAGACGATGCAACTCGGCGTCACGATCACCGACCTGGACGGAAAAATCCGCTACAGCAATCCGGCCGAAGCCAAGATGCACGGGTACACCCTGGACGAGTTGATCGGCGAAGACGGTACCATCTTCGCGCCAACCGCCCAGGCGGAGCCCAAGCCATTGAGCCAAAAAGAGGTGAGTGAATTCGATAGTTGGCAGCGCGAAACCCTCAACCGACGCAAGAATGGCACCTTGTTCCCCGTCAAGCTGTTGTCGGATGCCGTGCGTACGGCATCCGGCGAGGTGGTTGGCGTGGTCACCACGTGTGAGGACATCACCGAACGGCGGCGTGCCGAGGAGCAGTTGCGCGAGAGTGAGGAGCAGTACGAACGGGCGGTGCGCGGCTCCAAAGACGTACTGTGGGATTGGGATCTCGTCACCAACACGCTGTATCTCTCGCCGCGGTGGGACGACCTCATCGGTGGTGCCGAGCGGGCACCGGGGAACAGCCCGGAGGAGTGGCTCGGTCGGGTTCAGCAGGGTGACCTAGAGGACCTCAAAGTCCAGATCGCAGCACATTTGCAGGGCGTTTCGCCCCACTTGGAACACGAGCACCGCGTCAACACCAAGCACGGCCGACACCGTTGGGTGTTATGCCGCGGTACAGCCGTTCGCGACGAAACGGGTAAGGCAACGCGCTTTGCGGGGTCTATGACCGACATCACGGGGCGCAAGCAGATGGAGGCCCGGCTGGAACACGACGCGCTTCACGATGGGCTCACCGGGCTGCCGAACCGAACCTTCTTCACCGAAATGGTCCAGCGGGCCATCGGTCGTGCCGGACGTGACCACGCCAAAGCATATGCAGTGCTATTCGTGGACATCGACCGTCTCAAGGTCGTCAATGACGGGATGGGGCACAAAAGCGGCGATCGGTTGCTCAACATTACGGCCCGACGGCTGGAGGCCTGTGTACGGCCCGGCGACATAGTAGCTCGACTCGGCGGAGACGAGTTCACGATTCTGTTGGACGAGGTGAGCGATCTCGGGTTCGCCAAGACGGTCGCCTCACGTATCGTCAAGACGCTGCAGCAGCCATGTACAATCTCCGGACACGAAGTGGCGTCGTCTGCCAGCGTAGGGATCGCGATGAGCTCACCAGAGTACGACCGGCCCGAGCAGATAATTCGGGATGCCGACCTCGCCATGTACCGCGCGAAGCAGCGGGGTAAGGCCCGATACGAGGTGTTCAACAGGACAATGCACCAGCAGGCGGTTTCGGCATTGCAGCTGGAAACCGATCTGCGGCTGGCACTGGATCGGGAAGAATTCGCCATCCGGTATCAACCCATCGTGGCTCTGGACAGCGGGTCTGTGATCGGTTTGGAGGCTCTGGTGCGTTGGGAACATCCCAAGCGAGGGACGGTTTACCCGAGCGATTTTATTACGGTGGCCGAGGAAATCGGACTCATCATCCCCTTGGGTCGCTGGATTCTCCGGGAGGCATGTGGACGGCTGCACGAATGGCAACAAAGATTCAAGACGGATTCGCCGCTCTACGTGAGCGTCAATGTCTCGCCGCGCCAGCTCGATGAGAGCGGATTCGTAGACGATCTCACGAACATTGTCCGCGACGCTGGCCTGCGCCCGGCCGACCTTCAGATCGAACTCACCGAGGGGATCCTTCTGGAGAGCGAGGAGAGGCGATCGATGAACATCAGGCGGCTCATGGACGCCGGGATCCGAGTGCAGATTGACGACTTTGGAACCGGATACTCTGCGCTCAGCCAACTGCAGCACTTCAGCTTCGACACCACCCTCAAGATCGACCGAGCGTTCGTGTCCCAACTGGCCGGCCCGCGGGACAATCTGGAGATAGTAAGGGCTATCGTCGCGATGGCGCGTACCCTCGGAATGAGCGTAATCGCCGAGGGCGTGGAGACAGAAGATCAGCGCCGTCAGCTCCAGGAACTCCATTGCGAGCAGGGCCAGGGCTACTTGTTCTCCCAGGCGTTGGATCGGGAGGGAGTGGAGGAATTGCTCGCGGCGTCAAACTAGTCATTTGCAGGCCACCCAAACCCCGGGCTGCCGCCCGGGGTCAGCGATCCGACTCCAAGCTGCCCGAGCAAACTCAAGAACGTCCAATCACGGGGCCTACGATCTGTACGCGCACATCACCTGGCACACACGGCGGAGGGTAGGCTGTGTGAATCTGGATGGCGCAGCGGATGTCCTGGCAGCAATCGCCGAAGCGAGCGGGCGGTGCAAGGTCCGCACGCTGAGAACCGCCGTCATGGCCGACCACGTCCACGTGCTGGTGAGTTACCATCCGAGCACCCGCCTTGCAGATTTCATTCGGCTGGCCAAAGCGGGATCGGCGTTCAGAGCAAACCGGCGGTCGTGGGGTAGTCTTCGTTGGGCCAGGGGATACTATGTGGCGTCACTCAGGAAAACCGACCTCCCACGAGTGGACCGGTACATCGCGCGGCAGTTCGAGCACCACCCGGGCTTGGTTCCGCGTCCGAGCCACGAGAGCGCCGCTGCGAACCGCTGACCCCGGGCGAAAGCCTGGGGTTGTGCGGATGGTATGCCTGTGGTACGCCCTGTCAATCGGTGCGACTGCCCCGCCGACCCTCCACGCCCAAGAACGCGCGGTCCGCGTCTCCGGGACCGTCACCGATGCCACCTCCGGCTTGCCCGTACGGAGTGTCTCTGTGATGCACCGGGGATCCGTCGTGGCCACGACCGACGATGACGGCGCCTTCGAGACGCCACCTCTCCCGGTGCAGGGGACTCGGCTGGCCCTTCTGTTTCAGCGGGTCGGTTACGCCCCGCTCGCGCACGTGCTCGACGCGCCGCCCCTGAGGTCGGAGCTCCACGTTCAACTCGCCATGGATCAGCTCCCGACCGAGCTAGAGACGATCGTCGTCGAAGGCCAACGGATCGTCATCCGGAACCCCGGTCTGGTGGGGTTCTACAATCGGCGCGAAGAAGGATTCGGCCGCTACCTCACGGAAGCCGAGATCGACCGGGCCAAGAGTTTCGACCTCACACCCTACATGAGGCGGCTCCGCGCCTCGGGGTCCCCTTGCACGCGGGGGGCGCCTCTCGTGTTGTACGTGGACGGCATCCGTTTCCCCAGTTTCGAGGTCGTCAACCAGATGTTGCCTCCGTCGATTGTGGGCGGCGTGGAGGTCTACATGGATGAACGCGTGGAACAGCTTCCGCACGACTTGATCCCCGCGGGGCCGCATTGTGGGGTCATGCTCTTTTGGACCCGCGACCCAAAGGGACCTTCACCGATCGAAATCGGTGGGCATTACGCCGCCCAGTTCACGGGAGAGGGAAGCAGCACACGGCTCTTGGGCGGCCGCGTGATCTTTCCTCTGCGCGGCGGGTCGAGCACGCTGCACATACACATCGGGTTCGACGTGAACCTGGAGGAGCAAGGCGATGACTGGTATTTCTCGCTCACGCCCGCCGTGCGGCCATTGGGCGGGCAGTCCCGGTGGTATGTCGGGACCGGTCTTGGATTGGCCAAACGCCAATTAGGAGGAAACGACGAGGATGTGGTCGCGCACCACGTCCTCATGACCGGTGTGAGCCTGCCGTTGGGTGTCTTGGGACCTTTTTTGGAGGTACGCTTGCTCGATCCTGTGCGCCCAAGCGTGACCAGGCTCTTCGTCTTCTCCGGGGTGAGCGTACGGTTCGGTGGCAGCTAGTGTCGCCCATTCTCAGCGATCCGATGGGCAGCGGCCGGGCTCCCCCTCCCCCAGGCTGCCGCCCGGGGTCAGCGATACGATTCCGCGCTGGCGGCCGGGCTTCAGCGGCGGCTTAACGGGACCGTCGTGGGAGCGTCTACCTCCGCGTGACCACTCCGCTGCGGGCTGGGGACCAGCGGTCTGACACCGATCTCATCGAGGCCTGGAAGGCGGGCGAGGAGGCCGCCGCCACCGAGTTGGTGTACCGGCACGGCAAGCCCCTGGCACGGTTCCTCGGAGCCGCGGGGGCGGGGGTTCGGGAAGACATCGAGGACTTGGTTCAGGAAACGTTCGTGAGGGCGTTTCGACGGATCGAGACCTTTCGCGGCGGGTCCAGCTTTCGCACGTGGCTCATGACGATCGGCTCGAACGTGCTGAAAGACGCGTGGCGGAAACGCAAACGGGGCCGCGTGATTCCGCTGGACGACCGGGAGATCGTGGATGGAAGCAGCGACCCGCACGGTGACGCGGTGGCAGGAGACATTGCTATGCGAGTGAGCCGTTGTGTGCAGGGGCTGCCGCGGCTACAGCGCGACGTGTTCCTGTTGAGGGCGCAGCAGGGATTGGACTACGAGGAGATCGCGCAGGCCCTCGACACAACGCCTGGCTCTGCGCGGGTGCACTACCACCATGCGGTGAAACGATTGAAGGACATGCTGGAATAGGGCAGCCGATCACAATCGGAACAAGCCAATGAACGAACGGGATATCGAAGAGATCGCACCCCATTTGGGGTCGGACGCCGCCGAGCGGGTGGACTTGGACCGCGTCGCCGAGCGAGTGGTCGCGGAGCTGCGCGCGAAGCCGGCGCCCATCGCCTGGTGGCGCTCGACAGCGGTTCTGCGGGCGGCAGCGGTCGGCGCCGTGCTGCTGACCGGAGGTCTAGCGGTGGATCGTCTTGTGATCGACCGGCCTGCATCGGTGGTTGCGCTGGTGACCCCGGTTGGGCTCGAAGAGTTTTCGAGTGCCGAACTGGCCGAGGTGCTCGATTCGTTGGACCAGATGACACCGGTGTATGAGTTGGTGCCGGCATCTCTGGATGACCTGGACGAAACCGAATTGGGGGACTTGTTGGCTGCGATGGAGGGATAATGCGTAAGACGATTATCGGAATGGCGTTGGTATTGGTGGTGGTTCCGCTCTCGGCCCAGGAGCGCGGCGGCCCTGGCCGTGAAGCGTTGCGACGGGCGGTGGTGGAGCGATTCGTTCAGAACTACACGCAACAGGCGGGCCTCACCGAAGAACAGCGAGACCAATTTGGCCAGGCCTTGCAGCGCCACTTTCGGCAGCGACAGGAACTCGCGACGCGGCGCAGGCAGATCTTGCGGGGCATCGAAGAGCAAATGCGGCCCGGTGTAGCGGCCGACGCCGATAGCGTAGCCGCACTCGTGGAGGGTTTGCTCACGCTGGACGAGGAGTCTGCGGCGGCGGCGCGTTCGGAACAGGAGGCGTATGCCGCCTTCTTGTCACCGGTGCAGCGTGGTTTGTTGGTGGTCCACAACGAGCGGCTTCAGCGCCAGATTCAGAACGTGCAGCGTCGCCAGGGGCAGCCGCCGCGGCGGAACAACCGGTCCGGAAATCAACGCGGACTTCCGTAGGCGCTCGGAACCTCTAGCGCCGTACCGGCCGGGGGGGCCGGGGGCGGCGTTGTGCGTCTATTATCTCCTGCCTTGTCGATTAGACTATATTCATCCCCCGCACGGCCCGAGTGGCGGAATGGCAGACGCGCCGGACTCAAAATCCGGTGGGGGCAACCCCGTGTGAGTTCGACTCTCACCTCGGGCATCCCGTTACGCGACAACAACTTAAACATGGCGCGGCTCCGATGATTCCGATGATTCTGGGGCCGTTTTTTCGTCC
>JADFPO010000044.1 GCA_022562295.1 Gemmatimonadota bacterium
GTCCATCAGGGGTTCCGAGCTTCGACGGTACAGCCGCATCCGCCACACACTCGCGAGGCGGATGGGGCGGGGCGGCGTACCGGAGGGGCATACCATGTACGGCGATTCGGCGGGATTACCGGAACTCCAGAGAGCGGTGCCGCAGCGGATCGGTCTCACCGACCACTACGGCATGAGGTGCCAGATCGGCTATGGTAGGCGAGCCTATCGTCGCGACCGCCCAGGCCCTACTGCCAACGTCGTTCCCAGGGCCGGTAGTATAGCGCCGTTCGGTCCGGTGACCAAGCGAGCCCGAGGGCTAGTCTTCGGAAGCTAGTTGACGCACCACACTGGCGATCCCGTCCACAACCTACGTCATCCGATCGAAGTCGATCTTGTCGACCGTGTCCGCCACCGTGTGGTAATGGGTTGCGTTGACGCGGCCTTCCCACGGCTGCAAGCGATGTGAAGCGTGTTTGACTCTCGGCATGAAACGATCAGCTAGAAGCCGCAAGCTGTCACCGATCAGTTCCTTCCCGACGGCTCCCGCTCATCGGGCTGAAGCCGGTCGTCGTCGGAGATCGGCTTCGGCTTGATGGTCGGATACTCGATGCCGAGTTGCTCGAGGTACGTGTCGTACTTGGTCGCATCGTAGTAGTACGGCCGCATGAGCGGACGAAACTTCTCCATGATCTCGGCATTGAGGAAGATCGCGGGCTTGTCCGTGGCCGAGATGAACGGGATATACTCCTGCTCTTTCTTTTGCACGTCGTTGAAATAGGCCCAGGCCTCCTCCACTATCTCGGGCTTGAGCAGCAAGTCCAGCAGGGTCAGCGCCTGCACTTTGGCGCCGGCCAAGGCGCCCTTGTGCGCGATGGGCGTGGCCATGGCGATACCGTTGGCCCAGTTGTGCCCCGGACCACCCGGCATGTTGGCCGGGAAACGAAGCGTCACGGTGGGCATGTTCCACGACACGTCTCCGATATCGTCGGAGCCGCCGCCGAGTGAGCGTGACAGATCCACGGGCCCCCGGAGTTCAGGTATCGAATCGGGGAGCCCTCGCTCTTCCTGCCCGAGTTCCCGCTGCAGTGCATTGGCTAAGGCGACGTCGTCCTCACTCCACTCGGGAAGACCCACGCGCAGGATGTTCGCGTACGTGGCCTCGGCCACCGGCTTGTTGAAGTGCCGGCTCCACGCCGAGCCCACGATCTGAATGGTGTCGACTTCCGTATTGGTCATCAACGCCGCGCCCTCGGCCATGAGTTTGGCGGCGTCGAACTGTTCCTTGGTCAGCTCGTAGTTCTTCTCGCGGAAGTAGAACCAGATGGTGGCCGTTTGGGGTACCACGTTCGGCTGGTCGCCGGCTTCTGTGAAGATGTAGTGAGACCGCGCGGCCGGACGCAGGTGCTCTCGCTTGAACTCCCACGCATGTGCCATGAGCATCACCGCATCCAGGGCCGACCGGCCGCGCCATGGCGAACCCGCCGAGTGCGCCGACTCGCCCGTGAAGCGGAACTGGGCGGAGATCAGCGCGTTGCCTCCGCCTTGGCCCCACGACGTGCCGAAGTTCGACGACACGTGCGTGAACAGGTTCACATCCACGCCGTCGAAGGTACCGTCGCGGACGAAGAACGCCTTCGATCCGAGCTGCTCTTCCGCTACACCGGGCCAAATGAGCAGCGTGCCGGAGATGTTGTCCCGCTCCATGATCTCCTTCACCGCGAGCGCGGCGACGATGTTCACCGCCTGCCCCGAGTTGTGCCCCTCCCCGTGTCCGGGGGCCGCGTCGACGATCGCCTCGTGATAGCCGACGCCGGGTTTCTGGTTGGACTTCGGGATGCCGTCGATATCGGAGCCCAACGCGATGACGGGCTTGCCGGAACCCCAGCGCGCCGTCCAGGCACTCGGCATGCCGGCGACCCCGAGCTCGATCTCGAACCCGTTCTCCGCCAGCAGTTCGGTCAGGTAGCGCTGTGTCTCGAACTCCTGCATGCCCAGCTCGCCGAAGGAGAACAGATGATCGACGATCTCCTGCACGAGCTTGGCCCGCCCCTCGACGAGCGCGAGTGCCTCGGTCTTGAGGGTTTCAAGGCGGGCGTCCGTATCCTGGGCGACCAATGGGACCGGAATGAGGAGCGCGGCAGCGAACGTTGCGGCACACGCGCGAGCAAGAAACGAGCGCATCGGACAATCTCCTTCGGTGGCAGTCTACGACGGAATCGCTGACACAGGGATCTTCATCGTGCGATCAGGCGATTTCGTCTGGCTGAATCGAGAATTCCCAACCAGCCCCCCAAGTATCGCTCCGGGATTTGGCGCTGTCCAGCGGCTTTGGTCAATTCTCCGTTTCATCTCGAGGCCACAGCCGGACACGTTCAGGCCTTGAGCGTTGGGACGGGTCTTGGCGTGCCCGGGCACGCACTCGGTGTCCTCATGTGGGTCCTTCATTCCTGGCGTGTGCATGCTCAACCTGAGCGACATCTATCCGTGATCCGGCAATTCCGGGATCCTGCCGGCGCAGCACGAGCATGAGCGCCTGCCAGAGATCACCGTCAATATTTACGCGGGGCCGGCGGAGTGAAGTGTTGGGCGAGGCTCAATCGGCGGTATTGGCCGCTCCGTTAGCTCCACCGGAAGCGGCGCGCGTGGGGCCTTTCGGCATCGTTGTCATCTCCTTGACGAGCGTTTCGGTTCGTCCCACCTTTCGCCGGGCATGGTGCGCGCCGGTGCAACACTTGTCACGTTAGGGGTCCTTGTCGCGACCGGCGTTGCCGCCATCCGGTCGTCGGAGAAACCTACGGCGATGCCGTCTGAAACGGACCGTCCGCTACTGGAAGGAGCCGCGGATGGGGAGGGCCGTTTCCCGTCTGCCGTTTCCAGTCTCCCGAACGCATCGGCCACTCACGACGCCCGACGCCCAGGCCCGGGCGATGGCGAGCTCATCCAGCATTCACGCCGGCGATACATCCCGGGACGGAGTCATCGCATGCCCGCATTTGGGCAGATGTTATCGACGCCGCAGATTCGAAGCCTGGGGGCGCACATCAGGCGGTTGTGTCGTAGCTCGTAGCTCGTATCCGACGTCAAACGACTCGAGGAAGCCTGTGGGACGAAAGAAAAAACGCGAGTCGAAGCAGAAACAGCGGTCAGCTTCTCGGCCGGTTCGTGATGCCCGGCGCGAGCTGGCCGCCGAGGCCGTGCGCGTCAGATCCATCGGCAAGCCGGCGTTCTTGATCGGCCTCGTGATCGTAGCCCTGCTCGTGGTGACGGCGTGGGCGGCGTTGCGGAGCGGCCGCCGTGGGGGCGCCGCAGTCAAATTCCCGCCGCCCCTGGCGCTCGAGGTCAGCGATGGTCCCACGATCGAGGACTTCGTGGGTTCGGAGGCATGTGTCGAGTGCCATGAGATGCAGTACAACGCATGGCGTCAGTCCACACACGGGCGCGCGGGCGGCTTCCCGTCGCAGGAGCTGGTGCTCCCGCGCTTCGAAGGACGACCCATCCGGTTCAAGGACGCCGTGGTCATCCCGTCGGTGAACGACGCCGGGGACTATCAGTTCACCGTCGTACAAGACGGGCGTGACGCAATCGTCCTTCCAGTCGCCGGCGTGGTCGGCGGTGGGCACATGGTCGGCGGCGGCACGCAGGGCTTTCTCTCCGCGTTCGCCGACGGCACGCTCCGCTTTCTCCCGTTCGATTTCATCCGGCGCGAAGGCGTCTGGTTCTGCAATACGAACACCCGCACCGATCAGGGATGGGTTCCCATCACCGAAGACATGGCGCTGGCTGACTGCGCCGACTGGCCGCCTGCGCGCGTGTTCGGGACCGACGAGCGGTTCGCCAATTGCCAAGAATGCCACGGCAGCCAAGTGTCGATCAGGTTCGACGCGGACGCGGGCCGGTACGAGACCCACGTCGCGAGTCTGGCCATCAACTGCGAATCGTGTCACGGGCCGGCGAGGCAGCACGTGGAATGGGCCCAAGCCGGCCGGCTGGCCAGCTCGCCGGACCTCGGCGTCAGGGCGCTCGGCCTGCTGGACGAAGACGCATCCCTCGAGGTGTGCTTCCAATGCCATGCGGTGAAGTCGGTCATCCAACCGGGTTACCTGCCGGGCAGGCGGCTCCAGGATCACTACTCCTTGCTGGCGGAGCTGGTCGGCGACCGGCCGTTCTACCCCGACGGCCGCGTGCGCACCTTCGCCTACCAGATGAATCACCTCGCCAGCGACTGTTATCTCAGCGGCACGATGAACTGCGTCGCCTGCCACGAGCCGCACGGACAGGGCTACCGCGACATCTACGGGCGGCCGCTCGAAGGTCGGTTCTCCAACGGCCAATGCACGTCGTGCCACGCCAGCAAGGCCGACGATCTCACCGCCCACACCTTCCACCCACCCGATTCGCCCGGCAGCCAGTGCGTGTCGTGTCACATGCCTTACCTGCAACAGAAGGAGGTGGGGGACCAACTCAGATACGCGCGCTCAGACCACACGATCCCCATTCCACGACCCGCGTTCGACACGGAACTCGGCGTCGAGAACGCATGCCGCGGTTGCCATCGGGATCTGTCGGTGGCTCGGCTGCAGGAGGTGACCGATTCGTGGTACGGCGAGGTGAAGCCCCACAAAGACATCGTGACGGGCGTCTATCGCGCGGAACGGGGCGAGACGACGAATCCGGCGCAGGAGCTGCTGCACCCCGAGGCCACCCACCCCATGGCCCAGGTCGCCGCGCTAGATCTTCTCATTGAAGACCACCTGCGGCCCGACATGCCCGACTTGAGTCGCGACATCCGGACGCGGCTCGAGCAGCTCGCCGAGAACGAGAACTGGGACGTCCGCGCCGTCGCGCTTGCCGCCCTCCACTACGCTGCCGGAGACGATCCGGCCGTGCGCCGATTCCTGGCACGTCGTCTCGAATCACTCCAGGAGGACGATCGCGTCGTACGTGACCGGTGGGTGCTGACGCTCGGGTATTACGCGGATGCGTTTCGCCAGCGAGGCGATCTGGGCAGGGCGATCGTCGTCTACCACAAGGCCCTGGAAGTGCTTCCTGAACACGCCAGGATTCTGAGAAACCTGGGGATTGCTCACATTGCTGCTGGAAATCCTCAGGCGGCGGTCGAATTCCTGGACCGGAGTCTAGCCACGGATCCACAGCAACCGCTAGCGCTGGTCAACTTGGGGCTGGCGCTGGAACAACGGGGGCGCGACCTCGAAGCGGCTGATGTCTACCGACGCGCGCTCGCAGTCAATCCGACCGAACCGCTGGCCTATTTCAACCTGGGCAATTTTCACCTGCGCCGAAACGAATTCGCCGAAGCGGTTGCGCAATACCGTCGCGCGGTGACGTTTGATCCCGGACTCGCGCTGGCTCATTACTATCTGGCGCGCTCGCTGAGCCAGGTCGGCGATTTCGAGGGCGCGCTCGCATCGGTGCGGAAGGCACTGGAGTTCGACCAGACCATCGCCGGTGCGCACGACATGCTGGCGGAGCTGGAACGTGCGTTGGAGGGGAGGAGGGAGTAGGCAGGGAGGGAATAACAATGTAATGAACATTGAACAAGGAGTGATGAAGTTGAATGACGCCTACTTCGGCATTCAGCGTTCCTTGTTCGACATTCGATATTCATCAGGGGATCCGCTATCGTCCCTCCCATCAGCGTCATCCGCGGTTCCCCGACGGGTGCTCGGACGTCGAACGCCGGACGCTGAAAGCATGATTCACCTCGCGTGTCAATTCGACTGCGCGTTCCCATGCGATCGTCCATCCACCGCTGAATGTCGTCCACTGTGCGGGTCTCGGTTGCGCCGTCATGGTGAATCTCGTATGTCACAGGGTAGCGGAAGGGCACGGTGGCTGTGACAGACCTGTCCCAGCGGGTTAGAGCCACCGGCAGCTGGTCGATTTCCTCGATTGGGAGTTCCTCACGGCCCACGACCGCTTCGAAGTGAAGGCCCAGTAATCAACACGATCTACCACGACCGGAATTACCCATCCCACATCGTGCTTCCGATGACTCCGAGAGGGCGGTAATGAGAAATGAGCAGGTAGGGGCTAAGGAGCAGCGGCAAGGGCTGCGACAACCAAGCCTTCGAATGTCCCTAACCCCTCTTCCCTAAACCCCTAACCCCTATTCCCATGACTTGGATCCTCGACCACTGGCTCGTCTTGTTCTTTTTCGCGCTTTACGGCGCGCTGCTGGTCCACCACGCCCGCATGGGCAAGCGCCGCACTCGGGGATTGGCAGACTACGTGGTGGGCGGCCGGTCCATAGGCGGGATCACGGTCGGTCTTTCCTTTTTTGCGACGTATTCCAGCACCAACAGCTTCGTGGGGTTTGCCGGCCAGGCGTATTCCTACGGGCTACCGTGGCTGCTGATCGCGCCATTCGCTGTGGTGTTCACGGTGGTTGCCTGGACATTCATCGCTCCGCGGATGCGAGAATTCACAGCTTCTCTGAATTCCGTCACGATCCCCGATTTCATCGGATTTCGCTTCGGGAGTAATCCAGCGCGGGTTTTCGCGGCGTTCATCGTGCTCTTCGCGAGCTTCCTCTACATGACGGCGGTTTTCAAAGGACTCGGCAACCTACTGGAGGCTTTCCTTGGGATTCCCTACACGACGGCCATTATCATCGTGTTCTTCATCGCGGTGGCATACACGGTGGTCGGGGGGCTCCACTCCGTCATACGGACCGACGCGATCCTGGCGGTGGTGATGTTCTTGGCCGCCGTCATCCTGTTCAGCGGCACGGTGAGGGCCGCTGGAGGCCTCGGATCGTTCTTCGCTGTCAGGAGCGACCCCGCGGGAGCTGCGCTCTTCTCCTGGAATGCGGCAATGCCCTTCGGGATGCTGCTGGGAATTATCGTTGCAGGGACGTTCAAGCTGGTCGTTGAGCCCCGCCAACTATCGAGATTCTTTGCGCTGGAGGACCAACGGGCGGTACGCCGTGGAACGTGGGTCTCGACGGCGGCGTTTCTTGTGGTCTACTCCCTCCTCGTGCCCATCGGCATCTACGCCCGAAACCTCTTCCCCACAGGAGTTACGGACACCGACACGATCATCCCCTCGCTTCTCGCAGGCGGCGTGGTCTTTCCGCCGCTGGCGAGCGCCTTCCTGCTGGTGGCCCTCATGGCTGCCGCCATGACCTCCCTCGACAGCGTATTGCTGGTCATGGCTTCCACCTGCCAGCGTGACATCATCGGACTTTGGCGGCGCCGCCACGTCACGGAAACCACTGCCGTTCGCCACACGCGTTTATACGTGGCGCTGTTCGCCTTGGTCACGGCCCTCATCGCGCTCAACCCACCCGGCGGCATCGTCTCGCTCACAGCCTTCTCCGGAAGCCTGTACGCTGTGTGTTTCTTTCCCGCCATCGCTTTCGGTCTCCACTGGAGTCGTGGGAACGGGAGCGCCGTGCTCACTTCGTTTGTGGTGGGCTTGACCATCCTGGTTAGCCTCACTTTGTGGCCCTTGGGCTTCCCGATCCATCCGATGTTCCCGGCGATCGCCATGTCCACCATTACGTATTTCGTCATAAGTCTCTACGTCAGGCCGCACGAGGCGCCGGAAGTGCAGCGCCTCTTTGCGCCGGAGGCGGCGACAGTCGATTAAAGGGCCGTAGCGCGTTAATGCTCGATCCGGCGTTCGACGTCCATCAGGGGTTCCGAGCTTCGACGGTACAGCCGCATCCGCCACACACTCGCGAGGCGGATGGGGCGGGGCGGCGTACCGGAGGGGCATACCATGTACGGCGATTCGGCGGGATTACCGGAACTCCGGAGAGCGGTGCCGCAGCGGATCGGTCTCACCGACCACTATGGCATTAGGTGGCAGATCGGCTATGATAGGCGAGCCTATCGTCGCGACCGCCCGGCCCTACTGATCTGCCGCGGCAAAGCGGCGCGGGCGAGCTGGACTCGTGGCTCACGCTCGACGTGCCAACAGTCGCGGAGATTGACTCCCCTGCGATCCCGTTCTTGTAGAAGGAGGTAACCGTGACAGCAGCTGCGAGAGAGCTTCCCAGAGTCGGCTTCCTGGTGGTGGTTACGATGGTACTGATATCGACCGCCGGATGGACGCAGAACCAGGCTCCTGTCGACCTCGAGCCCGCCTTGCTGCAGGGAACGGTGACACCGGCGGTGCTCGGGATGCTCGAGTGGCGAACCATCGGCCCCCATCGCGGCGGTCGAGTCGTGGCCGTGGCGGGCCATCCCACCGATCCCATGGTCTTCTACTTCGGTGCTACGGGCGGAGGTGTATGGAAGACCAGCGACGGCGGGTGGACGTGGAACAACGTGTCAGACGGATTCTTCAGCTCCGGCTCGGTCGGCGCTCTGGCCATCTCCGCATCCAACCCCGATGTAGTGTATGTGGGGATGGGCGAGGGTTGTCTCCGGGGCAATCTCTCGCCCGGAGACGGAGTGTACAAATCGACCGATGGCGGGGAGACGTGGCAGCACATGGGGCTGGCCGCCACTCAGCACATCGGCCGGATTCGGATCCACCCGGAGAACCCCAACCTGGTGTATGTCGCCGCGATCGGGCATGCGTGGGGTCCCAATCCGGAGCGTGGAGTGTATCGGTCGAGGGACGGCGGCAACACCTGGGAACAGGTCCTCTTCCGGAGCGAAAAAGCGGGGACCGTCGATCTCACGATGGATCCCAACAACCCGGACATCCTGTACGCGGCAAACTGGGAATTCCAACGGTACCCCTGGGGCGTGCGCAACGGTGGCCCAGGCAGCACGATCTACAAGACCACCGATGGCGGCGATACGTGGCAGGAGATCACAAACAACCCGGGGTTACCCGAAGGCATCAAATCACGGATCGGCATCGCCGCCTCTCCGAAGGCGGGGCAGGTCTGGGCGCTCGTCGAGACACGCGAGGAGAAGGGCCTCTACCGTTCCGGGGACTACGGGGCCACCTGGCAGCTGGTCAATGACGACGTGGTCCTCACGTCGCGCTCATGGTATTACATGCACGTGTACCCAGATCCTCAGGATCCGGACCGACTGTACATCCTCAACAACCGGGCCCAGGTGAGCACCGACGGTGGACGTACTTTCACCCAGTGGCGAACCCCCCACGGCGACAATCATGATCTGTGGCTCGATCCGAGCAATCCCGAGCGGCTGATTCAGGGCAACGACGGCGGAGCGACCATCTCGTTCAACCGGGGGGAAACCTGGTCCACGATCTACAACCAACCGACCGCCCAGATCTACCACCTGACCACCGACACCCGCACACCCTACCGGGTTTACGGATCGCAACAGGACAACAGCACCCTTTCCATCCCGAGTCGTTCTGATTTCGGGCGCATTACCCGGGACGAGTGGCAGACGCACGGTGGCGGGGAAAGTGGCTATCTCGCTGTCAGGCCGGACGATCCGAACATCGTCTTCTCGCACACGATGGCGTCGCCGATGACTCGGTATGACGGTCGGACGCGGCAGTATCAAGACATCACGGTCTGGCCGGAGTATCACACGGGGTGGGGGACGAGAGATCTCAAGTACCGCTTCGGGTGGACGTATCCCATCATTCTTTCGCCACACGATCCCAACGTTCTGTACGTGGCCGGGAATGTCATCTTCAAATCGACCAACGAAGGACACAGTTTCCAGCCGATCAGCCCCGATCTCAGCCGCCAAGACTCCACCAAGCTGGAGCCGACGCCCAGGTACGGGAGAGAGGAGTTCGGTGAGTACTGGGGGCCGGTGATGAGAGAAAACATCGCGGTGGAGTTTTATGCGATGGTGTTTACCCTCGCCGAGTCGCCCGTTCAACAGGGACTGTTGTGGGCTGGGACAGACGACGGGTTGATCCACCTGTCGCGTGACGGGGGTGAGAACTGGGAGAACGTAACGCCGGACGGCCTGCCGGAGTACGCCTTGGTGAGCATCATCGATGCGTCACCCCACGATCCAGCGACCGCCTACGTGGCGGCGACCCGGTACAAGGTGGACGATTTCGCGCCGTACCTCTACAAGACGAGCGACTACGGCAAGACGTGGCAAAAGATCACGGCCGGCATTCCGGATCATCACTACACCCGGGTCATTCGCGAAGACCCGGAGCGGCGCGGCTTGCTGTACGCCGGCACGGAGTTCGGCATCTTCGTGTCATTCAATGCCGGCGACAGCTGGCAACCGCTACAGCTCAACATGCCCGTGGTGCCCATCCACGACATGGTCATCAAGGAGAACGACCTCGTCGTCGCGACGCATGGCCGGGGATTGTGGATCCTCGACGATGTGACGCCGCTTCATCAGCTCACGGACCAAGTGCTGCGGTCATCTGCCCACCTGTTCGAGCCGCGGACCGCGGTGCGATTCAACGACAGCAAGCGGCCGGCCGTCCGTCAGCTACAGAGCTGGCCCTCCGAAGCGGGGGAGAATCCCCCCAGCGGCGCCGTCATTTACTACTACCTGCGAACCAAACCGACGGACCCCGTTACGCTGACCCTGCTCGACGGGAGGGGGCAAGTCATCGAGACCTACTCGAGCGACGCCGAAGCGGAGGACCAGCGAGTGGCCGCCGAAGCCGGGGCCAACCGGTTCGTATGGGACATGCGGTATCCGGATGCGCGGGGAACTCCGGGCTACGATCTGATCAATCTCACCGGCCCCGTCGCCCCACCGGGAACGTATCGGGTGCAGCTCGCGGTGGGTGGAGCAACGTTCAGACAATCCTTTGACATCGTAAGAGACCCACGTGTGACCACCACACAGGCGGAGTTCGAGGAACAGTTCGAACTGCTCATCGCCATCCGTGACAAGCTGTCAGAAAATCACGACGCGGTAAGCGAACTGCGACAAGCCCGACAGGAGATCCAGGCGATTTTGCGTGATGATGGTATCTCGAGGCGTGCCAGACAAACCGCCGAAAACCTCGACGAGAGATTGTGGCGTGTCGAGGACGAGCTGATCCAGTTTCGAGCGACGGGTGGTCAGCAGCTGTGGAATTACCCCATAATGCTGAACAACAAGCTGGCCCGCCTGGCCGGCTTTGTGGGGCAGGCGGATGCTAGGCCCACGGCGCAACAGCAGGAAGTGTTCACCGATCTCGCGGGGCGGGTCGACCGGCAGATCGCCGAGCTCCGGGCGGTGATGCAGCAGATCGAGCGTTTGAAAGCTATCGCGGAGGAGTAGGCACCTCACCGCCACCTGGCGCTCGTGCTTCACGTCCTCGGCGAGGTAGACCGTCGCCGTGCCACGACTCTTCGCGCTCTATGCGGTAGCGGTCGGCAAGGGCCGCGGTCATGCGATCCAAGGAATGGGTCATTGCACGGGCGGCACGGCCTCCATCAAGAGCGTCAGCGCATTCCGCAACGCCGGGCCGCCGAAGCTACTTCCTTTATAGTGACCGAGCCTCACGACCACCATCTGATGCGACGGGATGATGATGGTGCTCTGGCCACCGGCTCCCGCCATGTAAAAGGCATCGGTCGGGATGGGGAAGCTGCCCGTGCCGTTGATCCAGAAGAACGACCCGCCGTAGATGGGCCGGCCATCTGCCTCCCACGCGGGCGCCAATGTTCTGGCGTATTCGACCCAACCCTCCGGCAGGATGCGCTCGCCAGTCGGCGCCACGCCGTCCGTCAGATAGAGGTTCCCCAGCCGTGCCCAGTTGCGGCCCGTGCCGAACTCGTAGCCCTGGATGAGAAAGTTGCCGTACGGATCGGTCTCCAGGTACATCTTGCGGATACCGATCTTGTCGAACAAGGCGCGCTGCGGGTACGTGTGGTAGTTCTGACCCAGCCGCTCTTCGACGCCCTTACGGATCAGATGGTTGATGGTGACGGGATCGGAGTTGCGGTAGCGGCCCACCGTGTTGGGCGGCCACTGGGACGGGCGCGTGATGGCCCATTGGTGCGAGTCGATGGCCCCGGTATATACGTACAGGTGATCCGGATACCCGGCGGGATAGCCGAACTCGACCTCGTAATCCGGATCTTGCGGCGCCACGAAGCGCAGCCCGGACGACATGCGCATGATGTCGCCGATGCGAATCGTGGCGCGGGGATCGCCGGGCGTCTCGTGCCATGCGTCGATCGGCGCCGGCTCCCACAATTCATAGACTCCTTGGTGTACGAGCGTTCCCATCAACGTGCCGGTGAGGCTCTTGCCCATCGACCAGCTCTCGAGGTGTGTGTCCTTGTCGAGACCCTCCATGTAGCGCTCGCCGATGATGCGACCCTTGTAGGTGACCACGAATGCGGCGGTCATGCCCTCGAGCGGGTCGAACGCCGCGGCCACCGCTTGCGCAACCTTGTCGGCGTCGATCTCCGGAGGCAGCGGGTCGTCGGGCAGCACGTCGCCCATCGGCCAGGGCTGGGTCATCGGATCGGGTAGACTCGATGTCACCGTCACCGGTGTGAAGAAGGGTTTGTCGCGCCCCCTCGGCAGCGCCGAGCATCCCTGGTCGCCGTTGAATGTCGCCGTACGCGTCACCTCGTTGTTCAGCGTGAGACGCACGAGGCGGTTCTCCATATCGACGACCGTGTCGGTGACGAGCTTGCGGGTGTCCGGCGGCGAGGTGAAGAAGCCCACATTTTCGGCGGCGTAGGCGGGGTCCAGCCCGGTGATGAACACGGCCGAACACAAGATCTTGGCGAATCCCGCCATCGAATGCTCATGCGCGTCGCCCGGCGGGGTCTCCCATTCGGTGTCCAACTCAAACTCGGCGGCTCGGGCCACCAAGGCCGCAGCCTGCGCCTCGGCATCGTCACTCTGGTCACGCGAACACGAGGCGACGGCCGCCAGCAGCATCACCGTCGGCACACCAGCAGTGGTTCGGAGCATGAACTTCATAGTCTGTCTACCTCTTGAGGGATGGTGGTGAGGCGGTCGAGCGGGTTGGTCATGACTAGCTTAAGCTAAGCGTCATACGAGAGCGTGGCGAGAGGGGCCGATTTGAGATTACAGATCCCCACACCATCCGGGGAATGACCTCGCTGGCCGCGCAAGATATCGGTCCCGGATTGATCGTCCGGGGACGTGGCCGACCGTTTACCTGTCGTCCTCGCGGCGACAAGAAGCGACGTCCGTTCGCAGGGCGTTTGCGGCGCTCGATTTCTACACCGGCGCAACCGACTTTGGAAACGGGCCTGGATCGAACGAATGACAGTCCATAAGAAATCAAGCTTGCTCGACCGCGCATTCCGAAACCTGCGCGGTGTCTGGGGCAAGATCGCGCGCACCTACGAAGACTTTTCCGAGGTCGACCTAAGCCCGGATCTCAGCGGCGGCGACAGGGCGCGCTTGATCGGGCAGATGCGGGCATGCCTGGAGGCGCGAGGCGGCGAGGTGTCGGCCCGCAGCCGGGCGGCGGCCCTCGGACAGGCCTATTTGGCGCTCAATGACACGGGGCACAAAGTGTTCCTGTGCGTTCTTGCCGAAGAGTTCGATGTCGACCACACCCGGGTCGATCGGGCCGTCGCGGGTTTGCAGGAGGCCGCGAGCAAGAGCGAACGCGAGCTTGCCGAGACCGAACTGAAATCGGCGCTCCAAGCCCCTCGGGTCACATTGCTGACCCAGTTCAACGCCTTGCCCGAAGGCGTCAAATTCCTAGTCGATCTTCGGGCCGAGTTGATCTCGCTACTGGGCGACGTTCCGGAGCTCAAGGGACTCGAATCGGATCTGAAGACCCTGCTGACCTCGTGGTTCGATGTCGGGTTCCTGGATCTCCGTCAAATTACCTGGAATGCGCCGGCCCAGCTCCTTGAAAAGCTGATTGCCTATGAAGCGGTGCACGAGATCCAGAGCTGGGACGACCTGAAGAACAGGCTCGCTTCGGACCGCCGGTGTTTCGCGTTTTTCCACCCCCGCATGCCCGATGAGCCACTGATCTTCGTTTGGGTCGCCCTGGTCAGGGGGATGGCCGACAACGTTCAGGTCTTGCTTGATGCACGTGCACCCCAGGAAGACGCCGAGGCGGCCGACACCGCGGTATTCTATTCGATCTCCAACGCCCAAACGGGATTGAGGGGAATCCCGATCGGCAGTTTCCTCATCAAGCGCGTGGTCGATCGTCTCACCGGTGAGCTTAATGGCCTAAAGACCTTCGCGACCCTGTCGCCGGTTCCCGGGTTTCGCGCCTGGCTCGACAAGATCCTCACCGAAGAAGGCGCCGAGCAGATCGACGCGGAGAAAGGCGTGGGCAGGTCCAAGGCGGCAGGGGTTGATTATCCCCTCGCGGCGATTCGACGCCTTCTCGCGCGGCCGAATTGGTTCGAGGACGATAAAGCGAGCGATCCCCTACGCGGGCCGTTGCTCCGCCTGTGCGCCCGGTATCTCATCGAGGAGCGCCGTGCACAGGGCACGACCCTCGATTCGGTCGCCCATTTTCACTTGAGAAACGGCGCCCGGTTGGAACGGCTGAACTGGCTAGCCGACCGCTCCGAGCGCGGCATCACCCAGTCGGCCGGTATCATGATCAATTACGTCTACGAACTCGACAAAATCGACGCCTTCCACGAAGCCTACACCGGCCGGGGCGAGGTGACGACGTCTCGCGAGGTTGACAACCTCTTGAAGGCGTGAATCCCTTGTCTATCCGTCGCCTCTTTCCTCGGCCCCACCGCGCGCGTACCGGGTCAAGGTCCGTGAGTACCATCGACGGCTTTCTAGCCACCATACGGACTAGCCGCTACTTTCCGGGGAGTATATGGGGAGTACACACAGTACCCCGCGATACCCTAGGATAGGCGGGTACCGTCTCGTTCCTTAGGGGGGAATGGTCATGGTGAGGATCGCCCTTCCAGCCCTGAGCAAATTGCTCAGCAGGCTGTTCGCAACGAGCGCGCCGCTGGCGTTCGGAGCTGTGCTTAGCTGCATCTGGACGCCTGCCGCCTTGGCGCAGGAGGATTTGGGCTTCCGGTACAGGGAAGGCAAGTGCGTCAACGCAGACGGGGAGGAGGGATTGAACCCGGGCTACGTCGGCGAATGTGGAGGTCTCCGCGGGGTTGAGTTGAGTCGGCAAGTTCTGGAAGGGCTTGATCTTTCCGGAGCCGACCTCCATGGGGCCAACCTTCGAGGGACCAACCTCAAGGATGCCATCCTGGTGGGCGCCCAAATCCGAAATGCCCGCCTGGAATCCGCTGACCTTCGGGGGGCTGATCTGAGGGGTGCGCGCCTCGACCTGTCGCTCATGGTGAACGCCGATCTGTCAGGTGCGAATCTCGAGGGCGCGAACTTGAACCGCACCAGGTTCATCCGCTCGATCCTACGCGACGCGAACATGCGCCGGGCTGACGCGCGGAGGGCGGATTTCAGCGGCGCCGACCTGAGTTTTGCGGACCTCACAGGTGCCAATCTGCGTGGCGCCATTTTCGACGGTCAGACCATCCTACCCGCCACGCTGCCCCGGAGTGAAGCGATCGGTCGCGGTATGAGGTTTCGGTCGTGAACGGCGCAAGTCGGGTGGGAGCACCGAAACGGCGAAAAGGCGCAGGTCAGTTGTCGAGCAGGAACAGATCGAGTTCCTGGTAATAGATCGACCAGGCGAACCAGAACGCCACGAATGCGTCGCTGAGGATCTGGAGTCGTTCCCCGGCTAGCGAGCCCGCCACCGCGACACCGCCACCGTCCCAGGTGCTGCCGGTTTCGGCGTCCGTCAGTGTGAGAGGCGCCTCGCTGGCCACGGTAAAGGTGAGCGTCTGGCCTCCTACGCGCCGATCGAACGCCATCGCCGTTTCCACAGGCCGCTGGTACGTCACTAGGACCGGCGTGTCTCCCACCGTGTGGTTCAGTGCGGCTGCACTTCCCCTCGCGGCCAGCCCCCCGAATGGGTAGACGGTGACCCGCGGACCGTCGAAGATGCCAAGTGCCAATTCCTTTGGTGGTCTGAGGTCGCTGATCCGCAGCCGGGTCGAGGGCGAGAGGAATCCGATGCCCGCATTGTGGAGGTCGTCATAGTCTCCGTATGGGTAGCGGCCATACGGGCGTTCATGGCCGGTGTTCTCCGTGACCACCGTCGTGGCGGAGTGCCGCGTCTTCCAGTTGCTCCACGTCGTCTCTACGATAGGGATTCGCCGAAGCTGTGTGCCGCGCCCCAAGCCGCATATGCTTCCCATGAGCATCTGGTTCCACAGCGTTTCGGTGTCTCTGTCGAACATGGTGAGGTTGGTCCGCCAGAGCAGGCCCGAAACGCCGAAGTTCCTCACCGTGCCGTCGATCTCGGGATCAAACGCGATGCCGGACCCGGTCAGCGGGCAGTAGGTCACCAGGATTGGCTGGCCACCCAGGGTGTCGTTTACGACCTCATGCCACCACATGACGGTGAACGGATACGCTCGGGCCGCTCCGTTCACGACCACTCCAAGGACACGATCGCTGTCACTGAGGAATGAACCATCGCCGGCAGTCGCGATTTCGGGGTTAGTGAGTGCCGGGATGGCATCGCGGGTTGCAGCGGAAAACAGTTCCTCGACGGGAACGGTGCAGCTCAGCTCGAAATCTGGGCCATCGATGACGTCTTCGCCGCATGAGACGAGGAAAACGGCGGCCATGACCGCCCGGGCTGATGGCTGGCTCATACGACTGGTAACAGCAAAGCTGCGGAGGTCGTTCCCAACCGGACAACCTGCCCCCCTTGGATGTACCGGGTCTCCAGGCGGTATATTGAGACAGGTCATACTGGAGTAATGTATGCGTTGGGCCGGCTGCTTCGCATTGTCCCTTCTCGCCGCCACGGCGTTGGTGTTCCCGGTCGCGGCTCAACGCGCCACGTTCGTCGGTGTCGTGCTGGACTCGCTGACCGGAGCGCCGCTGGTCGGTGCATCGGTCGAGGTTGTTGAACAAGGTCTCGCAACGGTGGCCGACGAGCGAGGTCACTTCGAGTTGCCGGGCATTTCGCGCGGGAATTTCACCATTCTGATCCGGCACGCCGGGTACGAGGAGGGTACGGTGCGGCTCGAGTTGACCGAAACCCGGCCTGTGCGTGTCGACCTCGGATCGATCGCTCTCGCGCCGCTGGTGTTCCAGTTGGACCCCATCCGTGTCGAGGCCGAGCCACTACACCGCAAGCTTCAGAAGGTGGGGTTTTTCCACCGGAGGAACTCGGCAGATGGCACGTTCCTTACGTGGGAAGACATCCGGGACCAAGATGTGCTCAACACCTCGCAGCTGTTCAGGCGAATTCCGGGATTCCGCACCCTGCAGGACGGTTCCATCGCCAGCGGGCGGGGGATTCCCAGCATTTCGAATGCGGGTTCGTATTGTCAGGTCAATTACTACATCGACGGCGTCCACACGGCCGCAGCCAGTATCGACGTGGTCCTGCCAGCGGCGATCGCCGGTGTCGAGGTGTATAGCGGGGCCGCGACGATACCACCTTCATTCCGAGTAGCGGGCAACCCCACATGCGGCGCCGTCCTCATCTGGCTGCGGGACGGGAGCGTACGGCGGTAGGCGATCAATGACGTCTGCACAGGTTGATCTTCAATAATCGTCGATCGAGCGAGGTCGTCTGATGCGAATCCGTTGGTGCAACATGGGCACGATAAGCAGCTTGGGCTCGTCATCGACCTCCACGTCAAGCGCATCGAGAAGTAGCTCCCAACCGGCAACAGGACCCATCTCGACACGCAGCCACCGGCAATCCTAACGGAGTGTGAAGATTCCTCCATTGACAAAGATTGTACCTGGCCGTACGCTATGGGCGAACTCCCAGCAGAGGACTCTTTGGTGCCAGGACTGTCGCTGACTACGCACCAGATCGTGCCTATGGCGGCCTCTGCTCAGTGCGAGAGTCGCCCTGTACCTTGACTAACCCAGGCCCCACTAGGGGCCTCCAAGAACCTCAGGAAGCACGCTTACATATTCACGTGTCCCCAATCAGGTAGGAGTAAATTATGGACTTTGCAAAGTGGTCGAGGAACGTGCTGGCTGCCATAGGTGCCGCGGCATTGGTGGGTATCGTCGCGGCCCCGGCGGTGGCGCAGCAAACCGGCACCATCCAGGGTGTCGTCACGGCGTCGTCCGGGGGTCGACCGCTGGTCGGCGCAGAGGTGTTCCTGGCGGGTCGCGGGCTCACTGCGGTGGCGGCCGCCGGTCGGATTCGCGCCCTGACCGATGAAGCGGGCCAGTACACCCTCACCAACATTCCGGCGGGCCAGACCCAGGTCCGTGCCCGGCTAGTCGGTTACAGCCAAATCCTCGCTCAGGTAGCAGTGCTCGCTGGGCAGACCACCGACCTCAACTTCGAGCTCAACCGGTCCGTGATCCAGTTGGATGAGATCGTGGTGTCCGGTGCCGGCGGACAGGTCCAGAAGAAGCAGCTCGGCAACACCATCGCCACGGTGAGCGCCGCGCAGTTCGAGATGGCCCCGGTGACGGACTTCGGGACGATGATTTCCGCACGCGAGCCGTCGGTGGTGGGGCTCCCGTCGGGCGGCTTGGCGGGTCAAGGAGCCCGCATCCGCATCCGGGGCACCAACAGTCTGTCCATGTCCAATGAACCCGTCGTCTACGTCGACGGGGTGCGCGTGGACAACAGCGGCAACTTCGCCGGTCGTGTGTTTACCAACGGCGGCGCCCCGTCCCGGCTGGATGACATCAATCCCGAGAGCATCGAGCGCATCGAGATTCTCAAGGGCGCCGCGGCGGCGACCCTGTACGGGAGCGAGGCCTCATCGGGGGTCATCCAGATCTTCACGAAGAAGGGAACCGCCGGCCCGCCGCGGTTCACCTTCCGGATCGACCAGGGCATCACCAATTTCCCCGGCAACCGGATCAAGCCGCTGGCAGGCTTTCCCCGCACCCAGGCACAGGCTGCCACGCTGACCGCTCTGTACGGCGGGAAGTTCCACGACGGCAACCGGTCGCTCAAGCCCTATGAGGTCTTCGAGTCGGACATCATCCGGGATCTCTGGGAGACCGGTCGCGATCAGATCTATTCGGCCAGCGTGAGTGGTGGCGGCGAGAGCGTCCAGTACTATCTCTCCGGCCGGGCCACTTTCAACGACGGGCCGTGGGGCGACGGGGGCGTGTTCGAGGAGCAGCTCGGAAAAAACAAGGACTTCAATCGGCGCTACCAGGGGAATTTTTCGGTCACGCTGTTCCCGCGCAGCCGGCTCCAGTTCCGGGCGAGCGGCATGTTCGCCGACGTGCGCCAGGACACACCCCAGAACGGCAATGACATCTACGGGCCGGTAGGCATGGCATGGTGGGCCAAGCCCGAGGTCGCCAACTGCGACGACTCGAGCGTCAACACGAGCATCCCCAGGCTCGGCGAGGGCAGCCCCTTCTTCTGCACCGGCGCCGGGAACCCCTTCGGCGCGGCCACCTTCGGGACCATCCGTGAGTTCTCGCAGACGGAAACCGGTGAGACCACGGAGCACTTCCAGGGCGGCCTCAACATGTCGTACGAAGCTTCATCGTCCGTAACGATCGAGGCGCTTGTAGGGTACGACGTAGTGAACTCGCGGGCAGGCGAGTTTGTCCCGTTCCGGTACGACGTGGACAATTTCACGGGCCGGCGGACCGACGGGTTCAAGCGACTCGGAGTCCGCGCCCACCGGGAGATCACGTTGGACACCAAGGTTCGGTGGACCGAGCGGTTCCTCGATGACACCTGGTCCAGCCAGCTCGTCATCGGTGGCCAGGGCTTTATTGCCAAGGACGTAGTCTCGGGCGGACAGGGCATCACATTCCCGGGCCCCGGCCTCGAGATCACGGAGGCGGCGGCGTCACAGGTCATTGACGAATTCAGCGAAGAGAAGGTCAATGCGGGTGTCTTCGCCCAGGAGCAGATCGGATACAACGACGTGGCGTTCCTCACCGTCGGCGGGCGTTTGGACCGCAATAGCGCGTTCGGCGAGTCGGAGGGCGCGGCGTTCTATCCGAAAGCCGGTCTGTCGGTCATTCCGAGCGACCTCGCGGGCTGGACCAGCTCCAGAATTTCCACGCTGCGCTTGCGCGGTGCGGTGGGTAAGTCAGGCCTTCAGCCGGGGGCGTTCGACAGGCTCACCACATTCCAGCCGGGCCCGACGTTCGAGGGCCCCGGATTGCGGCCTGACAACCTGGGTAACGACAACCTCAAGCCGGAGAAGACCACCGAGTGGGAGGTTGGCACGGAGATCGGCCTGCTCAACGATATGGCGAGTGTCGAGTTCACCTATTGGAAGAGGCGGACGAACGACGCGCTGATTCGGCGGGTTTTCCCGGTGAGCGGTGGTTTCCGCAACACCCAATTGGACAACGTGGGCCAACTCGACGCGAAGGGATACGAGATCAAGCTCGACTACCTGGCGTTCGATCGGGAGAACTTCTCGCTCAGCTTGTTCGCCAATGCGGCGTTCATCGATGAGATCATCACGAGCCTGGGCGGGGCGCCGCCGTTCAAGGTCGCCGGCACCTATGCACGGCCCCGGAACTTCGTGCAGGAAGGCTTCGCCCCCGCGGCGTTCTTCGGCGGGAAGCTGGTCGACTTCACGCCCGGTCAGACCGTGCCGATTGACACCGATGGAGACGGCTTGGCCGACACGGAAGCCGTGTTCAGAGCCTGGCTCGGGAGCATGACTTCCATCCGCTTGCGGAACGACCTGAACCCGTTACTCCGCGACGATGACGGCGACGGGGACCTGCTGGACCACTACCTCGGCAAGCCGACGGCGGACTGGCAGGGCGCCTTCGGCACACAGATGACCCTGTGGGGCAACTGGCAGGTGAACACGGTGTTCGAGTACATGGCCGGCAACTTCGTGGTCCAGAACCTCACGGACCAGTTCCGCCGGTCGAACCCGGGCATTGGCCGGAACACCCGGGCGACGGCAGAACTCGAAGCGATACTGCTCAACCCGGCGACCCAGGGGGACGTGCAGGCGCGCTTCGACGCGGCCATGAAGTGGGTCACCACTCAGGCGTCCCTGGCGCCGTTCAGCGGCCTCAACGCGGTCAGTTCGGCCGACTGGCTGCGGTGGCGCGAGCTTGGTGTCACCTACACGGTGCCCAGGACGTTCTCCCAGCGGCTGGGGTTGAACAACCTTCAGATCAACCTCACCGGCCGGAACCTCAAGCTGTGGTCCAAATATGACGGGACGGATCCCGAGACGAACGCACGCGGCGCGTGCGGTGGAGGCGGGGGCGCAAGTAGCAGGTGCGTCCTCTCCCAGGGCCTCGACTCGATGGGTCTTCCCATCGCGACCCGGTACGCAATCTCGCTCCGGTTCGGCTTCTAACCCGGCGCCCAACGCAGAGGAGACCACATCATGTGTGTACGAAACTCAGGCAGGCGCGGGCGCTCCCGGGGATGGAGTGCCCCACTGCTGGCATTGGGGATCGCTGTCAGCGTCGTCGGGTGTGACAGTTTGATCGAGGTTGAGAACCCCAACAACGTACAGGAGGCCGACTTCAAGGCCCCCATTGCGGCAAACGCGGTGGTGAACGGAGCGCTCTATGAGGTGCAGGATGCGTTCGCCGGGGAATTGGGACCGTACTCGATTGCGGGGGACGAGATCGAATGGTCCGGCTCCCGCGACGCCTGGCAGGAGCTGATGCTAGGCGAGATAAGGAACCCGCAAAACGAGTTCACCGACGCCTTCTTCGACGAGATGGCCGTGGGGCGTTGGATGGTTGACGAGGCCATCACGCTGCTGGAAGGGCACAACAGCGCCGGGGACCTCGAAGATGTCGACGATCTGGCTCGAGCCTATCTGTTTTCTGGGATCATGTACGTGATAATCGCCGACTGGTTCGACGACTTCGTGTTCTCGGATCGCCAGGTCGCCAGCCCGCCCATCGGGCCGTCCAACATGGGGAGTCTCTACACGACTGCCATCGGGCGCCTCGACCAGGGGCTGGCCATCACCTCCAGCGGCAACCTCGGGAGAAACCTGATGGCCATGCGTGCCCGGGCGAAGCATGCGCAAAGCGTGTGGAACATAATCGGTGACAACAGCACGCTGAGCTACACCGCGAGCCCTACGATCACGCATCCGAGCGGAACGGCGCACAATATCATCGTCGTCCCGAATACCGGGCTCGTCAGCAACCCGGCGGCGGCCACCGATGCGGCAGCCGCCCTGGCAATGCAAGGTGGGGACTGGCGGTACGACTTCGAATACAGGGGTAGCACGCTGGTATCCCAATTCGGCGCATGGAATTTCGAGCGCCAGGAGAATCGCATATCCGACGATTACGGGTATGCGGCGTCTAGTAACACCACCATTGACAGCATCAGGCTGCTGGACGTCGTGGACCTCATCCCCGATCCCCGTATCATCCAGTGGGTCCTGGTGGAGTTGCAGCCTAATAATGACGAGTTGAACCATGTACAGCTCTCGGCACGGGGGATGCATCTCATCATCGCCGAGCACGAGCTGGCCACGAACGGTGCCACCGCGGCGTTTGCAGCGAGCATCAACGCCGTGCGAACCCTCGGCGGCGTGAGTGACTGGACCGCGGCCTCGGGTGTCAGCGCGCGGGACATACTGATTCACGAGCGGCGAGTGAACCTGTTCCTGCAGGGCCGGCGGCTCAACGACATGTACCGGTTCGGGATCGCATCGAACCGGTGGAACCCGACGTTTGAGGCATTCTCGGCCCCGGGGGTGTTCCTGCCGATCAGCATCCGGGAGATTCGGGCCAACTGCCACCTCAATCCCGACTTCAACTGTCCTAGCTAACTAGCGGAGCAAGGGAGATGAGGGGGCCGCGGTAAAGTCGGAGGAGCACAAAATGAAGCGCGCCACGATGGTCGTGGCGCGCTTCATTTGTTTTGCGAGCCGTGCGTTCTGTCACCTGTCGCGGCGGATTGCTACCTGGTCCTCAAGCGGACGGTGCCCGGAAATGAAGGAAAGATGCTCCCGTCCGCTCCTCCCTCTTGCCCCCCGAGGAATGATCCACCGCCGGAAACAGCATCCGCAATTGTGAAGATCGTCACTATGGCCGCGGCGACCGTGCCGATGGCGAGAACCGTCTTGGCGGGAACGAGCCGCCGTGTCTCCAGGCGGCTTATGTGATCGCGGGAGATGTACAACACCGCCCCGTTGCCCCGAAAACTGAAAAACCGCGAGTGTAGCATCGACGTCCAGACAGCCAGGGTTTGCGCCTCACTCTCGTACACCTCACCCTCAACCATCTCGATGCCCGGTATGGGCGTGCCCCCCACCTCGAATGCCCTTGCGGGCGACAGATGCACGCGAACCTCCTGACCGGGGTCGGGCATGACGCCCTCCTCAACGGCGAAGAACTGGTAGCAGCCGCTGGAGGACAATGACAGTAAAATCAACCAGATGGTACGCATCAGGCAACAGCTCCAACTTTCGATAGTTCGGTTAATCGAGGCACGTCGCGGGGCCCTCGACGACCCACGGGCAAACTCGGCTCAATCACAGTTCCTCCGATCGGCCTACGGAGGGCCGGCCACCCGCACCGGCTCGACGCTAAAAAGGTTCTCACCGGTCGAACCGTTTCCCAACTGGCCCAGACTACCCCGGCCCCAGCAGTACGCCACATCGTCACGGGTCACACCACAGGTATGCTGGGAGCCCGCCACCACAGACGCAAAGCGCAATCCTCCAGTGACCGCAAACGGCACCTGGCTGCACGCCACCAAGAACCCCTCATCATCGGTACATGCGTCGGCGACGTTGCTTCCCAATTGGCCGCTCTGGTTGAACCCCCAGCACCAGGCTTCACCCGAGGTATAGACTCCGCACGCATACGCCGCACCCGCACTGATCAAGGCAAAACTCGCTGCATCGACAATCGATGTAGGGGTTAACTCACCGCCGTCCCTTCCGTTACCCAGCTGGCCAAAGTCATCACTGCCCCAACAATAGCCGTCACCACCCGTCGTTACCCCACAAGTGTGCTCGAATCCCGCGTCTATGCTGGCGAACGTCAGCCCCCCCGACACGAGAACGGGCTCGGTGGCGTTGGTCACGACGTTGTTGCCAAGCTCTCCCGACCGATTCCTTCCCCAGCAGTAGGCTTGCCCGTCGGTAGCGACACCGCAGGTATGGAACGCGCCGGCGCTCACCGACGTGAAGGTCAGCCCTCCTGAAACGGGCACAGGGCCCAACCTATCTGTCGTCGTCCCGTCGCCGAGCTGGCCGTCCCCGTTCCACCCCCAGCAGAACGCCTGGCCGCTACTGTCAAGACCGCATGTATAACTCCCTCCCGCGCTCAACGCGGCGAAAGAGACGTCCGTAGAAACCGCCGCCGGCTCGGAGACAGCGGCAAGCGAACCGGTCCCGAGCTGGCCGTTCTGGTTGAACCCCCAGCAGTAAGCCTCGTTTGCCGGCGTGAGGCCGCATGTGTGGCCGCCACCGGCACTGATGGCCGCGAAGGTGAGATCGCCCCGCACGGCCGCCGGCACGGCCGCGTCGTCCGTCGCGCCGTTGCCGAGCTGCCCATCCCGGTTCCACCCCCAACAGAACACCCGGCCGCCGGCGGTCAAGCCGCATGTGTGGGCCGCACCGGCCGTGACCACCACCAGGGCTTCATTCAGCTCCGGCTCGGTGGTACCATCGCACGACCCGAGGGCGAGTGGCATCCCGAGGGCGAGCAGCCATCTGCGAGCCCCCCTTTCAGCCATAAAGCCCTTCAGACAACGGATACCCGATCCCATAGAGTCCTTATCGCAGCTTGGTTATTCGAATACACTGGACATGCCAACGTCGTTCCCAGGGCCGGTAGTATAGCGCCCTTCGGTCCGGTGACCAAGCGAGCCCGAGGGCTAGTCTTCGGAAGCTAGTTGACGCACCACACTGGCGATCCCGTCCACAACCCACGTCATCCGATCGAAGTCGATCTTGTCGACCGTGTCCGCCACCGTG
>JADFPO010000045.1 GCA_022562295.1 Gemmatimonadota bacterium
TAGTCTGTCGCTGAGAGCGACGGTTCTACGACCGCAACCCCACCGGTCGCCCCACCCACGGCACTCGGCGGAACTCCGGCGCACGGTAGCAGGGATCGAGCGGGCCATGGCGAGGCGCGGTGACGACGGGTAAACCCGCCGCTCGGCAACCAGACTGTCGGTAAACCGACGCACTGCCCATCTGCCCATCTGCCCGCCATCACCGACCCGCCATCCCGACATACGCCACCGCAAACAACAATCCGTGCTTGATCCCCGACCAGAGTCGCACGATCTCCGCGCTCTCGGTCACATCATGGCTGACCGTGCGGCGACGTACCGCAGACTCCAACGCACTACCTCTTCCCACCTCGAATCGACCTCCCCCAAAGTCGGTCACATTGCCGGTGAAGGAAAACGCCGGCATACCGGTCAGGTAGGCGCGAACGCAGTCACCGCATCCGGTGCTTGCGTTGATGACGGGTGTCGTGCCATAGAGCGCCTGCGCCGCCGCCGCGGCCATCCGCGCAGGCGGGTTGTCCACCATGTCCCACCCCTCGATTCCCCCCTCGATGCCGTTCTTGCTGTTGATCTCGTACACGTACGAGAACTCGTCACCCATCTTCGCCAGCTCTTCCTCTGCAATGCGACGGATCGCCTCGTGCGCCTGTAAGAGTCGCACCTCTCGGTCGGCCCGCATGTCGAACCGGATCCACGCCTCGCTCGCCGGACGGCTGATGATTTCGTTCGCCCAGATCATACCCATGTTCATGAACAGCACATCCGGCGGAAGCGGCGCCTCGGTCGTTCGCTCGAATGGCACGCGTGTGGATCGTGGATCCCGCACCTCGGGGCCGATCCGCGCGATGATCCTGCCGAGTGCATCGACCGCGTGCGGCGCCCAACGATCCCGCTCGAACGACACGAACACGCGTAGCTGCGTACGATTCCGCACGGGGGTGCTGCCGGTATTCACCCCTTCTCCCCCGCGACCGTGGAACTGCACCAGGATGTCGCCACGCCGCCAATCGAGGTTGTGCGGGACATTGGCGCGCACCAACTGTTCCGACCCACGACTGGCATCGGCGTGAACGGGACCGATGGGCGCTTCTTCACCAGTCAACGCGACGAACCAGAGGTCTCCCATGGTTTCGATGTTGGCGGCGTTCAGCGCGCGCAGCACGGTGAGCATCTGCGTGATGCCCATGAGATCGTCCCCGGCCGCGGGGCACCACACGCGCCCGTCAGCCACGAAGGCCTCCACCGGCTGGTCGGCCGGCCAAAGCGACACGTTGTCGTGATGCGCGTTCAGCACGACGGTCGGCCCCTCGCCGACGCCTGGGCGCACACCGATGACATTGAGGGCGTCGTCGATGTGCACGTTCTCCAGTCCGTAGATGCGGAACAGTTTGAACAGCAACCGGGAACGCTTGATCTCTTCTCCGGACGGCCCGTACGCGTTACAGAGGCTCAGCCACTCCTGCACGGTTTCGCTCTCCGAGCCTTCCACATATTCGAAGGCCCGTTGAACTTGCGGGGAACTCAGCGTCTGACGAGCGACGCGTAGCTCCTCGGTGAGGTCGGGAACGGCTTGGGCCTGCAATAGGTCCTGGCTCATCGACACCGTGAGGATGAGAGCCGCAAATGATATCTTTCTCCTTAACATCACGAACCTCTGAGTAGTGAGTTGTGAGTAGTGAGTCGTGAGTTGTGCGCCGTAGCATAGCCCGTAAAGCCGGCACCGCATAACCAACTCACGACTTCACTACTCACTACTCACTGTCTTCTGTCTACCGCTCCTGCTCGACAAACCATTCCACCTGCCGTTCCAGCACGACCATGGGGACCGCACCGTTCCTCAAGACAGCTTCGTGAAAACGTCGTATGTCAAAACGATCGCCCAAGGCCACTCGGGCTCGGCTGCGTAGGTCCAGGATTTTTCTCTTTCCCATCTGATAGCCCAACGCTTGACCCGGCAAATCCGTTGAGTACCGGAGACTCTCCGTCGCGATCTCCGTCTCCGACGCGAGGGTATTCTCGCGCATGAACTGTCTTGCGTCTTCGAGTGACATCCCTAAGTAGTTCATGCCCGGATCTACTACTAAACGCGTTGCGAGAAAACTCTCCATCACATACATGCCGTAACGGCTATACGGATCGCGATACATTCCCGCTTCGAGAGCCAGTTGCGAGGAATAGGAACCCCAACCTTCCCCAAATGCGGTGTAATAAGCGGCTGTTCGAAATGCGGGCAGTGCCTCATTCTCATTCTGTAGTGCGATCTGGAAGTGGTGACCGGGAACCAATTCGTGGAACGAGATGGCTTCGAGCCCCAGCCAGCTGCGCTCGTCCAGTTTCGAGCCGTTGTAGTTGTAGTAACCGACCGGGTCGGACGCCGTCGGCCGATCGTAGTACCCAAACGTCTGAGTTGGCTCCAGGGCCCGGTGCAGCCGGCGGACACCGTAGGGAGCCTGGGGAATCTCAAAAAAGAAATCGCCGATGCGCGCGAACATCGAATCGGAAGCAGACTTGAGCCGCTCCGCGACCTCCTCGGGACTCTTGGGGAAGAATCGTGGATCTGTCCGTAAGAACAAGTGAAACTCGTCACGCGTCCCCGAAAATCCCAACTCCGCCTGGATCTCCGCCATCCGCTCTCGAAACTCCGCGAGTAGCTCGTAGCCGATTCGCTGCACCTCTTGCGGCGTCACATCCATCGTAGTGTTGCGACGCGTCAGGTATCGGTAGTACTCAGCACCATTGGGATACTGCGAAATTCCCACTCCGCTCGGCGCCTGGGTTGCATACGGTCCCTCGAGAAACTCGGCTAACTCTCGAAGTGTCGGGTTGATTTCTTCGTTCACGACGGTAGCGATCCGGCCACGAAACCTGTCGATGCGCGCCTGCTCAAAACTGCCGAGCCTTTCATCTGTCACCGCAAAGGCTCCAGCGTTCGGCGCTCCGATGCCTGCCCGCACGAGTCCGACCGCCGCTGGAAGATTCGCCGCCGAAACAACGACGCCACGCTCGAGCTGGCCAGCGGCTAATTGCTGAACTTGGCTGACGTGTCGTGGTACCTGACCGAGTAACTCGATGTACCGGTTGAGATCCTCATCGGATTCGAGCTGGAGTGCCGAGAAGATTTGGCGCAGACCTGGTAGCGGAGAGGAATAGGGCGTCAGGAAGCTCTGCAACCAAAAGTACTGCAAGCCCTCGACGGTCATGGTGGCATCCCACCGGATCGTTTCCAGCGTGACGATCTCGTCATGCGTGAGACCTGACTCGCCGATCGCTTCGGCGCGCTGTAACACCGACTCCGAGAACAATGCGTCCTCTTCCGCCCGCTGATACGTAAGGGGCGGCAATTCATCGATGGGCAGTCCCTCGCGAAGCCTCACCGCAGTGCTCCGTTCGAGCATGCGTTGCCATATGTCGGCCGAGAGCTGGGTCAGTTCCACCGACGCGGTGTCGCGCGAGCCGAGGCTGCAGGCTGACATCAGCAAGATGAACCCGCAGACAGGATACGTGAGTCGTGAGTCGTGAGTCGTGAGTCTTGAGCCGTGCTGAGCAGTTCGCATCGTTTTGGTACGCGGCGCATTCATTCGGTAGCGACTTGGCGAATGAACGGCGACAACTTTCGACATGGATTCCTACCGTTCCCTTAAGGCCTGGCAGCAAGCCCACAGACTATGCTTGGACGTGCTACAGTTAACAGACGCTGCATATCATCCACGAACACAACCGGTGTTCAACCAACTCAGAAGGGCAGCCGTCTCAGTCGAGGCGAACATCGTTGAAGGTTTCGCTCTTCAGACGCCCCGCCAATTTCATCGCCATATCCGGATTGCCTTAGGCTCGTTGGCAGAAGTGGAGTGCCTCGTTGTCATCGCGCACGAACTCGACTACTTGAGAGACGAGGCCGTCGGACACCTGCGACAACATCTCGCCAACACATTCCCGCTCCTTGTAGGACTCCGCCGCAGTATCGCCCGACGGGCCGGAGTCGAATAACCACTCACGACTCACTACTACTACTCACTGTCATATAACCCCGAGTCCCACGAGCAGCACGATCGCCACGGCTACGGGAATCAAATAGCGAACGAACGGAGCCCACAACGCCCCCACCTTTACGCGACCACTCCCGACGTTCGTCTCGTCACGAAAGCGCTCCCATCCCCAGACGAGCGCGACGTACAGAGAGATGAGGAACGCACCCAACGTGAGCATGATGTTGCCTGACAACCAGTCCGCCAGGCCGAACAGGTCCTTGTCGAACAGTCGGATGTGCGACCATGGCCCCTGCGACAGAATGATCGGCACGGAGAGCGCGAACGTTCCCACCGCGGTTACCCACACGGCCTTCGTGCGCCGCCATCCCAACGAGTCCCGCAGCGACGCGGTCATGACCTCGAACAGCGCGATTTGTGAGGTCAACCCGGCGATGATCATGAGAAAGAAGAAACTGGCTCCGAACAGCTCGCCGGCGGGCATGCGCGCGAACAGGGCCGGCATGGTAATGAACAGGAGCCCAGGGCCAGAGTCCGGCTCCATCCCGAAGGCGAACAGCGCCGGGAAGATGACCAGTCCCGCCAGGAACGCCATGCTCGTGTCGAACGCCACGACGATGGCGGCACTTCCCGGCACATCGCTCTTCTCAGGGCTCAGGTAGCTCCCGTAGGCAAACGTAGCGGCCATACCGATGCCGATCGAGTAAAACGCCTGACCGAGGGCCGCGAGCACGGCGGATCCGTCCAGGGCTGCGAAGTCCGGTTTGAGGTACCACACGAGCCCCGCACGCGCTCCCGGAAAGGTGAGCGAACGTACGGCTAAGAGAATCAACAACACCACGGCGACGGGCATGACGATCTTGGCCACGCGCTCGATCCCCTTGTGCACCCCACGGCCGACGAGCACCGCCATCACGGTTACCACAACAAACGTGTAGGCAAACACGGGAAGCGGCCGCGCCACGAACGCTTCGTACAGGGCGCGGGTCTCGTCGGGTGAGGCACTCATGGCCGGGCCGACGAGGATCCTCACGAAGTACGCCGTGATCCAGGCGATGAGCATGACGTAATAGGACGTGAGCACGATCGCCGTCGCGACACCCAGCCAGCCGATGAGATTCCACACACTGGTGGGTTTGCCCGTCAACTTCCTCATGCCGGCGATCGGCGTGAGCTGGGTTTTCCGGCCCAGGCTCATCTCGGCCGTGAACAACGGAATCCCGATGAGGATTGCGAACGCCACATAGACGAGCAGGAAGGCCCCGCCCCCGTTCTGCCCCACTATGTACGGGAAGCGCCAAATATTGCCGAGGCCCACGGCGAAACCGGCCGTGGCCATGATGAATCCGAAACGGCTCCCCCAGGTTTCTCGCTGAATCGGCATCAGACCCTGTGGGCTGTGGGTTCAAGGACGCGTGGCAGTGCTGAACAAGTTCTCGTAAAGTATCACCACCCCCATCACCAGGATTAACACCGCGAACCCGCGCTTGAGTGAGCGCGCGGAGACAAATTGGGCCACCTGCGTTCCGACCAAAATCCCGAACACGGCAATCCCGGTGAACCCCGCCGTGAACCCCCAGGCGACATCCACCTGACCCAGATAGCCCACGAACCCCGCGAACGACTTGAGGGTGATGATGACCAAGGACGTGCCGATCGCCTGCTTCATGGGCAGCCCGCCCAGCAAGACCAACACCGGCACGATGAGGAACCCCCCGCCAACTCCCACGAGACCGGTCAAAACCCCGACGGCGAGGGCCTCGAGTATGATCAACACCGCGGTTCCAACCGTGAGCGTCAGATGCCATCCACCAGCGTCCCTGGCCCGCCCGGTCTCGCGCAGCATCGATAAGCCGGCGGCCAGGAGCACGGTCCCGAACAGCACCATTTGGGCCCCGCCTGAAAAAAACACGGCCAAACGCGCGCCGAGATACGTTCCCGCCATGGCAGCCGGCGCGAACATTAGCGCAATCCGCAGGTTCACATTGCGGATCCGCCAATGCTGGATCGCCCCGACGAGACTCGTCGCTCCCACGACGGCGAGGCTCATGGCAATGGAGGATTTGACCTCGAAACCGATGACGTAGACGAAGATCGGGACGGCGAGAATCGAACCGCCCGCCCCCAACAACCCCATGCTCAGGCCGACGACCAGCGCCAAAACGAGGCCGAGTATCATCATGAGCGGCAAGCACCGCAGTTCGAAGAATGCATGGCGCCTGTATGTAGCGATCCTCAGGGTTCGGCGCAATCGCCTTGAGGTGCGGGCCCGGCCTCCATCGAACCTCGTCCTCATCGTTCTCCCAGTTCCACGTGCTCGGACGTGACCGGGTCGCGCACATGACGCGTGTGACAAGCGAAGAAGATCTTCGGATAGCCCGCCACACGCTCATCGGAATACGAGCGCAAATCATTGCGGCGATCCCCATTTACACGGTGCCTCGGCCGCGGTCCAGGGAAGCTGGTAGTGTGACGGCCGTCACACGCAACATCTGCTCTCAAGTTTTCGGGTCGTGTTGCCGATAATCAATCGTGAAAGGATCGCACTCAGGAAAAACCATATGTCGCTTCTACCACCAGTCTCGAATCCTCTGCTCTATACGACCGACGTGTCGGGCGCGGCGCGGGACGCCGTGAAGGCTGCGGACATCGTGGCGGCGCAGGCGGGCGAGCCGACACCGGCGGAGCCCAGCAACGCCCAAGTCATCACAGGCGACACCAGCTTGGCGCCGCTGAGCAGCATCGGCCTCAAGATTCTGCTCGAGGCGCAGCGTGACTTCGCGGCGACACAGCTGTTGCCGGACGATCCCACCACTCCGCTCATCGAATCGAGCAGTATCGCACGCCTGCTGTAACCGCTCGGGCGGGGCGTTCTCCAGGGCCAAGGGCCGTTTCCCTCGGCCAAATCACCATCACAGTCCATCGTCACCACACCGGAAACGGCTCGAACCCGCGGTCGTGCGCACGGCGAAACCGGCACGCACTACCCCTCACAAACACTCGTATTGACGGCGACTCCCAGGTGTTACACATTATACACATGAAACGTACAAATCTTGTGCTTAATGAGCAGACGCTGGAGGAGGCGCTTCGGTTGAGCGGAGAACGCACCTACTCCGCAACGGTCAACCGCGCCCTCGACGAGTTCGTGCGTCGGATTCGCGCCGGACGCATACTCGAGCTGGCCGGATCCGGGCTGTGGGAAGGAGATTTGGCGGACATGCGGCGCGACGCATCGGGGTCCGGTCGCCGCCGGAGAGCCCGTGGTTCTCGTTGACACGTCGGCCTGGATCCAGGTTTTTCGCAAGAACAGCAAGATTCAGCTCGAGTCCCTCGTCGACCTCGACGAAATCGTGACCTGCCTTCCTGTCATCCAGGAGGTATTACAGGGATTTCGCGAAGAGACGGCCTACCGTATTGCGAGGGACTCCATGCTGGCCTTTCCCATGGTGGAATCACCACTCCGAGCAGAGGTCTTCGACGAGGCCGTCGAGCTGTACCGGCTCGCCCGGCGCACGGGACGCACAATTCGGTCCGGGGTCGATTGCCTCATCGCAGCGTGCGCGATCCGTAACGGACTCGAAGTCATGCACGTCGATCGAGATTATGACGCCCTGGCTGACGTGTCGCCGCTGCAGGTACGCTCTCCGTGAGGTATGAGCCACGAGCCACGAGCTACGAGCTACGAGCTTTGAGCTGTGAACTTGGATGGTGGCGGGAGCGGTACGGAGCCCGGCTGGTCTCGTAGCTCGTAGCTCGTAGCTCGTAGCTCATATTGTGTACACCGTGACTTTGTCCTACCATTGAAACTCGTGAGCCTCACCGGGGAGCCCCCTATATGATGGAAAAGACACCTGACACGGCTGGTCTCGCCGGACCAAGCGTGATACCAGCTCCCCCCTCCCATCTGCCGCATGAGATCTTTGGCATGGGCGAGCTGCCTGGCCGCGCTGGCGTGTCCAGGCGCGATTTCATCAAGGGGGTCATTGCTTCCGGTGCAGCCGTCTCGGGGGCGGCGTACTTGACCGGGTGCGTGAGACCGACGTCCGCGATGCAGGGCACCGTCGAGCGGCTGGTGTCGCTGAACGTGAACGGCCAGATCCGCAGGGTGGACGTGCTGCCGCAAGAGACGCTCGCCATGACGTTGCGTTACAAGCTCGGGCTCACGGGAACGAAACTGGGATGCGACCGGGCGGAGTGTGGCGCCTGCACGGTCTTAATCGACGGCGTGGCGCATTACTCGTGCTCGACGTTGACACATCGAATGCGGGGGAAACAGGTCACGACCATCGAGGGGTTGGAGAGCCCGTCGGGTGAGCTGCACCCGGTGCAGCAGGCGATGATCGACGAGCTGGGGCCGCAGTGCGGCTTCTGCACGCCCGGCCAGATAATGTCGGGGGTGGCGTTGTTGAACGCCAACCCGAATCCGACGCGCGAGGAGGCACGGCGCGCAATGTCGGGCAACCTCTGCCGGTGCGGCGCCTACGACCATTACCTGAACTCGATCATGCGCGCCGCGCGAGGAGGGAGGGGGGGGGCCTGATATGGCTGATCTATTAGGCAAGAACTTCGAGCCGCCCGATCTGAGGGCCAAGGTGACAGGCCGCGCCAAGTACGCAGAGGATTTTCGCGCCGACGGCATGTTGTTCTGCCGGCTGTTCTTGAGTCCCATGCCGCACGGACGGGTGCGCAGCATGGATGCGACGGAAGCGTTGCGGATGCAGGGCGTCGTGGCCGTGCTGACCGCCGACGACGTGCCGTCGATTCCCGCACCCGGGAACCCCATTCTCACCAACGAGCCCCATTACGTGGGCGAGCCGATTCTGGCGGTCGCCGCGGTCGACGAGACGACCGCGCAGGACGCGATCGCCAAGATCAAGGTGGACCTCGAGCCGCTGCCGTTCACGGTGGATCCGTTGGAAAGCCTGCGCCCGGGCGGACCCAACGCGCGCACGGATGGCAACACGGTGATCCCCCGCGAGGGTGTTCAGGAAATCAAATGGACGGAGGAGGACTTCGCGGCGGCGGAGGACGGCGCGCTGCCGATGGGCAAGCCTACGACGGAGTGGTCTTACGGTGACATCGAAGCGGGATTCGCAAACGCGACGCTGGTGCTCGACGAGAGCTTCGTGACCGCGGGTCATTCTCACCACTCCATGGAACCGCGCAGCGCCATGTCGTATTGGCAAAATGGCAAGTGCTACGTGTACGGGTCGACGCAGAGCCAGACCCAGATCATCGGAGGACTTGCCCGCTACATCGGCATCGAACCTCAGGACCTGGTATACGTGGCGGAGTTCTGCGGAGGCGGGTTCGGATCGAAGGGCGGCGCATACCCGATCATGTCGATCCCCGCCCACATGGCCAAGAAAACCGGCCGGCCCGTGATGATGCGCATCAGCCGCGCAGAAGAATACTTCCTCGGTTCCGCGCGCCCCGGCTTCCAGGGCCGTATCAAGCTCGGCTTCCGCAGCGACGGCCGCATCACGGCGGCCGACCTGTACATCGTGCAGGAGAACGGCCCGAACTCTGGGTTCAGCGACTTCACGAGCGCAGCCGGCGCCGTGTCCATCGTGTATACCCCGTTGGCGATGCGCTTTCGCGGGATCCGGGTGCTGACCAACACACCGCCGAGGGGTGCCCAACGCGGTCCGGGCCAAAACCAGATCGCCGCCGCCGTCGAGCCGATCATAGACAAAGCGGCGCGTCAACTCGGCTTGGACCAAGTCGCGATCCGACGCATCAACGCGCCGGACAACAATTCGCGTTACGGCGGCAATCAGGGTCCCATCACGAGCGCGTACATGCGTGAAGCGCTGGACAAGGGCGCGCGGAAGTTCGACTGGGAGACCAAGAAGGCGCAGAGCGGCCAGCGGCGTGGATCGAAGGTGATCGGCATCGGCGTCGGTCAGGCGTTTCACTCGGCTGGATCGAGCGGGTTCGACGGACTGGTACGGATCGCGCCCGACGGCAAGCTGCACATCCACACCGGCGTCGGAAACCTCGGCACGTACTCCTACGGAGCGACGTCACGAGTGGCGGCCGAGGTTCTCAAGTGCCGCTGGGAAAACTGCGAGATCGTGCGCGGGGACAGTTCGCGACACCTGCCATGGAACCTCGGTCAGTTCGGGAGCAACACGTCGTTTACCATGACGCGCACCAACTACGCCGCAGCCATGGACGCCGTCCGTAAACTCAAAGAGATCGCCGCACGGGATCTAGGCGGGTCGCCCGACGATTACGACATCGCCAACGAGCGGGTGTTCGCGCGCGCAAATCCATCCCGGTACCTGACATACGCCGCGGCGGCGCGGCGCGCGATCCAGCTAGGAGGCAGGTTCAGCGGCCACGACTTGCCCGACGACCTGAACGGCATGACCAGAGCGTCGGCCAGCGCGCTCGCCGGCACCGGTCTGATCGGCGTGGCCAAGGACAACCTCGAGCGCCGCGGCACGGTCCCGGCGTTGGCGGCCGGGTTCATACAGATCGAGCTGGATCTGGAAACCGGCATGATCGACATTCTCGATTACCTGGGCGTGGCCGACTGCGGTACGGTGCTGCACCCGCAGAGCTTGGCGAACCAAATCAAGGGCGGCGCGGTGATGGGCTTCGGCATGGCGTGTCTCGAGCGCCACATCTACGATCCGCACTACGGTCTGCCCGGGGTCGTTGGACTGCACGAAGCCAAACCGCCTTCATATTTGGACACACCCGTGAACATGCAGTGGGACGCGGTGAACAAAGCGGATCCGCAGAACCCGGTGGGTGCGAAGGGAATCGGAGAACCGCTGCAGGGTTGCGCGGCGGCAGCGCTGTTGTGTGCGATATCGGACGCACTCGGTGGACATTACTTCAACCGAACGCCCGTCGTGTGCGACATGATCATCAACGCCGTGGCGGGGAAGGCGCAGTCCCACAAGCCACTCCAAGTCAACACCGCGTGAGGAGCTGACTCATGCTCAAAGACATGATGCCGCATTTCGAGCTGTTCCAGCCGTCGAGCCTGGAAAACGCACTTGATCTCGCGGACCGATTGGGAGACGACGGCTGGGCGCTCGCCGGTGGGCACGACAGCTTCAACTCGTTCAAAAACCGGTCGACGCAGATCCACTCAGCGATCGATCTGGCAGGCATCGCCGAACTCCAGGGTATCCGTGAGACAACAGACGGCGTAGAGATCGGCGCGATGGCGACGCTCACGGAGGTGGAGCGTCATCCGCTGATTCGGGAACGGTACGGCTTGTTGGCGGATGCGGTGGGGCAGGTGGCGAGCCCACAAATTCGCAACTCGGGCACCCTGGGCGGCAACGTCTGCCAGGATACCCGCTGCTGGTACTACCGGTTCGGACTCTCGTGTTACCGGGCGGGCGGCAACGTCTGCTACGCAGACGCGCCGGAAGCCATGAACCGCGAGCATTGCCTGTTCGGTGCCAACCGTTGCGTGGCCGTGACGCCCTCAGACGCGGCACCGGCGCTGGTGGCGTTGGATGCCTCCATGGTCATCCGCAGCTCGAGCGGCGAGCGCGTCGTGCGGGCGGAGGATTTCTTTATGGAGCCCTCCAGGGACATCAGGCGCATGACCGTGCTGAAGCCGAGCGAGATCCTGACGACGATCCAGATTCCGGCAGCTTGGGCGGGTGCGAAGTTCTACTTCGAGAAGGTGGCTGACCGCAAGGCGTGGGATTTCGCGCTCGTAAGTGTGGCCGCGGCAATCAAGGTCAATGGCAACACCATTGAGGACATCCGCATTGTTTGTGGCGCCGTGCAGTGCATACCACGTCGCCTAACCGCCGTCGAGCAAGCCGTAAAGGGAAGCCCGCAGAACGAACAGACGGCGGAACGCGCCGGCGCAATGGCCGTCCGCGGGGCGAGACCGCTCAACTACAACCACTTCAAAATGCCGCTGATGGAGAACCTGGTCAAACGGGCGATCCGGGACGCCTGATAACAGTGAGTAGTGAGTAGAACCGCAATCGGAAATTACTTGCGTCGTCGTGCCAACCGCCAGGAACTGAGCCTACTCACTACTCACAACTCACTACTCACTTAGTAGTCACCGTACTGACGAATCGATTCGTGGCGCGCAGCACCGCAAGGACCGCGGCGCGGGTCGGCTGATCTTCGCTCAAACACGACCCCGTGACACGTGTCACTACGTCGCCAACAGTGATCGAAACAAGAACGAGCATAACGTCGTCTTCATGAGCCGCGTGGACGTCGATTACTTCGAACCCGACCTTTTTCTGGCTCCCCGGCTCGCGTGCAAGCGCGTAAGCAGTCGCTCGGTCTAGTGCCATAGCAGTTGCCTCGGCAGCACATCGCATCCGGCCTTCCGGCGAATCCTCACCCTCTACGGTGCCGACAAAACGATGGTCGGGATTCCAAACCAACGTAACGTGTCCCTCAACGCCGCCGCCGGGAAGTTGTTTGACCTCGCACTCTTCGAGCCTGACTCGATCGTGAAACTCGCTTACCTTTTCAGACAACTCCATCCACCTACCCCCCACCTAGTTGGGAATCACTTGTTAACCGCTCGGCGGCCCGATGTTCAGCGCACCGGATCGAGACGGCGTTCGGCCAGCAACTCGTTGAACCTCTCGAGGTCCTCGCTCACCACACGGTCGAGTCGCGCCAACTGCGCCGCCAGCGCTTCCGACAGTTCCCGAAACACCCGGTAGTGAGCCTCGGTGGGCGGCGCGTCGCCCCGCTCCACGATCGCCAACAATCCCGACAGGCGATTGTTCAGCTTGATCGGGAAGGCAATCTTGTCCTTGGGGCTTTGGTTCCTCACCTGGTACAGCTCCCGCTCCACCGCGCTCAACGAGTCCACTAGCCGTGCCGCCGCATGACTGACCTCCGTGTCGTTCGCCCGTTCCACGCGTTCGGTGATCTGCTCGTTGAGCGCGCGAATCCTGATCACGGCTTCGTTGGCTGCGCTCGTCGCGTCCCGTACCTGAACGCCCAGGTCGAACTGTGCTTTCAGGTCGGCCGCCGTGACGCCCGTGAGTCGCGGGTCCATCCGCACTGTCAAACTCCGCGTCTCCTCACGTCCATTCGCCGAGAGGCGAACTCGATACGTTCCAGGCGGCGCCCATACGCCCTGTGCGGGACTCGGACCCTCGAGCACCATGCCGTCGAACACCGTCGCCCCGGCATACCGCAAATTCCACGTGACCCGATGAAGTCCGGCGCTGGTCGGAACTCCTGTGAGACGCCGCACGGAACGACCTTCTGAGTCGAGAATCTCCAAGACCACGTCGTCTGCAGGCTCACGCAGCCAGTAGTCGATCTCAGCCGGGTAAACCCGCCGCACCGCATCCGCAGGCTCGAGCAGCCGAACCGCCGCGCGCTCGATGTCCTCCGTCCACTGCCGCAGCGGTGCGACGTCGTCCAACACGTAGAACGAGCGACCGTGCGTCGCGATCACCAGATCCCGCTCTTCGACAGCCAGGTCGATGACTTGAACATCCGGGAGGTTGAGTGAGAGCGACCGCCACAATGCACCGGCGTCGAACGAAACGTACACCCCGTGTTCGGTCCCTGCGTAGAGAAGCCCCGAGCGCTCGGGATCTTCCCGAATCACATGAGCGAGATCGTCGCCTTCGATTCCCGTCACGATCTTGGTCCACGTCCGGCCGTAGTCGGATGTCTTCCAAAGGTAAGGAGCCCGGTCGTCGAGTTGGTAACGATTCCCCGCAACGAACGCCGCCGCCGGATCGTGCGGCGACGCTTCAATCTTTGCGACTTTGGTGAACGGTTGCATGTCGGGCGGCGTCACATCGGTCCACGTCGCTCCGCCATCGCGGGTGACATGAACCAATCCGTCATCCGACCCCACCCAAATCGTATTCGCCTCGTGATGCGACGGGGCGATTGCGTAGATTGTGGCGTATATCTCAGGTCCGTCCTGGTCGAACACTATCGGCCCACCCGAGTTGCCCATGGTTGCGGGATCGGCGCGCGTGAGGTCAGGGCTGATGCGCGACCACGTCCTGCCCTGGTCGACGGTCCGCCACAGATGCTGTGAGCCCACGTACAAGGCGTTTGCATCGGCCGGCGATAGCTCGATCGGATACACCCAATTCCACCGTTCCGGCATGTCGCGGCCGGGCTCTCCCATCACCATGAACGGGTTGGGCTGGATGTCCCGCACCAGACCGGTGTTACGTTCGTACCGCGTGAGCGCGTTGGTCGCGCCTGCGTAGAAGATGTTCGACCCGTCGCGGGACGCTGCGATAGACGCGTTCTCGCCCCCGCCTACGGCGTACAACCATTCGCCGCGCGGCGAACGGGGATTTCGCAGATGGTACGATGGATCGCTGGGAACACACGCCGTGGTATTGTCCTGTTGCGCTCCGCAGACGTGATACGGAAAATCGGCGGTCGTCTCGATGCGGTAGATCTGGGCCGTGGGATAGCGCTGATCAGTCCACGTTTCGCCCCCATTCACCGTGACCGCGGCGCCGCCGTCGTTGCCGTTGATGATCCGTCGCGGGTCGGACGGGTCGATCCAGAGATCGTGATGGTCCGAGTGCGTCCCGCGGATCTCCGTGAAACTGGCGCCGCCGTCGGTCGATTTCAGGAGGATAAAGTTCAAGACGTAAACCGTCTCTCTGTCCGACGGGTCTGCCACTATTCGTAAAAAGTAGAAGGCGCGCTGCCAGAGATCGCGATGGCCGTTGACTTTTTGCCACGTCTCACCCGCATCGTCCGATCGATACAACCCGCCGTCTTCGGCCTCGATGTTCGCGTAGACCCGCGATGAGTTCGCGCCCGAAACCGCGACGGTGATCTTGCCCAAGGTTCCACCGGGCAGGCCGGGGTTACGCGATAACTCGGTCCAGCTGTCACCACCGTCCGTGGACTTGAAGAGACCCGAGCCCGGCCCACCGCTCCATAGCATCCACGGCTTGCGATAGACCTCCCACAGCGTGGCGTACAGCACGTTGGGGTCGTTGGGATCCAGGATGAGATCGACCGCGCCCGTCCTGTCGTTGCGATACAGGATTTTGTCCCACGTGCGGCCGCCATCCTGCGAACGGAAAACGCCCCGCTCCTGGTTCGGCCCGTACGGATGGCCGAGCGCGGCAACGTACACGATGTCCGGATTGGAAGGGTGGATGCGTATGCGGCCTATGGCCTCCGTACCCTCGAGCCCGAGATGCCGCCAGGTTGCGCCGGCGTCGGTGGACCGATACACGCCGTCGCCCTGCATCACGTTGCCGCGAAGCTGCACTTCGCCCATGCCCAGGTAGACGATATCCGGGTTAGACGCAGCCACTGCGACGGCGCCGACAGATGAGCTACCGATCTGACCGTCGGTGACCGGCGTCCACGTAGTGCCGCCGTCCGTCGTCTTCCACAGCCCGCCACCCGTGGCGCCGAAGTAATACTCGTATGGACGCGCCGCGCTGCCCGCTACCGCGATCGATCGTCCTCCCCGGTTCGGGCCGATGTTCCGCCACCAAAGGACGTCGTCGAATGCCAGATCGCCTGCGCCGGTGCTGACCAGTGTCTCGGCCGGCACTTGGGCCTGCGCGGCCATGGCCGCCGTCGGACACCGGTAGACGCTCAACAACGCGGCGACAGCCAGAAACCAAACGACGTGCGAGCGCATGGGTACAACTCCTCGATGCAGGAAATGGTCAGTCATCCTGAACGCAAAAACCATCCATCCAATGACCGTGATCACCTTGCCGATCCCCGCGGTCCATTCCTATCGACATGGAAGCCCCAAGAAAGAACCGAAAATTGTGGGCCGTTCGCTGACGCCGCCTCCTTGTCAAAGGCCGTCAGCCGCCAAACGTAACGCGGATGACGCTGAAACGGCGAATTACCGCCGATCGTATGATGTTTGTGGTTCACCACCGGGGCCGCTTCAGCATGAGGAGCGGAAGGGCCACCACCATCAACCGATCGCTTCCTCATACAACCGATACAGGTTCCGCCCCATGATCTGCTCTATCTCATCCTCCGAGTAACCGCGCCCGACCAGACCGTCCCACACCACCTCCATGCGCCGCGGGCCGTTGAGCTCGTCGATGAAGTAGGGCAGTTCGCTGTTGACGACCTGACTTCCCTCTTCGGCTCGTAACTCGGCGATGTACTCGGGCGTCATCTCGATCACCCGGTGGTCCCGGTCGCTACCGATGCATACGTGTTCGATCCCCGCCACCCCGACCGCATGGACGATGTGATCGAAATACGCGTGCAGGTTGTCCTGTTTCTTGAACGTCAGAAACGGTCGCAGTTGACACACCCCGACGACGCCGCCGTGGTCAGCGAGCCGGCGCAGATTCTCGTCCGTCGTGTTGCGCACGTGCTCGTGGACTGCGTTGCATCCAGTGTGAGAGATGATCGCCGGCATGCGTGAATGTTCGATCGCGTCGGCCATCGTGCGCATGTTGGCGTGCGACAGATCGACGAGCATGCCGACCGCGTTCATCCGGTCGATCAGGTCGCGCCCGAAGTCGGTGAGCCCGCCGTCGTCTCCCCCCCCCTCGGCCCGGCATCCTACGCCCGCGAGATTCCGGTCGTTGTAAGTGACCTGACAGCTCGTCAACCCGAGCCGATAGAACATCTCGACCCGGTCGAGGTCGTCGTCGAACTGGGTCGCGTTCTGATAGAGATAGAAGACGGCCATCTTTCCCGCGCGGCGCGCCGCATCGACGTCGGCAACGGAAGTGGCCTTGATGAACAGGTCGGGGTGCGCCGCGAGGTAGCGGTCGTACTCCATCAAGCCGTCCACCGCGAGTTCCAGTGCCTCCGCTCCCACGGCCTTGGGATCGCACAGCGTCACGGTGATCGAGTCGATGCCGCTGGCGAGCATCTGGCGCACGAGCGGCGGTTCGTAGATCGGACGCAGCTCACCCATCGCGTCCATGATGAGCGCTCGAGGATTCGAGGAAGGCTCCTTCCCCACGGCCTGTCGGGGCACCAACTGAACGGCTGCCGCGGATGCGGTCGCCTGCTTCAAGAAAGATCGTCGGTCCATGCTGTAACCCTCCGGCGCTAACTCGGTTGCGATTCGAATGTCCGTGCGGGATCGTTAGCCCACGCACACACCTTAACGCGCGGTGCCCACCAACGCACGCAACAACTCCACCATCGGCGGGTTGTAGCTCGTGGTTCGGAGCATCGCCACACCCAGCTTGGATGCCGGATCGAACGCCAGGTACGCGTTGTAGCCAGCCACCGACCCACCGTGGCCCACGATCGTGACGCCGTCCACGTTCCGTAGGAAGAAACCCAACCCGTACTCTTCCGCTGGAGCCCGAGGCGTCGTCATCTCGTGCCTGCTCGCCCCCGAAAGAATCCGCACCGGCGTCTCACCCATCATGGCGGCGGCGAACACGGCGAGATCGCCAACGGTGGAATACACGCCCCCGTTCGGGACCTTGTAGCCGCGGCCGAAGTGCTCGCGTGTTGCCTGCTCCGCCGAGATTTCTCCGGTCCGGCGATCGCGATTGTATCCGACGGACATGCGCGAGTAGAGATCGGGCGAGTCCAGGATGAAGGTCGTGCTCGCAAGCCCAAGCGGCTCGAAGATCAGCTCCGTCATCAAGTCCATGAACGGAACGCCGGCTGCCCGGGAGATCGCCAACCCGAGCATCCCGAAGCCGATGTTGGAATAGGAGTATTCGGTCATCGGTGGCGTCTTGAACCCTGTGTGCGGTATCGACTCGAGAATCTTCTCTTCCCAACGGTAGATGGTGCCTGAAGCGGCGCCCTCCAAGTCCGGCTCGCGAGCGAGACCGGCGGTGTGGCTCGCCAACATGCGGAAAGTGATAGGGCGGGCCCCCGCCGGCGGACCGGCCAGATTCTCAATCTCAGGGAAGTACCGCACCACCGGTTCGTCCAAGCCGATGACACCGCGTTCCACGAGCTGCATCATGAGCACCGCGGTGAACGATTTCGAGATCGATCCCGTGCGGCCGATGGTTTCGGCGTTCGCCGCGATGCGGCTCTCGATGTCCGCCCAGCCCCAGCCCTTGGTCCAGATCACGTCGGCTCCATCGAAGATGGCCACCGAAACCGCACCGCCCGCGTCTTCGGCTACACGGGCCGAGACGTCGGCGTCGAACCGCGCGATGGTCGCCTCGAACGCGGTGAACTGGGCGCAGGCGCCCGAAGGGACCGTGACAGTAAGGGCGAGCGCAATGCACCCGAGACCTGAGCCGATTCCGGTCCGTCGACGTCGCAGTGGCACGGTAGCAAGTCTGTTCATGTGACACCATCCTCGCTGAGAAACGACCCGCATCGATTCCCACAACAATAGATCTTGGGGCGTGCCTCGGCCAGCGCCCCAGCCACTTGAAGCGCGCACTACCCGGTGATACCCTTGCACGATCCATAGCGGGTAGAGAGCCATGGCTTCGCACCGAACCAACATCCGCCTTGTGCGGGGATTCCTCGTCGCCGCCTCATTGCACCTGGTGGTGCTCGCGCCACCCGTGGCCGCGCAGACCTTCGACGTCATCGTCCGCAACGGACGAGTCCTCGACGGCACCGGCAACCCGGCATTTCGAGCCGACATCGGCATCGTGGGCGATCGGATCGCCGCGATCGGTGATTTGTCGGCCGCGACCGCGTCACGAACGATTGACGCCACCGGCCTCTACGTGAGTCCCGGATTCATCGACGTGCACTCGCATGCCGATCGATCCTTGGCGTCCGACAACCTGGAGGGGCGCATGGCGCCCAACCTCGTCGTCCAAGGCATCACGACCGTCGTGATGGGAGCGGATGGCCGAAACTCGACCTGGCCCATCGCAGACGAGATGGCGGCCTACCGATCGCTCGGTGTCGCTGTGAACGTCGTGCCGATGGTCGGGCACGGGACGGTGCGCGGCCTTGTCATGGGCGACGATTACGAGCGACCCGCGACGGAGGAGGAGATCGCCGCGATGCGTGAGTTAGTGCGACAGGGTATGGAGGAGGGCGCGTGGGGGCTCGGCGCCGGTCCCGAGTACCGGCCCGGGCGGTTCAGCACCACGGAAGAGATCATCGCGCTCGCCGAAGTCGTGGCGGACTACGACGGGTTCTATTACTCCCACCAACGCAGCCAATCTCCCCTACCCCTCTGGCAAACCCCCAGCATCGTGAAGGGGTGGCGTCTCACGGGCACCGACGGGATGAAGGAAACCATCCGTATCGGCCGCGAGACCGGCATCCGCGTGGTCGGGAGTCACATCAAGGCCAAGGGCCCGACCATGTGGGGGCAGTCGGCGCGCGACGTGATGCTCATCGACCGGGCGCGCGCCGAAGGCGTCCAGGTGTATCTCGACCAGTACCCGTACGAAACGTTCGGTGGCGGATCTGCCGACGTGATCCCGCCTTGGGGCTTCGCCCCGCCCGGCACCGACCGGAGCGGCGGCCGCGACGACCCCGATTGGCGCGGCCTGATGGACAACTATAAGGAAAACCTTCGCCAAAATCTGGCAGACCCAACCACCCATGACGAGTTGATTCAAGACATCGAGTACGTGCTCGACCTGCAGGGCGGCGCGGATCGCCACATCATCGTCATCTCACCCGACGACGAGTCCTTGATCGGCAAGACGCTCGCCGAGGTGGCGGCGGCGAACGGCCGGACCCCCGTCGAGCAACTCGTGGAGTTCGCGTTGAACGGCACGTCGCAAATGCGGTCCGGCGTGCGATTCCGCCCCGTAGCGGGGCACGCGTTCGACGTGGAGAACTACATGCGGCAGATGTACACGGCCACGTCCACCGACGCCGGTGTAATTCTGCAGACCCGGGCGGGGCAACACCCGCGTTATTTCGGCACGTACCCTCGCAAGCTCGCGTACTACGTGCGTGAGCGCGGCGTCATCTCGCTGCCATTCGCGATCCGATCGTCCACCGGGCTTCCGGCGCAGATTATCGGCCTGACCGACCGCGGCGTCATCCGCGAGGGCGCGGCGGCGGACCTCGTCATCTTCGATTTCGAGACCGTGCAGGATCGCGCGACCATTCTCTCGCCGGGCGAACTCCCGGAGGGCATACCGTACGTCATGGTCAACGGCGAATTCACGGTGGACAACGGCACGTTGACGCGACGGCTGCCAGGCAGGGTGCTGGATCGCAGCGAGCTGAAGCCGCGCCGTTGAGTCGCCGCTGATTACCTTAAGACCCGGGAGGATTGCTCTGTGAATGTCGATGGTTCCAGTACAGAAGGCTTGTCGGCCGGTGACGTGTCCCGGCGCAACTTCGTGAGATGCAGTCTGAGCGTGCTCGCTGCTCCGATGGTCTTCGGCTGTGGGTCACCGACCGAGTCGGAGAGATCCGGCCCGCGGCTCAACTCTCGACCCGGGGTGCCGACCGTCAGCCCCAAGATCGGGCTCAGCGATGTCGACGGTGCCGACGCGCGGCTGTACGTTCCGGAGAGTTACTCTCCCGATGTCCCGGCCCCTCTTTTTGTCGCGCTCCACGGCGCTGGTGGGTCGTCTGATAACTGGCAGAGCTATCATGCGCGCGCGGAAGAGCGAGGCATGATCTTCCTGGCACCCGACTCCCGTGACGACACGTGGGATCTGATCGTGCTCGGCGCGTTCGGACCGGACGTCGAATACCTCGATCGCGCATTACAGCACACGTTCGACCGGTGCCGGATCGACCCGTCACGGATCGCGCTTGGAGGGTTCTCGGACGGCGCATCGTACGCGCTTTCTCTTGGCGTCTCCAACGGGGACCTCTTCGGTCACCTAGTGGGCTACTCGCCGGGCTTTCTAGCATCCGCTCCTCCGACTGTGGGGAAGCCGAAGATCTACGTCTCCCATGGCCTGTCTGACGGCATCATCCCCGTGACCGACTCTCGCAATACCACGGTACCCCTACTTCGGGATGCCGGCTACGACGTTACCTACGAGGAATTTGATGGGGGACACGAGGTTCCAGCCGCGATCAGCGAGTCGGCGCTCGATTGGTTTCTCGACGTAGGCGGAGCGGCCTGACGGGATCTCGGACCAGGTCGTATGGAACGCCAGTCTGCCTATAGGTCAGAGCAAGCGCGGGCGGCCGTCCTTGCGGCTTATGACGACGCACTTTCTCGATGGCCCGTCACGTACGAGACCAAGTTCATCGACACGAGCTTCGGCCAGACTCACGTGGTCGTATGCGGACCTCCGGAGGCTCCTCCCTTGGTCCTTCTCCACGGTGCGGTCGGAAACGCGACCGCGTGGGCACCAAATGTAGCCAGTCTGGCACGCGGACTACGGCTCTTCGCCCCCGACGTTATCGGTGACTTGGGGAAAAGTGCCGGGACTCGACCCACGTACAAGTCAGACGACCATGCCTATTGGTTGGCCGAGGTCGTCGACGGCCTTGGTCTTGATCGCCCTTCGGTGTGTGGCGCATCGCTTGGTGGGTGGCTTGCCCACCGATTCGCTCTCCGATTTCCGGACAAAGTCGATCGGCTTGCACTCATCGCGCCTGCCAGTCTGCAGCGAATGCGAGTCTGGTTTGTGGTTCGGTGGATTCTGGCGGCCGCAGTTCCCAGGCCCTCTGTGCTGCGTAGCTTCCGTAAGTATCTCTCGTCTCCGAATTCCACCGAGCCGCCCGAGTCGGCCTTTGAGAGCTTCCTAATTCGCTGGAGGGCGCAACGGCCGAACCCGCACTACGTTCCCGTCATCTCCGACGGCGACCTGTCTCGACTGCCGCCGAGGACACTGCTGCTACTTGGACGGGATGATGTCATCTACGACACAGCGAAGGCCGCGGCGCGGGTTCAGTCAGTGGCCCCTTCCATCAAGGTGAGTGTGATCCCGGATGCTGGACATGCGCTCGCGGCGGATCGGCCGCAGGTAGTGAATGATGAGCTTCTCAATTTCTTCTGTTAGAGTAGCGGCCATGAGGGAAATACGTATATCCTTACAGGTCCGGCGTCGATTTCGTTTCACGATGTCGCTCGCACGTTCTCGAAAGTGCTCGGCAAGGATGTCAAATACGTTAGTGTGCCAGGCGAGGCAGCGATTGAGTCCATGGTAGGCATGGGTATTCCGGAGTGGATTGCCAAGGGCTACACTGAGCTAAGTGAAGGCTTCGTTGAGGGCTTTGCGGACAGCGTTTCGGATACGGTGTTGACCCTCACAGGTCACCCGGCTCGCTCCTTCGAGCAGTTCGCCACCGACTTCGCCCAGGTGTTTGGCGGCGGTAGCTAACTCATACGGTCGAAGACCATCGTTCTCTCAAGGGGGACTTATGCGTTTCGTCACGATCATGATGCTCACCGGCACTGCGCTCTCGCCGGGCGTCGGGCGGGCGCAAATGCCTGCAACGGTCGATGCGGACCCAACCATGCCCACAAGAGAGGGCTTCGACACCAATCGAGCGATCTTTTGGAAGGCTCCCAACTTTGTTCCCCTTAGAAATCCAGAGTGGCGATCGCTGGGCGATACCCGTCGCGCGGGTGACATCTCCGATGATACGCCTGTTCTGGTATTCGAAGCCGGTGGGTCGACGTTGGTATTGGTCTCCAGCCAAATGGCGTACCATCACGTCGCCCAAGGTGAGATGAACGGTGAGCCGTGGATGGTGACCTTCTGAGTGGTGTGCAACTCAGGAGTCAGGGTGGCTCCAAGCATCGACGGCGTGGTGCACACCTTCGCGGAGCATGGGCTCTACGATGGATTGTTTTTGATGCGGGATGAAGAAACCGGAACCTATTGGGACCACGTGACAGGCGCGGCTGTGTACGGACCGCAGGTGGGTACCGTGTTAGAGGTCGCGAATCTTCTCCACTCCAGAGCGGGTCAGGTCTTGGCGAACAATCCCGATGCTCTCATAGCGCTGTCGGATCGTACTCTACGGACCGATGAAGACATGGGGATCCGCAGTTTGCTCTCCCGAGTCGGTGGGCGGCTTTCGAGAATGTTTCGCTCGACTGTCGAAGAGGAAGATACTCGACTTCCGACCATGGACATCGGCATGGGGATCTGGCACGGTGAAGAGGCGCGGTATTACTCGTATGAGCGGATCGTGGCGGAAGACAGAGCGGTCCTCGACACATTTCAAGGACGGCGGACGTTGGTGTTTCTCGACCCGTCTTCGTATGTCCTGTCAGCATTCTATGCTGACGCCGATAGCGTGTGGTGGGACGATGACGTTCTCCGAATGACCAACGGCCAGTATGTCGAGGGGAGCGTCCTGTACGATCCCGATGGCAGCCGGGTAGAGGCCGCTAGGCCACTGCAGATTTTCACGCGATGGTACGGGTTCGCGTTGACGTTCCCACATGCGGAGATCTACGGCGATGGGCGATGAGCCGGCGACAAGACTGGCCCGTCTCACCTCCCTTTAGTTCTTACGAATCGTCGCGTCGCGGTCGTCGTTCCCGGACGAGCGTGCGACGTCCCCGCCGGGAAGGGAAGGAACTATCATGGGGCTCCACGAGCGCGCGGATTTCACCGAGCGCTTGCTCTCGGAGGTCCGGTCGAGGAACGCGATCGGGCCGGGTGACTCCACTTGACCGGTGTTGGCGTTCAGACATCCCTAAGCGACCGACCGGTCTGAAAACTGGTTCGAGAAATACACGGACATGACTTTTGAAAACGTAGTACTTGTCGTGGGAGGAGTTTTAACGGCTCTCCATGCTGGACTGTTGTACGATTTTAGCGTTGATATAGTTCCAGCACTTCGTAGCATTAACGGCACTGCACACATTTCTATGATGCAGGCAATAAATGTTAAGATTGAAAACCCCGTCTTCTTTCTAAGCTTTTTTGGCCCCGTCGTCCTACTCCCTTTGGCGGCTTTTCTGCATTGGGGGGAACCGCAGTTTGCCTGGCTGCTAGGCGCTTCGGTAATACAAATCTTCGGATGTGATGGCGTTACGGTGGCTGGAAATATCCCTTTGAATAACAAACTTGCAAAAATTGATGCAAATAAGCTATCCGAAACAGAAGCCGACAGAATAAGAAAAGAATTCCAAAGACCAGGCACACCATGGATGCGGTTCCACACCATTCGCACTCTAGCTGCCATCACTGCAACTACCATCGTTTTTGTTGTCTGTCTCTCAAAGTAGGTGCGTCACGACTACGATAGGGCGCGTGACGTATGGCAAAAGCTCTGCCTACGCGCCGGGCTGCATAACGGTTTTGAGAAACCACGACCTAACGCAGCGATCCACGACGTTGCCACAGCTTCGGCGTCGCCGCTGCACAAGCGGGCGTCCCAATCGTGCGCTTGCAGAAACTCCTGGGCCACACGACATCCTACATGACCATGTGGTACTTGAAGCACGCACCGGAGGCGTACTTCAAGGAAGACGCAACCAGGGTCGCAAGCGCATGGCGGGCGAAAGTGCTTCTCGAAGTCTGCCCAGTAGGATGTTAACAGAGGCGTGAGGGTGGTGCCGAGTCACGTCAAAAATCCCCACAGCGCCCGCGCCGCGTGCCATCTCGCATCCGCTGGCGCTTGGGCAACTACTGCTTGCACATTAAGTTGCGACCTCGGGAGGGCTAGACCTAATTGGTAAGGCAGCGGTCTTGAAAACCGCCGCGCGCGAGCGCTTCGGGGTTCGAATCCCCGGCCCTCCGTCCTTATAAATCAACGACTTAGAAGCCCCCTCGGTGTGAGGGGGCTTTTGTATGGGCAAA